>NZ_QHCP01000012.1:0-238205 GCF_003182415.1 Actinokineospora spheciospongiae | reverse complement strand
GCGCCAACCGTCCGATTCACTCCCCCTGGTGGCGCTGCCCCTCCCATTCGAGTTTCCCCACGTCGCGGCTGTTGTCGCACGTGCAGTACGTGTGGCACAAGGGCGACACCATCTACGCCGGTGCGCTCTTCGCTGCGGCCACCTACGCCTTCGACGTGAGCGCGCTGCCCGAGCTCAAGCTCAAGGGCGTCAGCCTGCCCACGAACACCCTCGGCGGCTCGGTGCCCGACGCGTACTGGACCCTCAAGGACGGCACCGCCTACGGCACCTACATGGGCGGCCCGGTCGTGCCCGGCCCGTACGTCTACGCCAACGGCCAGACCGCGATCTCCAACGGCTTCGCGGGCAGCCCCGGCGCGGTCGTGCGCTTCGACTCCACCGGCAAGGTGCTCTCGCAGACCTCGGCGGCCACCCCGCAGGGCGACGACCCGAAGCTGTGCGCGAACCTGCCGCAACTGGGCAAGCCGACCTGCGCCAACCCGCACGGCATCCAGGCCCGCGAAGACCTGAACACGCTGGTCACCAGTGACTACGCCGAGCCGCGCAACATCATCCTGGACCCGATCAAGCAGCCGTCGCCGTACCTGCGCCGCCCGACCGTGCGGACCTGGGACATCACCGACCGCAACAACCCGAGGCTGCGCGCGGTGTCCTACCTGCAGGACGGCCCCCGGGCCAACGCCGCCGACCCGCTGCACAACGAGAGCCGCGCGGTCATGGAGACCACGGTGACCAACCTGCCCGGCCACAAGGGCGCCTTCGCCCAGACCATGCAGGGCGGCGCGGTGCACTACACGCCGGACATCACCGCCGCCGAGCCGCACTGGTACGAGGTGTTCGACGACGGTTCCGCCGCCAAGGCCATCTACGCGGGCAACGACTCCAACGGCGGTGGCTCCAACGGTGGCTGGATTCAGACCAGCCCGGACGACAAGTACCTCTACCGCGCCATCACCGGCCGCGGCAAGGGCGCGCTGGGCCCGAACGACCCGGGTTCCACCGGTGGCGTCTACGTGCTCGACATCCAGAAGCTGGTGGCGGCGGGCACGGACTTCAAGTGCCGCATCGACACCGCGGCCGAGGCGCAGAACGGTGGCGCCGAGGACGACTGCCCGACCGTGGCCGGTGCCGCGCCGATCAACCCCGGCCAGGCCGCCGCGGGCCCGCACTGGGGCGCCTACGACAACTTCACCCTGGGCGAGGACGGCTACTACCACGAGACCACCTCGCCGGAGCGCATCGCGGTGTCGAACTACTTCGTCGCCCGGTCCGGTCTGGACGGTGACCACAAGGTGAACATGCTGCACCTGGGCCGGGACGGCAAGGTCAGCGTGGACACGAACTTCAAGGACGAGTTCAGCGGCCAGGTCGGCATCAACTTCAACCGGCAGGCGTGGCCGCACGGCCAGTTCGGCAACGCGAAGCCGCACTCGGAGATCTTCGTCGTCGCCGACGCGGACCTGAAGTAGGCGGGTAGTCCCATGGAGCACCCCCACGGTGGTCTCGACGGCGGGCTCGGCACCGGCGCCTCGGCGCTGTTGCTGGTCCTGCGCCTGGTCCTGCTGCTCACCGGCGCGGTCGTGGCCGGGATCGGCCTGCTGCGCCCGCAGTTGACGGCCCTGCCGCGCCGGGTGGTCGTCGTCGCGGCGGTCTCCGCCGCGGTGTCGGCGGCGCTCGCCCTGGTGTCGGTGGCGGTGGCCGACGTGCACTGGCTCGGCGCGGTCGGGCACGTGCTGCTCGCCGCGGCGGTGCCCGCGCTGCTGCGCTGGCCCACCCCCGCCCGCTGGGCGGCGGTCGCGCTCGGCCTGCTGCTGGTGGTCGAGACCACCGCGGGGCGCTCCGGGGTGGACTTCGCCCTCGACACGGCCTACGTGGCCGCCTCGGTCGCGTGGTTCGGCTTCGCCGCGCTCACCCTGCTGGTGCCGCCGTCGCAGCACCGGCCGGGTGGGCCGCGGCCCGGCCCGCTGGCCCTGACCCTCGGCGGTGTGCTCGTGGTCGCCGGGGCGGTGCGGCTGGTCGGGTCCGGGCTGGCCTTCGACCGCAGGGTCGTGGGCAGCCCGGCGGGCCTGGTGCTGCTGGCGGCGGTCGTGCTGCCGCTGGTGGTCACCGCGCTCGCCGCGTTCCTCCGCGCCGGGCCGAAGGCCTACCGGTACGGCACCCTGGGCGTCGCGGCCGGGTTCCTCGCCTGGACCGCCATCGCCGCGGTCCCGGCGCCGCCCGCGCTGCCGGTGCCCGGGGTGCCGGTGCTGGCCGACACCGCGGTCGCCGACCGGCTGGTGCCGGTCCTCATCACCCCCCACCGCCCCGGCGCCAACCTGGTGCACTTCCCGACCACCGCCGGTGTCGACCTCAAGGTCAGCGCCGACGGCGGCCCCGAGGTCGCCGCGGTCCCCCGGCCGGGCGCGGAGGGCACCTGGGCCGAGGTGGAACTGCCCGAGGGGCGGTCCGACGTGACCGTCTCCCGGGGCGGGTCCAGCGACACCGTCGCGGTGGACACCGGCACCGAACGCGTGGACACCCGGGCCACCGGGGACGACGGGCCGGAGTGCGCCAGCGCCGCGCTGGGCGGGCTGGTCACCGGGCGCAAGGACGTGCTCACGTCCTGCCCGGCGGATGGTCTGTCCACCCAGGACGACGAGGCGCTGCGCAAGCTGGTCGGCTTCCTCGCCGCCCGGGGCGCGGCGGGCGTCGCGCTCAAGTCGGACCCCTCACCGCGCGGTGTCCGGGCGGCCGAGGTGGTCCAGGAGGCGGCGTCCGGGCTGGGCCTGCGCGTCGACCCGGACCAGGGCACCGACAACGCCCTGGTCGTGGTCGGCGGCTGGGCCACCGCGGCCACCGCGCTGAGCACGGCGGGCACCCAGCAGAGCGAGGCGGCGGTGTACCCGTACGGGCTCTACGTCGCGCCGTGGCTGCTCAACACCCCGCTGGTCAGCTCGGTCACCACGGTCGCGGTGCCGCTGCGGTTCGACCCCAGGGAAACCCAGCCGGTCACCTACGCCATCGAGGTCGGCAACGCCTTCGGCGGCGAGAGCCCCACCCTGGCGGGCTTCCACGCCTGGCTGGGCGACCGCCGCGGCGACGTCGACGGCGAACCGAGGGTGTTCGCCGCGGCCCAGGTCAACGTCATGGCCATGGGTCCGGGCGAGCCGCACGCGCCGGGGATGCCGATGAACGAGGAGCTGCCCGGCCAGTGGGTCGCCAAGGCGACCATCGTGCCGGTCAGCGGAGTCCTGCTCGACTGAGAAACCACCACACAGCAAGGAGAACCGACATGAAGAAGGTTTCCCGGGTGCTCGTCACCGCGATCGCCGCCGCCGCGCTGAGCGTCGGAACGGCCGGGATCGCCGGTGCCGACACCGCGGTCACCACCCAGGACAACACCTCCGTCTGGCTGCTGCCCGGGGTGGACCTGGGTGTGCTGCTCGCCCCCACCACCGCGATCCCGGGCGCGCTGGCGCCCGTGTTCGACCTGCTGCGCTTCATCGGCGGCTGACCCGCATCCCGCACTAGCAAGGAGACAACCATGCAGAACAAGTTCGCCCGCACGCTGGTCGCCGTCGCGATCGCCGGTGCCGCGTTCGTCGGCACCGCCGCCCCCGCGCTCGCCGACCCGGTGATCGTGGACCAGCCGGACACCAGCGACCTCAACGACATCTACACCTTCGCCCCGCTGGGCATCCCGGTGTTCGGCCTCGTCCAGTCGGTCGTCCGCGCGGTCAACGGGATCATCCCGGTCTAGCACCACCGCCGGGCCGCCCGACTCCCCGGGCTCGGGCGGCCCGGCCCACCCATCCCCCCGATACCCCCTGGAGCCCCGGTGTCCGCGACAACCGAGTCGAACCCCGAAGAGCAGAGATTCCTGTCCTTCCCCACCTCCTGCGCCGCCCCCGTCCCGCCGCCGGAGGAGCCGGTGCGCGTCGTGCCGCTCGCCGTCGCAGGCGTGCTCGCGATCGCCCTGACGGCCTACGTGTGGGCGTCGCACGGCCCGAAGTCCGGGGTGCTGCTCCTCCTCGGCCTGGGGCTGGGCCTGGCCCTGTTCCACTCCCGCTTCGGGTTCACCTCGGCGTGGCGCCAGCTCGTCGCCGTCGGCAACGGCGCCGGGGTCCGCGCGCACTCGCTGCTGCTGGGCACCGCCGCCACCCTGATCGCGCTGATCGTGTCCACCGGCTCCGGCCTGTTCGGCTCGGTGCCCAAGGCCACCGCGGGCCCGATCGGGCTCGCCCTGTTCACCGGGGCGATCCTGTTCGCCATCGGGATGCAGCTCGGCGGCTCCTGCGCCTCCGGCACGCTGTTCGCGGTCGGCTCCGGGCAGTCCACGATCGTCTTCACCCTGTTCGGGTTCATCGCGGGCTCGGTCGTCTACACCGCCGCGTTCCCGGTCTTCGACGGCTGGCCCTCGGTGCCCGGCGTGCTGCTGTCCGACCACGTCGGCTGGTTCGGCTCGTGGGCGATCACCATCGCCGCGCTCGCCGTCATCGTGCTGGCCACCCGGTTCGTGCAGAAGCGGCGCACCCCGCCGCCGGTCGACGTGGTGCCCACGGCCTCCGGGTTCGCCAGGGTGCTGCGCGGCTCGTGGCCGATCCTGGTGGGCGCGGTCGTGCTGGGTGTGCTGGCGGGCGCGGTCTTCCTGGTCTCCGGCGGCATCTGGGGCGTGACGTTCGCCTTCGCCCTGTGGGGGGCGAAGTTCCTCCAGCTCCTCGGCCTGCACCCGGAGAACTGGGAGTTCTGGCGGACCGCGTCGAACGCCAAGTCGCTGGCCGGTTCGGTGTGGACGGACAAGACCACGCTGACCAACGTCGGCATCATCCTCGGCGCGGCGGTCGCGGCCTCGCTGGCGGGCGCCTGGAAGCTGCACAGCACCATCCCGTGGCGCACCGCGGTCGCGGCGGTCCTGGGCGGTGTCCTGATGGGCATCGGCGCGCGGCTGGCGGGCGGCTGCAACATCGGCGCCTACCTCGGCGGCGTGTCCACCGGCAGCCTGCACGGCTGGCTGTGGGGCCTGTTCGCGCTCGGCGGCACCTGGATCGGGCTCAAGCTGCGCCCCCTGTTCGGCCTCGGCAACCCCGCGCCGACCGACAGCGTCTGCTGATCAGCGGAACGTGACCGGGCGCGTCCTGCACGTGAGGGCGCGCCCGGTTCTCTTTGTGGGGAGGGAAAATCGGGTGTGTCCCGGTTGTCCGCCGTGCCACGATCGGCGGGTGGACACGACCGGGCAGCACACCGAGTACGGCGACCGGGACACCGCCCTGGGCGGGGAGATCCTGCGCACCGTCGTGGGCTCCGGCGTGCACGGCATCGCCATCGCGGGCACCGACGACCACGACGAGATGGGTGTGTTCGTCGAACCCGCGCCGGTCGTGCTCGGCGTGGCCGACCCGGTGCCCCACTACGTCTTCCGCACCCGACCCGAGGGCGCCCGCTCCGGCCCCGGCGACACCGACCTGGTCGCGTACTCGCTGCGCAAGTACCTGCGCCTGGTCGTCAAGGGAAACCCGACGGCGCTGCTGCCGCTGTACGCGCCTGCGGAATCGGTCCTCGTGCGGACACCGCTGGGCGACGAACTGCGCGCACTGGCACCGAAAGCACTGTCGCAAGAGGCCGGGCACCGGTTCCTGGGCTACATGAACGCCCAGCGCGACCGACTGCTCGGCCGGGGCAGGCGCAGCGCCGTGCCCAACCGACCCGAACTGGTCGCGAAGCACGGCTACGACGTCAAGTACGCCTCCCACGCCCTGCGGCTGGCGTACCAGGGCCTGGAACTGGTCACCCGCGGCCACCTGACCCTGCCGATGCCCGAGTTCGAACGGGAACGCGCCCTGCGGGTCAAGCGCGGCGACGAACCCGATCTCACCGAGGTCCTGGCCGAGATCGCCGACGTGCAGTCGCGGGTCGAGGCGGCCCTGGCGGCCGGGGACACGCCGCTGCCGCCCACCCCCGACCTGGCGGCGGTCTCCGCGTGGTCGGCCGAGGCCCACCGGCGGCACTGGGCTGAGCACCGCTGAGAATTGCGCGCGCTAGGAGGAAAAGGCGCGTGCGAACGCTCTCCCCACCGCCCTGACGTGGCCGCCCGCGTCAGGGCGGTGGCCGCGAACGTCATCCCTCCCGAAGGCGGAGACGGCCCGTGGACACCACCGCGCACCCTGGTTAGCGTCCCGTTCCGGGTACGACGTCGTTTACCAGGAGGCATGGCTGATGAGTGACAAAGACGTGCGGGCACCGCGCAGTCGCAAGAAGCGGTGGGCACTGGCCGCCGCGGGCGCGCTCGCGGTGACCGGCGCACTGGCCGCCACCCCGCTGGTGGGCGGCGCGGCCGCGGCCGAGGGGCCCACCTGCTCGTCGCTGCACCTGGTCATCGCTCGCGGCACCACGGAATTCGGCCCCTACGGGTTCATCGTCGGCGACAACCTGTTCCCCGCGGTGAAGGCCAAGGTCCCCGACGCCACCGCAGCCGCGGTCGACTACCCGGCGAACTTCGACGCCTCCTCGCCCCGGCTGGGCAACCAGGCCGTGGTCGACCACCTGACCACGCGGTCAGCGCAGTGCCCGAACGAGCGCTACGCACTGGTCGGCTACTCGCAGGGCGCCCAGATCGTCAACGCCGCCCTGGGCGTCGACACCACCGGCACGATCAACGGCTCCCCACCCGTGGCTGTCCTGCCGCAGGCGCTGAACCCGCGGATCGCCTCCATCGTGTTCTACGGCAACCCGCTCAAGAGCGTGTCCCGCCCGGTCCCGCCCGCGTTCCAGGACCGCGTGCTGGACAACTGCGCCGGGGGCGACCCGGTGTGCGAGGCGGGGGCGTTCAACATCATCGCCCACCTGAGCTACGGCCTGAACGGCGACATCGCCAGGGGCGCGGACTTCATCGCCGCCCACCCCTGACCGACCTCCCGGCGGAGCCGCCGCCCCGCGGTTCCGCCGGGCCACCCGCCGGTCCTGCCCCCACCACCTCTGCTCGCCTCGCGCGCCCGTGTGCCGCCCTCTCGCAACTTCACCCTCCCAGGCGATGCCAAACGCGTCGAGTTGTCCACAGGCAAGATCCACATCGCCGCGAACCGCCGTCCACACCGGTAGACTGGCCTCAAGGCCGCAGATCCCCTCGGGAGGGTGGGGGTTGTGGATGGAACGCGCGCGAGGATGTGGATCTTGCTCGCGGGTGGACCGGGTCCGGGGTGTGCTCTGCCGCCGCGCGGTCGGGTGCGTGATGATGCCGGGGTGAACGACGTCGTCTCGGGGTGGCCGCGGAGTCGGATGCTGGTCCTCGTCGCCCTGGCGCGGCGGCACCGGGTGGACGAGGCGGTGCTGCTGGCCGGTTCGGAGTACACCGTGGCCGACCTGTCCGACCCGCGGCTGCTGCCCACCCGCGACGACGAGGCGGTGCTGGTCCGCAACCTCGTCCGCGCGCTCGGCGGCGCCCTCGGCCCGGCCGTGGAGGCCGGGCAGGACTTCCACGTCGGCGCCGTCTCCGCTTGGGGGCAGGCGATGCGCACCAGCCCCACCCTCGGCCACGCCCTGGCCCTGTCGCTCGACCTCACCGCGGCTGCAGACACCCTCGTGCACCTGCGCGCCGTCCCCGACGACGAGGTCACCCACCTGGTCTTCGACGCCGACCACCTGCCCGCCGACACCCGCGCCTTCCAGTCGGTGTGGATGATGGTCACCACCGCGATCATCAACCGGGAACTCCTCGGCCGCCCGACCCCGGTCGACTCGGTCCGCGTGCGGTGCGCGAAGCCGCCGGACGCCCCGCTGGTCGACGACTTCTGGGGCGTCGAGGTCCAGTGGGACGCCCGGGTCACCTCGATCGGCGTCCCGCTCGCGGTCCTCGACGCACCCCTCCCGTCGGCCGACCCGCGCGCCCACGCGGAGGCGCTGCGGGAGTGCGAGCTGCTGTTCACCGACGACGTCGCCGTCCGCGCCCGGGCCGCGCTGGCCCGCGACCCGCAGAGCCGCCCGGCCGACACCGCCGCGGCCCTGGGCCTGTCCGAACGCACCCTCCGCCGCAGGCTCGCCGAGACGGGCACCGCGCACCGCGAACTGGCCGCCGAGGCCCGGCTGGCCAGGGCCGCGGACCTGCTCACCGCGGGCCTGCCCCGGTCGGAGGTGGCCGCCCGGCTCGGCTTCACCGACACCTCGGCGTTCAGCCACGCCTTCAAGCGCTGGACCGGCGTGACCCCCACGGCCTGGCTGCGCTCCCGGCACCGGCCGTCCGAAGTCGAGGGCCCCGGGGACTAGGCTGCCGCGCGTGACCGTCTCGACCGACGACATAGTCCGGCACGCGGCCAGGGACCTCTTCAACGGAACGCGCCTCGACCTGAGCCGGATGTCGGCCGAACTGGGGATCTCCCGGGCCACCTTCTTCCGCCGGGTGGGCAACCGGGAAGACCTGATGGGCGCGGCGCTGCTGCTGCTGTCCGACCGCACCTGGGCGGACTCCATCGCCCGCTGGCACGGGGCCCACGGCGACGCGCCGCGCGACGCCGACGGCAGGCTCCGCTGCCTGTGGGTCATGGAGGCCTACCGCCGCGAGGTCGCGGCCAGCGACGGGCTGCGCAAGCTGATCGACAGCGAACCGGTGGTGGCCCTGCGGGTGCTCACCGACCCGCGCGGCCGCGTGCAGCCGACCCTCATCGAGGCGCACACGGCGCTGATCGGCGCGGACGTCGAAGCGGCGGGCCTGCGCCCGCTGGTGGGCCTGCCGGACCTGAGCTACGCCGTCGTCCGCCTCGGTGAGTCCTTTTTGTACGCCGACGTCCTGGCCTCGCGCCCGGTCGACCTCGCGGTGGCCACCACCCTCCTCGACACCCTGGTCCTGGGCGCACTGGGGACGCACGCGGGGTAGCCACCCAGGTGATCCCGCTCACCCGTTCAGGCGATGTGAAACATTTCGCCCAAGTGTTTCACTGACTGGGCGGTCGCACCCCCGGCCGCGGATTCCGCCCCCACCGCGTCCCAGTCGCGACCACCGGACGGCGGACGCGCAACAGCAGGATTTCCCCACCGGGAAACGGCTCCCCTGCTGAAGGCCACCACTCGCGGGCCGCGACGCCGCTGCCCCGAGCCAAGGGAAAGGTCAAAGATGACCCCACTCGCCAACCCCGCCACCCCTCCCGCCCGTCCCCGCCCCGCGGGCCGGTGGCGAACCCGGTTCGCCGCCCCCCTCGGCGTCGCCCTCGCCCTGGTCGCGGGCGCCACCACCGCGGTCGACGCGGCACCCCTCGCGGACAACCCGTACGAACGCGGCCCGGCCCCCACCACCTCCAGCATCGAAGCCTCCCGGGGCTCCTTCGCCACCGCCACCACCACGGTGTCCGGCCTCAGCGTCACCGGCTTCGGCGGCGGCACCATCTACTACCCCACCAGCACCGCCCAGGGCACCTTCGGCGCCGTCGCCGTCGCCCCCGGGTTCACCGCCTACCAGTCCAGCATGGCCTGGCTCGGCCCCCGCCTGGCCTCCCAGGGCTTCGTGGTGTTCACCATCGACACCAACACCACCCTCGACCAGCCCGACAGCCGGGGCAGGCAACTGCTCGCCGCCCTCGACTACCTCACCGAGCGCAGCTCCGTCCGCAGCCGCATCGACAGCAGCCGCCTCGGCGTCATCGGCCACTCCATGGGCGGCGGCGGAACCCTCGAAGCCGCCAGGTCCCGCCCCACCCTGCAAGCCGCGATCCCGCTGACCGGCTGGAACCTCACCACCAACTGGTCCGGCAACCGCGTCCCCACCCTCGTCGTCGGAGCCCAGTCCGACGCCATCGCCCCGGTCGGCTCCCACTCGATCCCGTTCTACAACAGCCTGCCGTCCACCCTGGACAAGGCCTACCTGGAACTGCGCGGCGCCAGCCACTTCGCCCCCAACACGGCGAACACCACGATCGCCAAGTACACCATCTCCTGGCTCAAGCGCTTCATCGACAACGACACCCGCTACGAGCAGTTCCTCTGCCCGATCCCGTCCACCAACCTGCAGATCTCGGCCTTCCGCGGCAATTGCCCGCACTCCTCCTGACAGCCGAACCCGAGTCCCCGCGGGACACCGCCACGGTGTCCCGCGGGGAAATCGATTGTGCAGGCGCGGGTCTGCTGCGCCCACTTCCTCGCATCCTGGCACGATGCTTTGCGAGGTGTCGTTTCGCCTGTACGGATCTCCCTCGACCCAAGCTGCTGAATCACGATCAAGACCATTGCTTCGATGCCCTTCTGTTCCCCGTCAGGGGTGCGTCCACGGTGATGACTATGTGGGTGACATGGGTCTGACGCGGCGCTGGTCGGTCGACGACTCCAGTGATGGCGCCGCGGCCCCACCGCGGGGCTGCGTTTGTGAGCAGGCTTGCCGCTCCAACTTGGTCACGCGGAGTGCGGAGGCATCCATCTTGCTTTCGTCCGGTGTCCGGCATCTACGCTGTTTGGCGGGGGTGCCGGAGGGTTTGGGCACTGCCTGCGAGCGCTAATTCCTGTTCGGTCGGAGAAAGCGACTGGTACTGTCGCTGTGGGTGGTGCGCCCTGCCCCGGGGTCACTGATGGTCGGTGCACATCGGATGGCGGCACTCCACTGCAACTTATCCAGTCGGTTGTGTTCGCTTGAGTGAACCGAACGGTATTGCTGCTCGCAATCTGGGGGATTCGTGAGTACGGATTTGAGCTATGCGCACGGCCGGTGCCCTGTTCAGGGTGATTCAGTTGCCATTCATCGGAGCAGCCGTAAAATTCTACGTCATGCCTTCGCCAAACTTTCCGGGGGAACTGGCGGTATGGTGTTGGTGGAAGGTTCAGTCGGAACCGGCAAGAGCACTGTGCTCGACCACGCCGTCGCCGTCGCGCACGAACTCGGTTTCACCGTCGCTTCGGGCGGTGCGAGCCGTACCGACCAGCTTCGACCTTTCACGACTCTGACCACGATCTTGAAGTCGTGTGATGACTTCCGTCCGGTGCTCGCGAGCCTCGACGAGATGGTCAATGATCACCTGGAACTGCTCGACAGGCTGCGGATCGCAATAAAAAGCATACTGACCACTCGACGGCTCGTCATCGCGATCGATGATTTTCAGATGTCCGACGAATTGACCGCGCTGATCGTGCACATGCTCTCGGTGTCTTTTCGGGGCGAGCCGATCCTGTGGTTGATCGGTGGGCGACCTCGAACGGCACAGACGCCCGCGATGAGCGCCATCGAGTCGCTGATCGGCGGTGGCGCCGTGCGGACGCGGTTGGGCAGGCTCACCGATGACGAGGTGGCGGATCTGTGTGCGGCGGTGCTCGGCGTGCCCGCGGGCCCGGATGTCCTCGAACTGATCGCTCGTGCGGGCGGGAACCCGCTGTTGTGCGACGCGTTGCTCCGCAGCCTCCTGGGCGAGGACCTCATCACTGTGCGCGGGGGCGTCGCCAGGCTCACCGACGGCGTCAGCCGCCAATGGGTGCCTGCGCGGTACGAGTACGCGATGGTGCGTTTGCTGGAGGTCCTCTCGCCCGCCGCGACATCACTGTTGGCGGCGGGGGCTGTGTTCGGCACGCGGTTCACACTGCTCGAAGCGGCGAGCTTGACCGGGTGGCCGATGGCCGAGGTGTTGCGCGCCGCGACGGATGCCATCGCCGCGGACATGCTCACCGATTGCGGACCTGAACTGGCGTTCCGGCACGAGTTGGTGCCACACCTCGTCCACGACCGCCTCGGCGAGCTGGTGCGGATGGGTGCACGTCGGCAAGTGGCCACGGTCGTGCGCGCCGAAGCACGAGGTGCCGAGGAGATCGACAGGCACCTCAGGTCGGGCATCGCCCGCGCCGTCGCCACCACCTCCGACGTTCTGATGGATCTGGTACGCGCGCGAGAGCCCGGTGCGGGTGTCGACTTTGCGCTCCGCGCGCTCGACCTGCTCGGCGACCGGCACCCGCTGGCGGGAAACCTCGTCGTGGAGGCTGTCCGGCTGCTCGGCTTGTCCGGTCAGTGGACGCGTGCCGCAGCGCTGGGCGAACGCGCGCTGCGTGGGTCGTTGGAAGCAGACACCGAGACGGCGCTGCTGCTCCGGTTGATCGAGTTGACCCAGGACGGTGGCGAATGCGCGGTTGCCACCGAGTACACGCGTCGGGTGCTGGCCAGGCCCGCACTTCCGGTTCGCTTTCGTGCCCAGCTCTTCGCGACTCTGGCCCACAACTCCGCGGTGAAGGGCGATCCGTCCGGGGCGGAGCGGATGGCCCAGGAGGCGACCACCCTGAGTCCCGTTGATCAACGCGACACTCTGGTGGGCAGCCTGTTGGCCAGGGGTGTCGCGGCGTGGGCGCAGTGCGAGTTCACCAGGGGAACCGATCTCGTGCGGCAAGCGGTGAACCTCACCGATGAGTCGGGCTTCGCCACACCCCTGCGGGACCCCCGAGCCTGGCTCGGTGTGGTCCTCATCGACGCCGACCGGTTCGAGGAGGCGGACGCGGTGTGCGCGGTACTCGTCGGTCAGACGGACGCGCCCGCGCGCGGGTTCGTGCCTGCCATCGCCCGCTACCAGCAGGCAAGGCTCCGGTTCGCGCAGGGGCGTTTCGCTGAGGCGCAGATCGCGGCGTCGACAGGTGTGGCGGTGGCTGAGACCGAACGCGTTCCCGCGCTTCTGGTGCGTCTTCTCGGCCTCACCGTCGAGTTGCACCTCGCGCAAGACGACGTGATCGCGGCCGACCGGAGTTTGCAGCGCGCGGAGGAGCTCGCCGATCGGGTCAGCGGCGCGGACCGGGCCGAAGTGCTGTGGCGCCGAATTCTCGTGCACGAGGCCACCGGACGTTTCCAGGATGCGGCCCGTGGGGCGCTTGCCCTCCACTCGGCGGCAGGAACATCGCTTTTCCCGGCCTCCGGGTGTTCGGTCGTCGCACCCTCGCTGGTCCGGCTGATGTTGGGCGTGGGCGATGTCGCGAGTGCCCGGGCCGTCGCATCCGCCGTCCACGAACTCGTCGTCAAGAACCCCGAGGTGCCCTCCATCGGGGCCACCGCGACGCATGTTGACGGCTTGATCCAGAACGACTCGGTGTCGCTTGAGGCGGCGGCGGAGCTGTACCGGCGCGGCGGCAGGCAGCCGGCCGCCGCCGCCGCATGGGAGGACGCGGGTCGGGCGGCGGCGAACCGCGGCGACTCAGTCCGGGCAGGGGAACTCAGGCAGCGATCGCGAGTGGCGTGGGCGTCCTGCGGCGCCACTCGGTATGCCAAGCGGGTGACCGCCGAGCTGCGGGAACCAGGTGACACCACCCGAGCGTGGACCGCGACCCCGAGTCCTCGCGAAAGCGCCTTCCCGTCACCCCCGGCGGATGTGCCCGCTGCGGTGCAAACGGCATCCCGGTTGGCGAATCTGACGGACACCGAACTGCGCGTGTCCCGCTTGGTGGCCACCGGTATGACCAACAAGGAGATCGCGACCCGCCTCGTGCTGTCTCCGCACACTGTCGGCACACACATCCGCAACAGCTTCTCGAAGCTGGACGTGACGAACCGGGTGGAGCTCGCCGTCAAGGTGCTGATCCACGACTGCACGAACCAACTCCCCGCCGGTTGATCTCGGCGTTGCCCATCGGACCGGATCGACGATGTCGCCCCCGGTGGTCGCGGCGTGGCGGTGGATCGGTGCACACCGCGATCGATATCGCGTATTCGTGTGATCCGCTGATCTCAAGAACTGAATAGCGTTGTGGACATGCAACCGACGGTGGCCGAGCAACGGGCGGAGGTCACATCCGAGAAGTAGGGCGGTTGCCTGCCCACCCGCGCGGACTTGCCTGCTCGCGCTGCTCGCAATCGACGACTCGAGATCAGCTTTGTCGGTGGCATCGGTGTGGCTGTCGCCCACGTCACGTATTCCCACCGTTCGTCCACCGAGTTTCGTGAGAGAGGAGCGGCGTCGCATGAGTCGACACCACTCGTTCGGCACCCAGGTGCGCTTGGATCGGCTCAACCTCAGGGGTGACGGCAAGCTGATGATCGTTCCGCTCGACCACTCGGTGGCCGACGGGCCGATCACGCCTGGCCGTCCACTCGACAGCCTCGTCGGCGAACTGACCGAAGCGGGCGTCGATGCCATCGTGCTGCACAAGGGAACCGCGCGGCATGTGCGCCCGTCGCGGTTCACCACGACCTCCTTGATCGTCCACCTCAGCGCCAGCACGGCCCACGCACCCGATCCGGACGCCAAGTACATGGTGGCCGACGTGGAAGCCGCCTTGCGCCTCTCGGCTGATGCGGTGAGCGTGCACGTCAACATGGGGTCCAGGGAAGAAGCACGGCAGATCGCCGACTTGGCCTGGGTCGCCGAGGCCTGCGATCGGTGGAACGTGCCGCTCCTGGCCATGATGTACGCCCGTGGTCCCGCGATCGAGAACGGCGCTGATCCGGCCCTGGTCACGCATTCGGCCACACTCGCCGCCGACTTGGGCGCGGACATCGTCAAGATCACCTATCCGGGTTCGCCGCAGAACCTCGCCGAAGTCGTCCGCGCGTGCCCCATCCCGGTGGTCGTGGCGGGCGGGGCGTCGACGGGTGGCCGGGAACAGGTGCTCGACCTCGCCTCCGTGGCCATGCGGTCGGGTACCGCCGGACTGGCCGTCGGTCGCAACATCTTCCATGCCGCCCACCCGGGCGAGATCGCCCGCGAGATCACCGATCGGATACACGGTCGCGCGACTGCCGCGGCCTGAGCGTGAATTCACCCGAAGTTCCAGACAGCGACCAGCAGGAGACGATTGCGATGACCAAGATCAGTTGGCTGGACATCCGCACGGCGGGCGACGCCAAGGCCGCCATCACGCAGGAGGCGGTGCACCAGCGGGTGAATGGGATTCTCGCCGCCGAGGTCGCCGACCTCGCCGAGCTGCCGCCGACCGTCACCAAGGTGTGGTTCCCGGCAGGCACGCCGGACCCGGAGCAGTTCGGGAGCGTGGATGTCGTGATCATCGACTCGCGCCGCGACGGCGATGTGACCGCCTACGAGCGCGCCCACCCGGACACCCGGTTCGGTGAGTTCGTCGAGATCATCGACGCGCCGACGCTCGACCTGGCCTGCACGGCCGCCCGTGAGCGGCAATTCAGCCTGTTGAAGTTCCGCGACACCACGAAGATCCCGCTGGAGATCGTCATCGCCGCGGCCGCGTCCGCCACGGGCAGCATCATCACCCAGGCGGTCGACGTCGAGGAAGCGAAGATCATCTTCGGGGTGCTCGAGCACGGTGCCGACGGGGTGCTGCTGGCACCCGGGAAGGTGGGTGACGCCACCGAGTTGCGGGCCGCGGCGACAGAGCGGTCGCCACAGCTCGACCTGGTCGAACTCGAGGTCGTCAGCACCGAGCACGTGGGGATGGGAGAGCGGGCGTGTGTCGACACCTGCACCTACTTCAACGAAGATGAGGGAATCCTGGTCGGGTCGCACTCCAAGGGCATGATCCTCTGCGTCAGCGAGACCCATCCGCTGCCGTACATGCCGACCCGGCCGTTCAGGGTCAACGCGGGTGCCATCCACTCGTACACCCTCTCCAAGGACGAGCGCACCCACTACCTGAGCGAGCTCAAGGCGGGTAGCAAGGTGATGGCGGTCGATGTGAAGGGTCAGACCAGGATGGTCACCGTGGGTCGGGTCAAGATCGAGTCCCGACCGCTCATCTCGATCACGGCGGTCAGTTCCTCCGGTGTCCAGGTCAACCTGATCCTGCAGGACGACTGGCACGTGCGCGTGCTCGGGCCACGCGGGGTCGTGCTCAACAGCACCGAACTGCGAGCGGGCGACAAAGTTCTCGGGTACCTGCCGAGCGAAGACCGGCACGTCGGCTACCCGATCAAGGAGTTCTGCGTCGAGCGGTGAACGTCTGAACAGCGCACCGAGCCGACTCTGCGCTCGGCTCGCCGACGATGTGCCGCTGCCACCGCGTGAATCCGGAGTCGACGGGAGCAGGTCATGAGAAGCAAACAAGTTTTCGACGCGCACGCCCACCTCGCCCCCGGTGCGCGAGCGTTGAGCTCGCTGCTGGCGGCGATGGATGAACACGGCATCGATCGAGCCATCGTCGTGGCCGGCGCTGTCGCCTCACCGGATCGCCTGTCCCGTCAGATCGTGGAGGGCGGGCACGTGGAGGACGATGCGGACAACGGGGCCGTCCTGGTGGGCGGCGGGCGGTCGGCAGGCCGTCTGGTGCCGTTCTTCTTCGCCAACCCACACCGTCCCGCCACGGTGTACCGCGATGGTGGACCGCTCTTCCGAGGGCTGAAGCTCGCGCCCGCGGTGCACGGCGTGCCGTTCGACGACAGCCGCACAGTCGAGCTGATCGAAGTGGCCGCCGAACTCGGGCACAACGTCTACGCGCACTGCCTGCACCGACGGGGTTTCGGGGTCCGGGACTTCGTGCGGTTGGCAGCGCGGTTTCCCGCGACGACCTTCGCCCTCGGACACTCGGGCGTCGGCGACCTGGACTTCCACGGCATAGACCTGATCGAGCCGATGGGCAACATCCTCTTCGAGACCTCCTGCGGGCTCACCGCGACTGTTCGGCGAGCCCTGAGCAGGTTGGGACCCGAGCGCCTCATGTTCGGCAGCGAATACCCGATGCAGTCACCACGCGTCGAGTTGACGAAGCTTGAGGTGTTGGAACTCTCCGAGCGGGAGTGGGACGACATCGCATGGCGTACCGCGACTCGATTCGCAGGAGAACAGGGATGACGCACCTCGAGACCACCCGCGCCGATGCCCTGCCGAGGCTCGGGCAGTGGACTGGGGGCGGCGGGCTCCGGCGGGTGCAGGAGGACCGACTGCCCGAGGCGCTCCGGTTGGCCTCCCGCAACCGGGCGAACCTGGACCGGATCGGCCAGGCCGGCGTGGTTCGGACAGTCGAGGACTTGGGGCGGGTACCCGTGATCGACAAGCGGGACCTGCGGCTGAACTACCCACTCGGTCTGCTGGCGGTGGACCGCGGGGAACTGTCGACGTACCACGAGTCGAGCGGTACTTCCGGCACGCCGACCTCGTCCTTCTTCACCGAGGGCGACTGGCTGGACGTGGTGGACAGATTCGTGCGCAACACGATCGACCTCACACCGCTCGACACACTGCTCGTACGCACCCCTTACGCCATGCTGACCACAGGGCACCAGGCACATCTCGCGGGTCGGTACCGCGGTGCGACCGTGGTCCCGGCCGACAACCGCAGCGCGGTCGTGACCCACGCCCGCGTGGTGCAGTTGCTGCGGGACTTGGAGGTCACCGTCGCTTGGTGCCTGCCGACCGAAGCGCTGCTGTGGGCGGTCAGCGCCAAGGCGGCGGGCCTGCGGCCCGAGCGGGACTTCCCCCGGTTGCGTGGATTCCTTGTCGCGGGCGAGCCACTCAGCGACGCCCGCCGCCAGCGCATCTCGCGCACCTGGGGTGGTGTGCCAGTGCTGCAGGACTACGGTTCCACCGAGACCGGGAGCCTCGCGGGCGAGTGTTCCGCCGGACGGTTGCACCTGTGGGCGGACCGGTTCGTACCGCAGGTCTACGACTCGGCGACCGGGCACAGCGCGATGACCGGAACCGGTGAGCTGGTCATCACCACGCTGTACCGCGAGGCGATGCCGTTGCTGCGGTACAACCTCCAAGACCTCGTGCGGATTTCCGATCCGGACTGCTCATGCGGTTGGTCCCTGCCGACGATCGAGATCCTCGGGCGGAATGCGAGCAGTTGCCTGGTCTCCGGTGAGCACGTCACCCAGCAGCGGATCGAGGACGCGGTGTTCGCGTTGCCGGACCAGCACGAAGTCCTGTTCTGGCGAGCCCGTGGCGGTGAGTTCCTCGAGGTCGAGTTCGAGACGGCCACCGTCGGCGCGCAAATGGCGGCGGCGGAGTTGACAGCCCTCATCAGGAACCGCGTCGGGGTCGAAGCGCGGGTGCGCCCGGTGCCGGTGGGGACGATCGTGCCGTGGGCCGCGCTCACCAGGCTTCCCGAATTCCTCAAACCCCGCACGCTCTTCGACGAGGGTGAGGACTGGGACCGGGCGGTGAGCTACTGGTGAGTGTTTTCCACGGCCTCCACCCGCGACGTTCCGATGGCGACGCGGTGTGCGGTGCGAGCGACTGCCCCGCCAAGAACCGGCCCGGTTGTCAACACCCAGGCGCAGCGGGACCTGTGGCGAGGCGGACCGGTCGCAGTCATCGAAGTTCATCCGTACGGAAGGAAGTTGAGGAATGAGCCGGGACTCTGAGCTGGTGGACTGCGCCGTGGTGGGTGGTGGTCCCTCTGGGTTGGTGCTCGCCTCGCTGCTCGCGCGGCGCCGGTGGCGGGTGACCGTGATCGAGGAAGGGGAGGGCACCAAGGCGCCGTCGCTGAACATCAGCCCGTTCCTGTCGCCGCCGAGCCTGCGGCTGTTCGCAGACCTCGGACTGGTGGACGAGTTGAACCGGATCGGCCAGCCGGTGCGCGAGGTGGTCGAGTCGGCGGTGGACGGCAGCCGCTACACCCTCGACTACGCGGAACGGGTCGGTGACTGGTCGGGTTACGCGCTGAGTGTTCCGTTGTTCACCTTGTCCAACGCGCTTCGGCGGACTTTGACCAGGGAGGCGTCAGCGGAGCTGCTGTCCGGGACCGCGGTGCGCGGGGTGCGGCAATCTGGAAACGCGGTCACCCTGGACCTGGTCGACGCCGAGGGTGCGCGGCCACTCGAATGCCGGTTCGTGGTGTGCGCCGACGGGAAGTTCTCCAAGGTTCGCGATCTGGCTGGTATCGCCGCCCAAGTGTCGGAATTCGACCGGCCGCTGGTGATGGTGGTGGTCCCGAAGCCCGCAGGCTGGCCAGAGCGCATCGCCCTGCACCACGGCGAGCACGATTCGCTCGTCGCGGTCATGCCCATCGCGGGGGGCGATCTCGCTGTGCAGTGGCTTGCCGATCCCGATGAGTTCGAGCAGGTGCGGGCTGGGCAGGTCGAGGAGTTGCGGTCGAGGTTGACACGGGCGCTGCCCGAGTTGACGGACTTGCTGACCACGACCGTGACGGACTGGGACCGGGTACTGACGGTCCGGTATCACATGGTTCGTCCGCGGGCGTGGTCCAGTGGGCGGGTCGGGCTGCTGGGTGACGGGGCGCACGGTGTGCACTCGCTCGGTGGCCAGGGACTGAACCTGGGGATTCAAGACGCCATGGTGCTCGGCTCACTGCTGGTCGAAGCCGGTGTGGACTCCGGTGTCGCACCTCTTGAGGAGTACGAGCGGCTCCGCAAGCCGTACGTGGAGAACTTCCAGGACTACCAGCTGGCGTTGCCGCAGTTGACTTCGCAATCCGGCGGCGGCAACGAGCAGACCATCCTGTACGAGGCCATCGCGGACATGGTGACGGGCGGACAGCCAGAGGCCCTGGCCAGTTACCAGCGCTTGGTCGACCGATGACGGAGACGGTGATGGATGGTGAGCTCAGCCGTGCCTACCGCGAGCGGATCGGTGTCAACGCGGTACGCGGTCCGGATGCGGATTTTCTGCGAGAACTCCAAGAACGCCACCTCATGGCGGTTCCGTTCGAGAACGTCGACTTCCATCTCGGGAAGTCGATCAGGCTCGGCATGGACGCGGTGGAGAAGGTGGTTCGGCACAACAGGGGTGGGACTTGTCGCGAGCTCAACGGGTCGGCGTTCCCCGCCCTGCTGAGCTCACTGGGGTACCGGGTGAGTCTGCTCGGCTGTCGGGTCTTCATCGGGGACCGACCCAGCTTCGCGCTGGCGCACACGGCGATCCAGGTCGACTGCCCCCAGCCCTGGCTCGTCGACGTCGGCTTCGGCCGGGATGGCGCCCGGTACCCGCTCCGGATGGACAGCCGCAGGCCACAGACCGATCCGAATGGCACGTTCGAGTTCGTCGACCGACCGGATGGGGACCTCGATCTGTTCCGCGATGGGAAAGCGGTGCTCAGGATCGAAACACGGCCACGGTGTGTCGAGGACTTCCAGCCGGTGCTCTGGTGGTTCGAGAGTTCACCGAGATCGCCGTTCCGGAACAACCTGTTCTGCACCCGGACGACGGAGGAAGGAAGGATCACCTTGCGTGGCGACGTGCTCACGCGGACCGAGGGCGCGCGCCGGGAGACGGTGGTCCTGTCCGACGAAGCGGAGATCACGCGAGCATACCAGGAACATTTCGGCATGACTCTCGATCGCTTGCCGCCCATTCCCACGATCGCGGTTGGTGAGCCGGGATGAGCATTCTGGTGCAGAAGTTCGGCGGCAGTTCACTCGCGACCGTGGAGCAACTCAGGAGGGTGGCAGGTCGGGTCGCGGCGGCGCACCGGGCGCAGCGGCCGGTCGTGGTCGTGGTGTCGGCTCGCGGTCGCACCACCGACGTGCTGCTCGAGCTCACCCAGGCCTTGAACACCCGCCCGCAGGCACGGGAGATCGATCAGTTGCTGTCGACCGGGGAGTCGTCCTCGGCGGCACAACTGGCTATGGCGCTGGACGAATTGGGAGTGCCCGCGGCCTCGCTCACCGGCTGCCAGGTGGGTATCCGCGTGTCCGGCCCGCACGGCGCGGGTCGGATCGACCGCATCGACGCGAGTCGCGTGCGCGCATTGCTCCGAAAGGGGTTCGTGCCGGTTGTCTCCGGGTTCCAGGGCGTCAACGACGACGGTGACGTCGTCACGCTCGGACGTGGTGGCTCGGATACCACCGCGGTGGCCCTTGCCGCCGAGCTGGGCGCCGAGCGCTGCGAGATCTACACCGACGTGGACGGGGTCTTCACCGCTGACCCGCGAGTCGTCCCCACGGCTCGGATGCTGCCCAGTGTGGATTGTCGGATGATGGCTGAGATGGCGAGATCAGGTGCCAAGGTGCTGCACTACCGCTCGGTGGAACTCGCCTCCTCCCGAGAAGTCGAAGTGTACATCCGCAATTCTTCGAAAAGTGATCCCGGAACTGTTCTTGTCCGGAAAGGGGGCGCTCCCGTGGAAAGCAGGGGAACCATCGTCGCGGTGACCCACGACGCCGACACAGTCGAGATCTCGATCTTCTCCGACCAGGTGGACTCCGTCCTGCTGCCGGAGGTCTTGGACCGGCTCGCCGATGTCGGCATCGAAACGGACCTGTTCGCCATGACCTCCGATGGTGAGCGCCACGCGGTCCGGTTCACGGTCACCCATTCGGGTCTCAGTCACACCAGGGCGGTGCTGGCCGCCTCTGATCTGGCCTCCTCGTACACGATGTGCGTCGATGAGACCCTGGGCAAGGTCTCCCTCATCGGCTCTCACCCGGCGGCGAACCCGGCACATTCCGCACGGATGCTCCGCACGCTGGCCGCGGCGGGCATTCGGGCCGTCTCGGTCTACACGGCTCCGATGCAGATTTCGGTACTGGCAGGCGGAAGCGATGGCCGGGCAACCCGATTCGGAGTGTGGTGTGGTGAGTCGCAAGAGTGACGCGGTGCAGTGCGGTGTTGTGGGCGGAGATCCGTCCGCGCTCGTGTTCGCACTCCTGCTCGCCCGGAGCGGGTGGACTGTGCGGGTGCTCGCCCGCGGTGCGGGACGGAGTGCGCACACCGGTGTCAGCCCGTTCCTGTCGCCGTCCAGCTTGGCCGTCATGGCGGATCTCGGCCTGCTCGACCACCTGCTCTCAGTGGGCGGGCCTGTCCGGGAGATGGTGGAGCACTCGCCCGGCGCGGAGGACCGGGTGTTGGACTACGGCGCGGGCGGCCGGGAGCGGTTCCCCTACGCACTGAGTGTGCCGTTGTCGACGTTGACCGAGGTGCTCCGTGAGGCGCTGGCGGGTGAGGGGTCAGCGGAGGTGCGTTCGGGCACGTCGGTGCGCGGGATCGAGGCCGTCGGGTCCGCCGTGGTCCTCGACCTCGTCGACGCGGGAGGCCCCAGTTCGATCGAGTGCGGATTCGTCGTGTGCGCGGGTGGGAAGTTTTCGAGGACAAGAGACCTGCTCGGCATCGGCGCGGACGTGGTCGAGTTCGACCGACCCCTGGTGATGGTGGTGATCCCCACGCCGACCGGGTGGCCCGAGCGGATCGCGGCGCACCACGACGAGCAGGACTCCTTGGTGACGACCATCCCGCTCGCGGGCGGCAGGATGATCGTGCAGTGGCTCGCCGCACCGGAGGAATTCGAGCAGGTGCGGGCGGCGGACGTGGGGGAGCTGCGGTCGCGGATCGCGCGTGTGCTCCCCGACCTGGCCGAACCTCTGGCCGTCGCGTTGAGCGGGTGGGACGAGGTGTTGGTTGTGCGACATCACGTGGTCCGGCCGCGGACGTGGTCCGTCGGCCGCGTCGGGTTGCTGGCCGACGCCGCGCACGGGGTGCACTCGTTCGCGGGCCAGGGGGTGAACCTGGGCATCCAGGATGCAGTGGTCCTGGCGGCCTCGTTGGTCGAGGCCGGGGTGGATGCGGGCGCGGCGCCGCTGGTCGAGTACGAGCGGGTGCGCAGGCCGTTCGTCGAAAGCTTCCAGCGATACCAGCTCGAAACACCCCAGTTGACTTCTCAGCCACGTGGAGAACGCGGTGGGCGGACCCTGTACGGGGGTATCGAGGCACTGATGGTCCTCGGCCAACCAGAAGCCACCGTTCGCGGCAAGTGGCTGATCAAACGGTGGGCGGAACGAGCAAATCAGCAATAATGTGATCTAGGTCACAGCAGATCAGCTTGACCTTGACGCAAACGTCAATGTTCTAGCGTGGCCGAGTCGACCACAAGCGTGGAATTACGAGAAAGGCCCAGGCACGACAATGAATACCACCAATACGGACAAGTCGCTTCCGCGCGGCTCTGGCTGGTTGTTCGGCCTGTTGCTCACGACCTTCGTCATCGGCACCGACGACTTCATCATCGCGGGCATTCTTCCGGCGATATCGGTCGACTTGGACGTGAGCGAGGCCGCAGCCGGGCAGTTGGTGACCGTCTTCTCGATCACCTATGCGGTGGCCGCTCCGATCATGGCGATGCTGATGGCGCGGGTCCCGAGCAAGACACTCATCGTCGGTGGTCTCGCGGTGTTCGCGGCGATCAACTTCATCACCTCGTTCGCGTCCAACTACCCGTTGCTGATGGCACTGCGGGTGTTGGCCGCCCTGGTGGCCGCCGCAGTCAGCCCGGCCGCCTTCGCCGTCGCGGGCAGGCTCGCCGCGCCCGAACGGGTCGGCAGGGCCATCGGCACGGTCGCCGCCGGGCTCACGGTCTCCCTGGTCGTAGGTGTGCCGTTCGGCTCCTGGGTGGCCTCGGTGTTCGACTGGCGCGCGACTTTCGTGAGCGTCGGCATCTTCACCGCCCTCGCCGTCGTGATCACCGCCATCACGCTTCCCCGCGTCCCGGAGATGCCCGCGGTCAGCGTTCGGGACCGGTTGCTCCTGCTCAGGAGGCCTGTCGTGCTCTTGGGTGTCGTCGGCACCGTGCTCGGCGCCTGCGCGGGTCTGATGACCTACACCTACATCGCGCCGATCACCCACGACCTGACCGGGACCGGGGCCGCGCACGTGCCCCTGTTCATCCTGATCATGGGTGTCTCGGGAGCCCTCGGCACGTTCGTCGGTGGTCGTCTCACCGACCGCTGGGGTGTCGACCGCACCCTCATGGCCACCTTCGGCGGGGTGCTGGTGGCGACCCTCGGGTTGGCCCTGGTCGGTCAATTCACCGGCGGCGACGCACCGATCTGGCTGGTGGGCGTCTTCCTGGTGATCTGGGGGGTCTCGGCGTGGGGCAACAACCCGCCCATGACTTCCCGGGCGATCCAGAAGGCGGGCGCGGCCGGTACTGAAGCGATCGCCCTCAACACCAGTGGCCTCTACTTGGGGGTGGCACTGGCCGGGGCGATCGGTGGCGGCGCGCTCAGCAGCAACGCGGGAACAGGCGTGCTCGTCGCCGGGTCCGTGATCGGGTTGATCACCATCCTGGTCATGGCCCTCGCGGTGCGGAAGTACCCGATCGGGCGAGCTGAAGTCTCCGAGCCCGCTCCCGCGGCATCCTGAGCGGACCGCAGCATCGGCCGGTCCAGAACGTGCTCTTACGCCAACAGTTCCGAAAGGTGGATGCTCGTGACGGGCGAATCTGGGCCGGAGAACGCCGACTGGAGCAGTGGTACCCCACTCGGCGTCGAATTGGATCGCTTGGCGGCCGATGACCCGGACGCCCCGGCGATCACCTGCTCCGGCGTGACGCTCAGCCGGTCGCAGTTGTCCGCGTCGAGCAACCGCTACGCGAGGGCCCTGATCGGACTCGGTGTGCGGGTGGGTGACCGGGTCACCATCGGGTTGCCGAACGGGATCGAGTTCTACATCGTCGTGGTGGCCGCGTGGAAGGTCGGCGCCACACCGCAGCCGGTCTCCGCGCGGCTGCCCTCGGCGGAACTCGCCGAGGTGATCGCGGTGGCTGACCCGGCCGTGGTGGTCGGGTTGCCCGCACCGGACGGCAGGCCGAGCCTGCCCGCGGGCTTCTTGCCGGATCAAGCGTTGTCGGACGGGCCGCTGCCGCAGGTCATCCCGCCGCACTGGAAGGCGCCGACATCGGGAGGAAGCACCGGACGTCCCAAAGTGATCCTCTCGGCGGGCACGGGCACCGCGGGCGCTCTGCTGTCACGCGCTGGTTTCCTGCGCGTCGAGCGCGGATGCACGATGTTGATCACCGCTCCGCTTCACCACAACGCCCCGTTCACGTTCTCCTGCATCGCGTTGGTCAACGCCGGGCACGTCGTGGTGATGCCGAAGTTCGACGCGGCCGACGTGCTGGCCCACATCGGCTTGCACCGGCCCACCTGGGTCTACATGGTGCCCACGCTCATGGGGCGGGTGCTCGCCTTGCCCCCGGCGGTGCGCGCGGCCGCGAACCTCTCGAGCGTGCGCACCCTCTTCCACATCGGCGCACCCTGTCCGGAACACGTCAAGCGCGGCTGGCTGGAATGGGTGGCGCCAGAAGTGGTGTTGGAACACTACTCGGGCACCGAGGCGATCGCGGTCACGGCCATCGATGGCGCCGACTGGTTGCGCCACCCCGGTTCCGTCGGTCGAGTGGTGTCAGGGGAGATGCTGATAGCCGACGAAGAACTGCGACCCACGCCCGTCGGCGAAGTGGGGGAGGTGTGGATGCGCCCACCCGCCACCGGACCGACCTACCAGTACCTGGGCGCTGTCGCGAGGAAGCGGGATGCTTGGGAATCGCTCGGGGACATGGGGAAGTTCGATGCGGAGGGCTACCTGTACTTGGCGGACCGGCGCAGCGACATGATCTTGGTCGGTGGCGCCAACGTGTACCCGGCTGAGGTGGAAGCCGCGTTGCAGGAGCACCCCTTCGTGGAGTCGGCAGTCGTGATCGGGCTGCCCGACGAGGACCTCGGCAACTCCGTGCACGCGATCGTGCACACCAGCGAGTCGGTGACCGACGAGGAACTCGACGCCCACATCCGCGCGCGGATCGCCCCGTACAAGGTGCCCCGCGCATTCGAACGTTCGGACACGGTGTTGCGTGACGACGCGGGCAAGGTGCGCCGTTCGGCGTTGCGGGCCGCCCGCCTGCCACGGTGACCGATCGGGGGAGCCCACCGATGACCGACCTCGTGCCGCCCAGCCACCTCGACCTCTTGCACTCCAACGGATTGGCCTTCGTCGCCACGACGCACCAGCACCGGCCGCAGGTCAGCCCGACGTGGTTCCTGTGGGACGACGACCGAGGGCATGTGCTGATCAGCCTCACGGACCGGCGCCAGAAGTACCGCAACCTCGTGCGAAACCCGGAGGTGGCCGTGTGCCTGCTGGACCCGGTCAACCCGTACCGCTACATCGAGCTCCGTGGGAGAGCGGAGAGCATGCTCGCCGACGAGGACCACTGGCTCATCGACGCGCTGACCAGGAAATATTTGAAGCAGGAGAAGTTCCCACCCAATCCGGGGGACGGCGGCAGGCTGCTGGTGCGGATCGCGCCCGGCTACGTCCGGTGCTTCGGTTGAGTTCCACTCGCGGTGCCGTCGGTGCCGGGAGCCGCGTACAAGTGATCGAGGGGGGACCCATGATGATCGACCCGGTCGCCGGGACGGCGCAGTGGACGGCGGCGATGCGCGCAGAGGAGTCGGCTCGCCCGGACCGGCTCTTCGACGACCCGCTGGCCGCGGTGCTCGCAGGCGATGCCGGGCGCAGGCTGCTGGCACAGGACGGTTCGGCTCCCGCGATCGCCATCCGCACGAGGTTCTTCGACGAGTTCGTGGTGAACCGGGCCCCGGCGCAGTTTGTGCTCGTCGCAGCCGGGATGGACACCCGCGCCTACCGGCTCGGGCTCCCCTCGGACACGGTGGTCTACGAACTGGACCGACCTGAACTGCTGCGGCTCAAAGGGGACTTGCTCGACAGCGTGGGCGCGGCCCCCAGTTGCGATCGGCGTCCGGTCGGAGCCGATCTGGTCGGTGACTGGACCTCTGCGCTCCTCGATGCCGGCTTCAACCCGCGTCTGCCGACGCTCTGGTCGGTCGAAGGCCTCACCTACTACCTGGACTTGGCCGGTGTGAGCAGGTTGATCGAGCGGATCACCGAACTCTCCGCGCCGGGCAGCGACCTCCTCGTCGACTTCCTGAGCCGGTCTTTGCTGGACAGCCCGACGCGGCGGGAGTGGTTGGCCCGGCTCGCTGAGCGCGGCAGTCCGTGGTGCTTCGGCGCCGATCGGCCGGAGGACCTGCTCGAACCGGCCTGGTTGACGTCGGTCAGCACCCTCAGCAGTGTCGGCAGGTCCCTGGGTCGGTGGCCGGATTCGGACATCCCACGAGAGACCTCCGGGGCCCCGCAGGTCTTCCTGGTGCACGGCCGCCTGAACAGCGTCGACGGGTGAGATTCGCTCTCAGTGGCCTGGGTGGGGCCGCGTCGGTAGAATCGGGGAACACAGGAATGGGGGCGTCGCGTGCGAATCGGCGAGTTGGCCCGTGCGTCCGGGGTGACAACCCGTGCTCTCCGGTACTATGAAGAGCGTGGGCTCCTGCGGTCGCGCCGCCAGGGCAATGGGTACCGTGAGTACGACCAATCCGCTGTGACCAGGGTGCACAACATCCGATTGCTCCTTGACGCCGGGCTGAGCGCGGAGAACATCCGTGAGATGAACTCCTGCCTCGAGGAGGACCTCGCCCACGTGCCGACGTGCCTGGAAGCGGTCGCCCTGTACGAGCAGCGACTGCTGGCTGTGCGTCGCCAGTTGATGGCGCTGGGCGAGGTGGAAAGCAGACTCGAGGAGAAGCTCCGCCAATTGCGGACGGACCACCGGACATCCGAGGTGTCGCTCGCCGAACACCGTGGCGGACCTGCGAGTGCATTCGCATCGTAGTCGTTCGGAATGCGTGCGACACCAGCGGTGCTGTGCGCTGAACAGTGAATGGCATGGCGAACGCACGGTCGCAGGTTGAGAGCTGGACGTGCGTGTGAGGCCCGCGAGTACTTCGAAAGTGGCCATTTGACCGATGTCCTGAGCCTGTCCGATGGAGGTTCGGCATGAAATTCGGCATCATGAGCATGATGACCGATGAGGGAATTCGGCCGGCAGAACTGGGAACCGCCGTGGAGGATCGCGGGTTCGACTCCCTGTTCGTTGCGGAGCACTCGCACATTCCAGTCAGCCGGGAAACGCCATACCCCGGCGGTGGTGACCTGCCCCGCGAGTACTATCGCCTGCTCGATCCGTTCGTGGCGTTGACAGCAGCCGCCACGGTGACGACGAGCTTGCTCATCGGCACCGGACTCACCCTCGTGTCCCAGCGCGACCCCATCCAGACGGCCAAGCAGTCCGCCACTCTCGACGTCGTCTCGAATGGTCGGCTGATCTTCGGGTGCGGCATCGGCTGGCTTCGCGAGGAAACTCGCAACCACGGAACCGACCCGCGAATCCGCGGCAAGGTCGCCGACGAGCGGATGCGGGCGATCCTCGCCCTGTGGACCGACGACGAAGCCGAGTTCCACGGTGACCACGTGGACTTCGATCCGGTGTTCTCTTGGCCGAAGCCGGTGCAGCGGCCACACCCACCGATATACGTCGGCGGCGCCAGCCCCGCCACTCATCGGCGGATCGTCGAGTACGGGGACGGTTGGCTCGCCAACCCCGCTCCGCCGGCGGTGATGGCCACGCAGGTCGAGGAACTGCGCGCACACGCAGGTGAGGAGGTGCCGGTCACCGTGCAGGCAGTTCCTCCCGACCCGGACCTCATCGCGGTCTACGCGGAACTCGGCGTCGAACGGGTCGTCCTCCACGTCCCGACCACCTCCCGCGACGAGACGCTGTCGATGCTGGACGGCTTGGCGACTCTCGCCGCCTCCTCAAGTTGAGTTCCTCATCGATCGCAAGGCGCGGCAATCCACCGGAGCGCACCGCGGATTCAGCGGGTGCGTGCGACGACGCAGGGCAATCCTCAGGCCAGCTCAGTTGGCGACCGGGAACAGCGATCGGTACAGGCGCACCAGCGGTCCGGGGCAACAAGGAAACCGGAAGAAAATGGCAGCCGAAACGGTCGATCGAATGGAACACCGCATGATGACTGACCCGACCGTCACGCCATCAGCCGCATGACACCGCGATGATTGTCTTGGATCGAGGTCATTGACAACGCAAAAAGGGCGCGTGCCGGAATTCAACTGAACCCGACAGCGCCCTGCTTTGACCTTGGTGGTGCCCCCGGCAGGATTCGAACCTGCGCTCCCGCCTCCGGAGGGCGGTGCTCTATCCCCTGAGCTACGGGGGCCCGTTGCTCGTTCGTGGAGGAGCTTAGCGCATGCCCACAACCGGGTTGTGGGCGGGAGGGGTGCCCGGACGGCGGTGCCCCGGTGACCGGGTTCCTTGGGAACGGGCGGGGCGCGCGGCGTGCGGTGCCCGGACGGGTCGGAAGTGGTGCCCGGGTGTGCCCGGGTCTCGGGTGGTGGGCCTGGTGTGGGGGTGTGACCTGGGGCATTCTGGGGGTTCGCGCCCGGGTTCGGGTGGGTGGCGGTGATCACTTGGAGGCGAGGCAGCGTGGCCGAGGTCCGGTATGAGGCGGCGTCGAGGGTGTATTCGGGGAGTCCGCCGGTTCGGGCGGTGGATGGGTTGGACCTCGAGGTGGCTGATGGGGAGTTTCTGGTCCTCGTGGGGCCCTCGGGGTCGGGGAAGTCGACGGCGCTGCGGATGTTGGCGGGGTTGGAGGACGTCAACGAGGGGGTCATCCGGATCGGGGATCGGGACGTCACCAATGTGCCGCCGAAGGGGCGGGATATCGCGATGGTGTTTCAGTCGTATGCGTTGTACCCGCATATGACGGTGGCGCAGAACATGGGGTTCGCGCTGAAGTTGCAGGGGTTGGCCAAGTCGGAGATCGAAACCAAGGTGCAGGAAGCTGCCAGGTTGCTTGACTTGGAGAAGTACCTGGCTCGGAAGCCGAAGGCGTTGTCAGGTGGGCAGCGGCAGCGGGTGGCGATGGGTCGGGCGATCGTGCGTGATCCGGCGGTGTTCTTGATGGATGAGCCGTTGTCGAATCTGGATGCGAAGTTGCGGGTGGAGACGCGGGCGAATATTGCTGCGTTGCAGCGGCGGTTGGGGACGACGACGATTTATGTGACGCATGATCAGGTTGAGGCGATGACGATGGGGCATCGGGTGGCGGTGCTCAAGGATGGGTTGTTGCAGCAGTGTGACACCCCGCGCGCTTTGTACGATCGGCCGCAGAACGCTTTTGTCGCGGGGTTCATCGGGTCGCCCGCGATGAACCTGCACGAGGCGCCGGTGACCGGGTCGGGGCTCAGGCTCGGTGGGCTCGACGTGGACCTGCCCCGTGCGGTGAACACCGCTGTGCGTGAGGCCGGGTTGGACAGGGTGACCGTGGGGGTGCGGCCGGAGTCGCTGGCGCCCGCGCCCTCGGGGACGGCGGGCGGGTTCGAGCTGGTGGTCGAACTGGTCGAGGAGTTGGGTGCCGACGCCCTGGTGCACGGGTCCGTGTTGGGGTCCGAGGGCGGCGACCGGCTGGTCATGCGGGTCGACGGGCGCACGCCGCCCGCCCTGGCCCAGACGGTCACGGTGACGGTTCGCGACGCCACCGAGCTGCACCTGTTCCACCCGGGGACCGGCGAGCGCCTGGTCTGAGTTCCGCGGAACCCCGCCGGGCCGCCGCGAGTGGCCCGGCGGGGTTCCGCGTGTCCGGGGTCAGGGTTTCTGTCCACTCTGGACCACCGGGTCCGTCCTCTCGGGAACGGACTGCAACTCCATGCCGCCCTTGGGGGGCTTGGAGTCCTCCTCCGGAGTGGGTTCCGGGGCCACGTGCGGGAGTGGCGTGGGCGGGTGCGGGGGCACGAGGACCGCCCGGGGGAGCGGCGTCGGGCCGGGGTGGGTGGAGGGGGTGGGGTCCGGTGTGGGGGCGGGCGGGGGGAGCGGCGTCGGTTCCGGTGTCGGAACGTGGTGGGGGGTCGTGTTCGACGGGGGGATGGGGTGGGGGAGTGGGACCGGGTCGGGGGCCGGTTCGGGGTGCGGTGCCGGGGCGGGCGCGGGCTCCGGGGCCGGGGGGACCGGTCTGGCGGGGAGGGCTGCCGGCTCGGCGCCCGTCGGGTGGTGGGCTTCGGGGGTGTCGGGCCGGGTGGTCCCGGAGCCCTGGGTGGTGAGGCACAGGGCGGCGAGTGCGGTCAGTGCGGCCGCGCGAGCGGTCGATGCGGGGATCGGCACCGGGGGCCTCGATTCCTTGTTGCGGACGCCTCGCTCTCCGTCTAGCACCCTGGGCGCGGGATCTCGTGCCGGAACCGGGTTTGCCCCACGTTCGGGTGACGGGTGTCCGGGTGGTGGGCGCCATCTTGCACCCATGCGCGGACGCGCATATGTTGGCTCGGGGTCGCGCGGAAGGGGTGAGCGGTGGGGCACGGACACGGTCACGGGCACGGCGTCTCGGCCAGTGCCTCGGGGAGGCTGGTCGGCAGGCTGTGGGCCGCCTTCGCCATCGCCTTCGCCATCATGGTGGTCGAGTTCGCCGTCGGCGTCCTGACCTCGTCACTGGCCCTGATCTCCGACGCCGCCCACATGCTCACCGACGTGGTGGGCGTGGGCCTGGCGCTGGCGGCGATCGTGGCGGCCCGGCGGTCCCGGGCGCGGGCGAACCGGACCTTCGGCGTCTACCGGGGCGAGGTGCTGGCGGCGCTGGCGAACGCGGTGCTGCTGTTCGGGGTCGCCGGGTACGTGGTGTTCGAGGCCGTGCAGCGCTTCAACGCCCCGCCGGCGGTGCCCGGGGTGCCGGTGCTGCTGGCGGCGCTGGCCGGGTTGGCGGCGAACGTCGTGTCGTTCCTGCTGCTGCGCGGCGGGGCCGAGGAGAGCCTCAACGTGCGCGGGGCGTACCTGGAGGTGCTGGCGGACCTGGTGGGGTCGGTCGGCGTGCTCGTCAGCGCCCTCGCGACGCTGCTGTTCGGGTGGCGGTACGCGGACCCGGTGATCGGTGTGGCGATCGGGCTGTGGGTGCTGCCGCGCACCTGGTCGCTGGCCCGGCGGGCGCTGCGCATCCTGTTCCAGCACGCGCCGGAGCGGGTGGACGTCGACGAGCTGACCGCGCGGCTGGCCACCGTGGCCGGGGTGAGCGGGGTGCACGACCTGCACCTGTGGACCCTGACCTCGGGGATGGAGGTCGCCTCGGCGCACCTGACCATGGCCGAGGGCGCCGACCAGGCCGACGTGCTCCAGGCGGCCCGGGAGCTGTTCGCCGTCGAGTACGGCATCGAGCACGCCACGCTGCAGGTGGAGTGCGCGCGGTCGGCGAGCCGGTGCCACGAGCTGAGCTGGTAGGTCAGGACGGCAGGGGCGAGGCGCCGCGCGCGGTGATCATGCCGGTGAGCAGGGTGCTCTCCGCCCCCTGGGCGGTCTTGATCTTCTCGGCCAGGTTGCGGACGTACCCCAGTCGGGCGTGGTCGGCGGCGTAGCCCGCCATGTCCTGGCCGCCCTCGTGGTGGCGGAGCATCAACTGCAGGAAGTAGACGTCGAGGTCCTTGCCGGACAGGGAGCGCAGCCGGGCCAGTTCCTCGGAGGTGGCCATGCCGGGCATCCGGTCGACGCCGTCGGCGGTCATCTCCATGTGCGAGTGGGCCATGGTGCCCGACATCCAGCGCATGTGCTTCTCGCCGGGCGGGAGCAGGTTCGGCTGGTCCCAGGTGGTGAGCCAGCCCGACATCTGCCCGCTCTGGTCGAGCTGGGTGGTCTCGATGTCGAACGCCAGCCGGACCACCTCGGGGTCGGTGGAGCGGTCCCTGGCCAGGCCCGCCATGGTGATGGCCTGCAGGTGGTGGGTGCGCATGTCCTGGGCGAAGCCCACGTCGACCGACTCGGCGGTGGGCGCGGCGTCGGAGCCCGCGACCGACAGCGTGATCAGCATCCCGATGGCGGCACCCACCAGGAGCACCACCAGGGCCGCCGCGGAGTAGACGAGCCAGCCGCGGCGGGTGGCCCTGGCCGCCCCGACGGCGGGGTCGCCGTCGGGACGGGTGTCGGGGTCGGGGGTCACTGACCCGGGGCGGCCGCGCTGGTGGGGGCCATGCCGGTGTCCGGGACCGTGCCCGCGGTGCCGCTGTAGTCCATCGGCAGCGCGTCCGGGCCGGGGTCGGCGACGAACGGCGGCGGGTCGGCGAGGTTGAACCCGCTCTGGTTGCTGTCGCAGGAGCCGCCGGGCTCCGGGTGCTGGTAGTTGTTCGCGCGCAGCGACTTGATGAACTGGTCGATCCGGGCGTCGTCGGCGCTGTCGAGCTTGAGCTGGTGGCCCCAGGACTGCAGCGAAATCGGCTTGTCCAGGCCGGGGTAGGGCGACATGGCCATGTACGGCACGCCGTCGACCTTCGACTTGAGGGTGTCCAGCGCCCCGCCGGAGACCTGGTCGGGGTTGTAGGCGATCCACACCGCGCCGTGCTCGAGGATGTGCACCATGTTCTCGTTGCGCACCGCGTTCGGGTAGACCACGCCGGTGCAGTCGGCCCAGATGGCGTCGTGCGGGCCGCCGAAGGGGGGCTTCTGGTCGTAGGCCACGCGCTGGGCGGGGGCCACGTGCACACCGGGGGCGTAGGTCACCTTCACCACGCCGGGGATGTTGCCCGACGGGTCCTGGTTGTCCTCGGAGACGGTGAACTCCTTGGCGGCGTTCACCTTCAGGATGGCGTAGGTGAACACCACCCCGGCGACCACGAGGACCGCGAGCACCCCGAGGATCGTGCCCCAGGGCTTGCCCTTGTTCGCGACGACGGAGGCGCGCGCGGCCTTGACGCCGCCGCCCTTCTTGCCCTTGTTCTTCGTGCCGCTGGCCATGCCGTCCTCGGGCTTCTTCTCGACTGAGGAGGCCCGACCCTGATCTCGGCGAACCTCGTCACGGGGAATAGTGCACAGGCCAGTCTAGGGAACCGGTGTCTGGTTCCCGTCAGGACCCGGTGACGGGGATCGCGTCCGGGCCGTACGGGGCCGGGTCGAACGGCCGCGGGTTGTCGACGTCGAACAACCGGGGGTCGATCGCCCCGCAGCTCGCGCCGGGTTCCGGGGACAGGTACGGGTTGGTGCGGGTGGCGGTGGTGAACCGGTCGATGCGCGGGTCGTCGACCGAGTCGACCTTGAGCTGCCTGCCCCAGGCCTGCACCGACACCGGCTCGTCCTGGCCGGGGTAGGGCGACATGACCATGTACGGCTGGTCGGTGACCCGCCTGGCCAGCGCGTCCCGCGCGGCGCCGGTGACCTGGTCGGGGTTGTAGGAGATCCACACCGCGCCGTGCTCCATCGAGTGGACGAGGTTCTCCGAGCGCACCGCCACGTCGTAGACCACCCCGTCGCACTGCGCCCACGACGGGTCGTGGTTGCCGCCGAGCGGGGGCGCGTGGTCGTAGGCGACGCGGCGGGTGGCCAGCACGTGCTCGACCTCGCCGTACTCGACCGCCAGCACCCCGGGGATGCGCGTGGTCGGGTCGTGCTCGGCGTCGGTGGGCGCGAAGGCCGCCGCGCCGCCGCTCGTCGGGGGCGCGGCGCTCCCGGCCGGGGTGCCCGACGCGCAGGCCGTGAGCAGGCAGGCGGCGGCGATCGGGACCAGCAGGCGGGGGGCGCGCATGCCGCCGAGTCTAAGCGCGTGCGGGTCTTGTCCGGGGCACGCCGCTCTCTAGACTCACCCCGTGACCCGGCACGCGCTCGCCGACCTGGTGCGTTCCACCGCACTGGGTGTCCTCGGCGATCGCGGGCTCGACCCCGCGGGCGTGCCCGCCGCCGTCGCCCTGGACGCCCCGACCGACCCGGGCCGGGGCGAGTACGCCACCGGGGTCGCCCTGCGCGCCGCCGGTCCGGCCGGGACCACCCCCGCCGAGCTGGCCGGGTGGCTGGCCGAGGCGCTGACCGGCACCGGCGGGGTCGCCGAGGCGGCGGTCTCCGGGCCCGGTTTCGTCGCCCTCTGGCTCACCGTCGACGCCCGCGCCGAGGTCGTCCGCACCGCGCTGCGCGGGGGGCCCGCCCTGCCCGACGTGCCGCGCACCACACCGATCGGCCCGGACGCGCGGCCCCGGCTGGTCGCCGAGGTGCTGACCAGGCTCGGCGCCGACCCGACCGGTGTCCGGGTGGGGCCCGCAACCGCCGGGCCCGGGGTCGAACCCGACTCGCTGCGCTTCGCCCTGCTCGCCACCCGCGCCGGGGACCCGGTCCGGGTCGACCCCGAGGTGTGGGGCCCCCGGCTGCCGTCGAACCCGGCGTTCCGGGTCCGGCACGCGCACGCCAGGGCCGCCTGCCTGCTGCGCGGGGCGGCCGACCTGGGCCTGTCGATCCCCGGACCGGACACCCCGGCTGCCGGGCTCGTCCCCCCGGCGGACACACTGGGACTGGTCCGCGCGCTCGCGGACCACCGCTGCGCCCTGGTCGAGGCCGCCCGGCTGCGCGAACCGCACCGGGTCGCCTCCGCCGCGGCGGAGCTGGCCGAGGCCACCCACGTCCTCGCCGACGGGGGTCGAATCCTCCCCCGGGGGGACGCCGAGGCCCACCCGACGAGCGCCGCGCGGCTGGCACTGTGCGCGGCCGCGCGGCGGGTGCTCGCCGAGGGGCTGGGTGTGCTCGGCACCGACGCACCGGAACGGATTTAGGACACCTGAGGATGAGGGCACACCCGGCAGGACCGCGGCACGCGGAGATCCTCCCGCCCGGCAACACCGCCAGCGAGCGGCCGACCAGCGCCGCGGCGCTCGACGAGCTGTACCCGGAGGTCTGGCCGCGCAACGCGGGCCGCGCGGCCGACGGCGCCGTGCGGCTGGCGGGCGTGGACGTCCGCGACCTGGCCGAGACCTACGGCACACCGCTGTTCGTGGTGGACGAGGACGACTTCCGCTCCCGCTGCCGCGACCACGCCGAGGCCTTCGACGACCCGGAGCTGGTGCACTACGCGGCCAAGGCGTTCCTGTCCGTGGAGATCGCCCGCTGGGTCGCCCAGGAGGGGCTGAGCCTGGACGTGTGCAGCGGCGGCGAGCTGGCGGTGGCGCTGCGCGCGGAGTTCCCGCCGGAGCGCATCACCCTGCACGGCAACAACAAGTCGACCGACGAGCTGGCCCAGGCGCTCGACGCCGGGGTCGGGGCGATCGTGGTCGACTCGTTCCTGGAGATCGCCCGGCTGGACAAGCTCGCCCGCGACCGGGGCACCCGCGCCCCGGTGCTGATCCGGGTGACCGTCGGCGTCGAGGCGCACACCCACGAGTTCATCGCCACCGCGCACGAGGACCAGAAGTTCGGCTTCTCGCTGGCGGGCGGCGCCGCGGCCGAGGCGGCCCGCCGGGTGCTCAAGTCCGGTGGGCTGAGCCTGGTCGGGCTGCACAGCCACATCGGGTCGCAGATCTTCGACGCCGACGGCTTCGAGATCGCCGCGCACCGGGTTGTGGGCCTGCTCGCCGAGCTGCACGCCGAGCACGGCGCCGAGGCGCTGACCGAGCTGGGCACCGTCGACCTCGGCGGCGGCCTGGGCATCGCCTACACCGCCCAGGACGACCCGCCGCCGCCGCGCTGGCTGGCCGAGCAGCTCAAGGCGGTCGTGGCCAAGGAGTGCGAGCAGGCCGGGCTGCCGGTGCCGAAGGTGGCCGTCGAGCCGGGCCGGGCCATCGTCGGCCCCGGCACGGTGACCCTCTACGAGGTGGGCACCACCAAGGAGGTCGCGCTGGGCGCGGGCACCGGCCGCCGCTACGTCAGCGTCGACGGCGGGATGAGCGACAACATCCGCACCGCCCTCTACGACGCGCTCTACGACACCCGGCTGGTGTCGCGGTCCGCGGGCGAGGGCGAACGCGGCTCGCAGGCGGTGCTGTCCCGAGTGGTGGGCAAACACTGCGAGTCCGGGGACGTGGTGGTGCGAGACTGCTGGCTGCCGGACAACCTGGCCCCCGGCGACCTGCTGGCGGTCGCGGCGACCGGTGCGTACTGCTACTCGATGGCCAGCAACTACAACCGGTTGCCCCGGCCCGCGGTGGTGGCGGTCCGCGACGGGGTGGCCCGGCTGCTGCTGCGCCGGGAGACCGTGGACGACCTGTTGAGACTGGAGGCCCTGTGACTGGCTCGGTGACCGGCTCGACGACCGGCGCTGCCGCGGAACCGATCGGGGGGCGGCCGATCCGGGTGGCCCTGCTGGGCTGCGGGACGGTCGGCACCCAGATCGTGCGGCTGCTCACCGAGCAGGCCGACGAGCTGGCGGCCCGGATCGGCACCCCGGTGGAGCTGGTCGGCATCGCGGTGCGCCGCGCCGACCGGCACCGGGAGGTCCCGGCGGAGCTGCTGACCACCGACGCGGCGGCGCTGGTCGCCCGCGACGACGTGGACGTGGTGGTGGAGGTCGTCGGCGGCATCGAGCCGACCCGGGAGTGGCTGCTGACCGCGCTGCGCGCGGGCAAGTCCGTGGTCACCGCCAACAAGGCGCTGCTGGCCGAGCACGCGGGCGACCTGTTCACCGCCGCCGACGCCTCCGGCGCCGACCTGTACTTCGAGGCGGCGGTGGCGGGCGCGATCCCGCTGCTGCGCCCGCTGCGCGAGTCGCTGGCCGGGGACCGGATCACCCGGGTCATGGGGATCGTGAACGGCACCACCAACTTCATCCTCTCCGCGATGGACGAGACCGGCGCCGGGTACGCGGAGACGCTGGACGAGGCGGCCCGGCTGGGCTACGCCGAGGCCGACCCGACCGCCGACGTCGACGGCTACGACGCCGCGGCCAAGGCGGCGATCCTGGCCTCGCTGTCCTTCCACACCCGGGTCACCATGGGCGACGTGCACCGCGAGGGCATCTCCGCGGTCACCCCCGCCGACGTGGCCGCCGCCCGCGGCCTGGGCCGCACCATCAAGCTGCTGGCCATCTGCGAGCGCGTCGAGGCCGCCGACGGCACCGCCTCGGTCGCGGTGCGGGTGCACCCGGCGATGATCCCGCGCAGCCACCCGCTGGCCGGGGTCGGCGGCGCCTTCAACGCGGTCTTCGTCGAGGCGGAGGCCGCCGGGCAGCTCATGTTCTACGGGCAGGGAGCGGGCGGTGCACCCACCGCCAGCGCCGTGCTCGGCGATCTGGTCGCGGTCGCCCGCAACCGGGTCGTCGGCGGGCGCGGACCGCGCGAGTCGGCCTACGCCGACCTCGCGGTGCGCCCGATCGCGCAGGCCTCGACCAGGTACCACATCAGCCTGGACGTGGCCGACCGCGCGGGCGTGCTGGCGGCGGTCGCCGCGGTGTTCGCCGAGCACGAGGTGAGCATCTCGGCGGTCCGGCAGGAGGGGCGCACATCCGACGCGAGTCTGGTGATCGTGACCCACTCGGCCGAGGACGCCGCACTGCGCTCCACTGTGGACAAGATCGCGGGGCTGCCGTTCGTCAACCGGGTGGTCAGCGTGATGCGGGTCGAAGGCGAGGACCAATGACATCTTCCATCCCCACCCAGGTCAACTCCCCCCTGGCCATCCCCACCCCGCCGGGCGGTTCCCGGCCCGGGTGGCCGGGGATCATCGAGGCCTACCGGGACCGGGTCCCGGTCCCCGAGGGCGCGAAGGTCGTGAGCCTGGGGGAGGGCAACACACCGCTGCTGCCCGCCCCGCACCTGTCGGAGCTGACCGGGGCCACGGTGTACCTCAAGGTCGAGGGCGCCAACCCGACCGGCTCGTTCAAGGACCGCGGCATGACCGTGGCCGTCACCCACGCCCTCGCCGGGGGCCTGGAGGCGGTGATCTGCGCCTCCACCGGCAACACGTCGGCGTCCGCGTCGGCCTACGCCGCGCGCGCGGGCCTGACCTCGGCGGTGCTCATCCCGCGCGGCAAGATCGCCCAGGGCAAGCTCGCCCAGGCGGTCGCCTACGGCGCCAGGGTGTTGCAGATCGACGGCAACTTCGACGACTGCCTGGAACTGGTCCGCAAGACCGCCGCCGAGTACCCGATCGGCCTGGTCAACTCGGTCAACCCGGTGCGGCTCATCGGCCAGAAGACCGCCGCCTGGGAGATCTGCGACGTGCTCGGCCGGGCCCCGGACGTGCACTGCCTGCCGGTCGGCAACGCGGGCAACATCACCGCCTACTGGCGCGGGTACTCCGAGTACGTCGCCGACGGGCTGGTCGAGGCCGCGCCGCGGATGTTCGGCTTCCAGGCCTCCGGGGCGGCGCCGCTGGTGCTGGGCGAACCGGTGGCGAACCCGGAGACCATCGCCACCGCCATCCGGGTGGGCAGCCCGGCGTCCTGGGCCGGTGCGGTGACCGCCCGCGACGAGTCCGGCGGGCTGTTCGACAAGCTCACCGACGAGCAGATCCTCGCCGCCTACCGGCTGCTGGCCCACCGCGAGGGCGTGTTCGTCGAACCGTCGTCGGCGACCAGCGTGGCCGGGCTGCTGCTCACCGCCGCCGACGGTCGGCTGCCCGAGGGCTCGGTCGTGGTCTGCACCGTCACCGGGCACGGCCTCAAGGACCCGGACACCGCGCTGCTGGGCCTGTCCGAGGTCGAGCCGGTGCCGGTGGACGCCACGGCGGTCGCGTCCGCGCTGGAGCTGCGGTGACCGCTGTCCGGGTCCGGGTGCCCGCCTCCACGGCGAACCTGGGCCCGGGCTTCGACGCGCTCGGCCTGGCCCTGGGCCTCTACGACGAGGTCGAGGTCGAGCGCACCGCGGGCGGGGTGACCGTGCACGTCGAGGGTGAGGGCGTCGCGGCGGTCCCGCTCGACGAGACGCACCTGGTCGTGCGCGGCCTGCTCGCCGCGTGCGAGCTGCTCGGCGTCGAACCGGGCGGGTTCGCGCTGCGCTGCACCAACGCCATCCCGCACTCGCGCGGCCTGGGCTCGTCGGCCTCGGCGGTGGTGGCGGGCATCGCCGCGGCCTACGGCCTGGCCGGTCGCGACCTCGACGAGGACGCGCTGCACCTGGCCGCGGAGTTCGAGGGGCACGCCGACAACGTGGCCGCGTCCCTGCTCGGCGGCCTGGTGCTGACCTGGGCCGAGCACGGCCCCGAGCGCGGCAAGGCCCGCTACCGCGGCGTCCGGCTGGAGCCGCACGCCGACCTGCGGCCGGTCGTGGCGGTCCCGGACACCAACTCCGCCACCAGGGTGACCAGGGGGCTGCTCCCGTCGGCCGTCCCGCACGCCGACGCCGCGTTCGCCGCCGGGCGGGCCGCGCTGGCCGTGCACGCGGTCACCGCCGCCCCGCACCTGCTGCTGCCCGCCACCGCGGACACGCTGCACCAGGACTACCGCGAGAGCGCCTACCCGGCGACGCTGCGGCTGGTCCACGCCCTGCGCGCGGCCGGGGTGGCCGCCACCCTGTCCGGCGCGGGCCCCACGGTCCTGGCGCTGACCACGGACGGTGTTCTCCCACCCGGGGTGGACGTCACCGGTTTCCGGGTCGTGGAGCTGTCGGTGGACCGCACGGGTGTCCGGGTGGACACGCTCGGCTGAGCGGGAACACCGCCCGTGCCCGTCGCGTTGTGCCGAATGGGCGAGTTCGTGACGCAGATCACGGGGCCTGCGGGCGGGGCGCGTGCGACGCGCTGTGAACCGGTTGTTGCACCTCGAGTTACGGCCGTCTACCCTCGGGGTCGTTCAGTCACCGCGCGCACGGGCGCCCGGTGTCGCTCCCGGGGAATCTTCCCCGGGTCGCATCATCTGCCGGGGTATCGGCCCAGTCCTGCTCCAGGGTTCGGGCCGGGGCTCGCAGGTTCCCGATGATCGTGGTGACCAGATGCTCCCTGTTGGCGGCCGAGTCGCACGACTGGCTCAACGCCTGGCCGATATAGCGGCCGGGGTGGTCAAACGGAGGAGAGATACGCCGTCGCGCATTCCGTCGGACGGCGGTCCGCTGGTCCACGTAGGAGGCGGGGACCGGTCAGGAAGGACTTGTGTGAGCAATACCGATTTGTTGAGCAGCGACGCTGCCGAGTCCACGGACAAGGCGCAGAACACCGGGGCCAACGGAGGCACGCCGAAGCGTCGCGCGGGCCTGTCCGGCATGGTGCTCGCCGATCTCCGCGAGCTCGCCGGTCAGTTGGGCATCTCCAGCACCACGGGGATGCGCAAGGGCGACCTCATCGCTGCCATCAAGGAGCGCCAGGGCGGTGGGCCGGGCGGGTCCGACGCCCAGCAGCTCCCCCTGAACGGCACCGAGGCCGAGGCCCCGGCCAAGCCCAAGCGCGAACCGCGCCGGGCCACCAGGGCCGCCGCGCCCGCCAAGGTCGCCGAGGCCGTCGAGGCGGCCGCCGCGGTGGGCACCGCCCCCGCGGTCGAGGCACCCCAGCCGCAGGCCGAGACCAGGGCGGAGGCCCCGGCGCAGGCCAGGGTCGAGACCCCGGCCGAGGCGCCCGAGCGGCCGGACACCCGGTCCGAGGGCGACGAGGGTCCCCGCCGGGAGAACCGCCGCCGCCGCGCGGCCGGTCGGTCGGCGGGCAGCCCCGACGGCGAGCAGTCCGCGCCGGAGCAGCGGGTCGCCCGCGGCGACGACCAGCGCCAGCAGCGCGGTGAGCGCCCGGACAACCGCCGGGGCGGGGAGCGGCCGGAGCGGGGCGACCGCAACGACCGCCCGGACCGCGGTGAGCGGTCCGACCGCGGTGACCGCCAGGACCGGGGCGAGCGCCCCGACCGCGGTGAGCGCAACCGCAACCAGGAGCGCAACCAGGAACGCCAGCAGGAGAACCGGTCCACCGGGCCGGACGACGATGACGACGACGAGCGCGGTGGCCGCCGCGGTCGGCGCTTCCGCGACCGGCGCCGCCGGGGCGGGCGCGTCGAGGGCACCACCGGCGGTGGCGGTCAGAACGACACCGAGGTGCGCGACGACGACGTCCTGCTCCCGGTCGCGGGCGTCCTCGACGTCCTGGAGAACTACGCGTTCGTCCGGACGTCGGGCTACCTGGCGGGCCCGAACGACGTCTACGTCTCGCTGTCGCTGGTGCGCAGGTACGGCCTGCGCCGGGGTGACGCCATCACCGGCCTGGTCCGCCAGCCGCGCGACGGCGAGCAGCAGCGGCAGAAGTTCAACCCGCTGGTGCGGGTGGAGACGATCAACGGCCTGGAGCCGGACGCGGCCAAGAACCGCCCCGAGTTCACCAAGTTGACGCCGCTCTACCCGAACGAGCGCCTCCGCCTGGAGACCGAGCCGCACATCCTCACCACCCGCGTCATCGACCTGGTGATGCCGGTGGGCAAGGGGCAGCGCGCGCTCATCGTGTCCCCGCCCAAGGCGGGCAAGACCTCGGTGCTGCAGGCGATCGCCAACGCCATCGCCACCAACAACCCCGAGGTCTACCTCATGGTCGTGCTCGTCGACGAGCGGCCGGAGGAGGTCACCGACATGCAGCGGTCGGTGAAGGGCGAGGTCATCGCCTCCACCTTCGACCGCCCGCCGGGCGACCACACCACGGTGGCCGAGCTGTCCATCGAGCGCGCCAAGCGCCTGGTGGAGATGGGCCACGACGTGGTGGTCCTGCTCGACTCGATCACCCGCCTGGGCCGCGCCTACAACCTGGCGGCCCCGGCGTCCGGCCGAATCCTCTCCGGTGGTGTCGACTCGACGGCGCTGTTCCCGCCCAAGCGGTTCCTGGGCGCGGCGCGCAACATCGAGAACGGCGGCTCGCTGACCATCTTCGCCACCGCCCTGGTGGAGACCGGTTCCGCGGGTGACACGGTGATCTTCGAGGAGTTCAAGGGCACCGGCAACGCCGAGTTGAAGCTCGACCGCAAGATCGCCGACAAGCGCATCTTCCCCGCGGTCGACGTCGACCCGTCCAGCACCCGCAAGGAGGAGCTGCTGCTCTCCCCGGACGAGCTGGCGGTCACGGTGAAGCTCCGCCGCGTCCTGCACGCCCTGGACAGCCAGGCCGCGATCGAGCTGCTGCTCGACCGGCTGCGCAAGTCCCGGACGAACATCGAGTTCCTGATGCAGGTGGCCAAGACGACGCCCTCCGGCGACGTCTGAGCCCGCTGATCGGCCGTGGGCCCCACCGGTTCTCCGGTGGGGCCCACGGCTTTTCCCGGGGTCACCGCGCGTGCCGGGCCTCCGAGGCGGATTCGCTCATGAGCTGGCGCACCACCAGCACCACCAAGACCGCGGCCGCCGGGATACCGACCGCCGCCGCCGCTCCCAGGGGCACCGCCACCGCGTCCGACACCAGCCCCAGGCCCAGCAGGCCCGCCGGGTAGCCCACCGACAGCGCCACCCGCTGCACCGGGGAGCGCCAGTTCACCGACCCGGCGAGGGCCGTCGCCACCGCCGCGGCCGCGCCGCCCAGCCAGCTCGAGAGGGTGACCGCCCAGGTCGCCCGCAGGACCAGGCCGCCGGCCCCGGTCAGGCCGAGCACCGCGGCGGTGAAGAGCACGGGGGCGGACAACCACGCGGAGACAGACAACGGTCTGCCGACTCTGCACAGCACCCGGCCAGTGTCCGTCACCCCACGAGCGGTAAGCGCTACCGTCTGTGAGCGGTGTGATGCGTCGGCGAGCAGCCGCCCAGGTCCGGTGAGCGGTCGGAATACTGCATGGGCCCGGCAGGTTGTACTGACCGTCAGCATCGTCTGGCACACTGTCAGGTCGAGCCAGGCACCGGTTCACCCCAGCTCCAGCGGGGACCCGGCGGCCACGTGAGAAAGGCGACCACCGTGCGAAACGGTATCCACCCGAACTACGCCGCGACCACCGTGACCTGCGGCTGCGGCAACACCTTCACGACGGGCAGCACCCGTCCCGCCGCCTTCACCGTCGACGTCTGCTCGCGCTGCCACCCGTTCTACACGGGTAAGCAGCGGGTGCTCGACACCGGTGGGCGGATCGCCCGCTTCGAGGCGCGCTACGGCAAGCGCGCCCTCGCCGCCAAGTAGCTCCGCGCACGGCGCCCACCCCGGCTCGGGGCGGGCGCCGTCGCTGTGTCCGGACCCGATCGACTGATGGAACTGCAGGTGAACCCGGTGGACTCGTCCTCACTGTCCGAGCTGGTCGCCGAGTACGGCGAGCTGGAGAAGACCCTCGCCGACCCGGCCGTGCACGCCGACCAGGACCGGGCGCGCAAGCTCGGGCGCCGCTACGCGGAGCTGAGCCCGGTGATCCGGACGCTGCGCGACCTGGAGGCCGCCCGCAGCGACCTGGAGGCGGCCCGCGAGCTGGCCGCCGAGGACCCGGGGTTCGCCGCGGAGGCCGAGTCGCTGGCCGGGCGCATCCCGGAGCTGGAGACGAAGCTGACCGAGCAGCTCCTCCCGCGCGACCCGCACGACGGCGACGACGTGGTGCTGGAGGTCAAGTCCGGTGAGGGCGGCGAGGAGTCGGCGCTGTTCGCGGGCGACCTGCTGCGGATGTACCTGCGCTACGCCGAGCGGCACGGCTGGAAGGCCGAGGTGCTCGACGGCACCGAGTCCGACCTGGGCGGCTACAAGGACGTCACGGTCGCCATCAAGAGCCGGGGCAGCGACCCCGAGGGCGTGTGGGCCCGGTTGAAGTTCGAGGGCGGGGTGCACCGGGTGCAGCGGGTGCCCGCCACCGAGTCGCAGGGCCGCATCCACACCTCCGCCGCGGGCGTGCTGGTCTACCCGGAGGCCGAGGACGCCGCCGACTTCGAGGACATCCCCGACAAGGACCTCCGCGTCGACGTCTACCGCTCCTCGGGCAAGGGCGGGCAGAGCGTCAACACGACCGACTCGGCGGTGCGGATCACCCACCTGCCCAGCGGCATCGTGGTGTCCTGCCAGAACGAGCGCTCCCAGTTGCAGAACAAGGCGCGCGCCATGCAGGTGCTGCGCTCCCGGCTGGCCGCCGCCGCCGAGGAGGAGGCGCAGAAGCAGGCCTCCGACGCCCGGCGCAGCCAGGTGCGCACCGTGGACCGGTCCGAGCGGGTGCGCACCTACAACTACCCGGAGAACCGCATCTCCGACCACCGGGTCGGCTACAAGGCCCACAACCTGGAAACCGTCCTCGACGGCGACCTCGACGCCGTGCTCGACGCCCTGGCCACCGCCGACCGCGAGGAGCGACTCGCCGCCCACGGCGGCGGGTGAGAGGCTGTCCCGGTGACCAGGCAACCCCTCCGGCTCGCGGTGACCGAGGCCGAGCGCGCGCTCGCCGCCGCCGGTGTCGCCAGTCCGCGCAACGACGCCGAACTGCTCGCCGCGCACGTCCTCGGGGTGCCCAGGGGCAAGCTGCTGACGGTGCCCCTGGTCGACGCGGGCGTGCTGTCGGCCCTGGGCACCCTGGTCTCCCGCCGAGCCGCCCGGGAGCCGCTGCAACACCTCGTCGGCACCGCCCCGATGGGCGCGGTCGACGTCGAGGTCGGCGCGGGCGTGTTCGTCCCGCGCCCGGAGACCGAGCTGCTGTTCGCCTGGGGGGCGGACTTCCTGCGCGGCACCCGGTCCCCGGTCGTGGTGGACCTGTGCACCGGGTCGGGCGCCCTGGCCCTGGCCCTGGCCAACGCCCGCCCCGACGCGGCGGTGCACGCGGTCGAACAGGACCCCGGCGCCCTGTCCTGGGCCCGCCGCAACGCCGACCTGCGCGCCGCCGCCGGGGACACCCCGATCCGCCTGCACGCGGCCGACGTCACCGCCCCGACCACCCTGACCGACCTGGACGGCCAGGTCGACCTGGTCGTCTGCAACCCCCCGTACGTCCCCGAGGGCACCCCGGTCCCCCCGGAGGTCGCCGACCACGACCCGCACAGCGCGGTCTTCTCCGGCCCCGACGGCCTCGACGTCATCCGGCCCGTGGTGGGCCTGTGCGCCCGCCTCCTGCGCCCCGGCGGCGCCCTGGCGGTCGAGCACGACGACACCCACGGCGAGTCCGTACCCGCCCTGTTCACCGCCCGCACCCTGTTCACCGACGTGCGGGCCCACCGGGACCTGGCAGGCCGCCCCCGCTTCACCACCGCCCACCGCACCTGACCCGCCCCAAGACCCCCAGGCGTAGCAACAACCAGCCCCCCGAACGCCACCGGCGCAGCCACCAACCGGCCACCCCGAAAACCGCCGGCCCGGCCACCAGCCACCCCGAACCCCACCGGCGCAGCAACAACCAGGCAGCCACCCCGAGAACCGCCGGCCCGGCGAGCGAATGCCTGGGTGGATGGATGCGCTCGGCCAGCCGACCACCCCGAAAGCCGCCGGCCCGGCGAGCGAATGCCTGGGTGGATGGATGCGCTCGGCCAGCCGACCACCCCGAAAGCCGCCGGCCCGGCGAGCGAATGCCTAGTGGATGGATGCGCTCGGCCACCCGGCCACCCCATCAACCGCCGCCCCGGCTACGGCCCTGCCCGGGTGGGTGGATGTGTTTGGCCGGGGGTGGCGATCATGTGACAGCCTGCCTGGGCGGTGGGGCATCTTTTCAGCCCCACCCGGTCACACTGGAGCACATGATCGCCATAGGGGCCCCGGCCAAACACATCCACCCAGCCGGGCACCCCAACCAAACGACCGGGCTTGAAAACGCGCCAAACACATTCACCCAGCCGGGCACACCCACCAGCTCCGAACTACGGCGTGGTCTGCGATACCAGGGTGTCGTAGATCGGCGCCGTCTCAGCCCAGCGAGCAGCCGGAGCGGCGGCGTAGATGAAGTACTCGATGCCGTTGACCCGCCAGTACATCGAGTGCGCGTGCGTGCGGACCGATCCCGGCACCTCGTGCTCGAACTCCCAGTCGACCGCCAGCGTGTCGTGGTAGGTCGTGGTGCCCAGGCTCAGCCGCCGGAAACCGGGGCGGGTGGCGGAGAACGCGCGGTCGTAGTCCACGTGCGACTCCAGCAGCCCGGTCGCGGGGGCGAGGGCGCCGCCGTAGCGCACGAAGCGGTTGGGGTCGGCCGGGTCGGTGGCCTGCATGGCGGCCGGGCCAGAGGACTTCGACACCACCCAGCCCGCCGGGATGGCGGTGACCAGCCCGTTGGGACCGGTGGTCCGCTGGTAGCCCGCGGGCACCGGCATCGCCACCCGCGACGGTCCCGGCGCCCGGCGCGGGTCCGAGAGGGCGGGCGCCTGGCCCGCGGGTGGGCCGGGTGAATCCACGTAGGTCACCACGGGGGGCTGCGAGCCCAGCGCGGCGGGCTCCTTGGGGGCGACCAGCAGGACCGTGCCGACGGCGGCGCTCACCGCCGCGTAGGCGACCACCAGCGAGGAGGCCAGCCAGCGCGAGCTGAGCTGTCCCCCGCGGCGCGGTGTTCGGCGGTTCGTGGCGACTCCCCTGGTCGGCTCCCCGGTTTCGGCGAACTGAGGGTAGCGTGCCGACCCAGGTGATCCAATGCTCCGTACCTGGCAAGACGTCATCGCCAAGTGGCGACTGCTCCCCGACGGCGACGGCGGGAGCGGCGCAGGCGGTGCTGACAGCGCTGACGGCGTCGACGGCGACGCCCCCCGCTCCGCGACCGACGACCCCGGCCCGCAGGCCTTCCGCCGCGGGCGCTCCGCCCTGCTCAGCGGGCGCTTGGACGACGCCTTGGCCGAGTTCGGCCGGGCGGCGGGCACCCGCGCGCACCCGCACGACCACGTCGGCCTCGGCGACGTGGCGCTGGCCCGCGGCCAGGTCCGCTCGGCCGTCGTCAGCTACCGCACCGCCCTGGAGCTGGCCCCCGGCGACCGCCTGGCGCTGCTCGGGCTGTCGCAGGCCAGGGTGGCCAGTGGTGACGCCGAGGCGGCCGCCGCCGAGTTGGAGCAGGCCTTCGGCACCGAGGCCGACCCGGTCCTGCGCTACTACCTGGCCAGCACCTGGTGCTCGGCCGCCGACCAGGTCCGCGGCCGCACCGGCGACGGTGGCGACGTTCTGGCCTTCACCGACGAGCGCCAGCTCGCGGTCTGCGAGGACGCCGCCCACCGCATCGTCGAACTCGACGTCGCCGACGAGGAGCTGCGCCGCGCCGCGCAGCGGCTGCTCTCGGAGGTGCGCGCGGGCAGGCGCTACCGGTGGCGGCCCGAGGGCATCGCGGTGAGCCTGCTCGTCCTCGCCGTCTCCCTCGGCCTGACCCTCGTGGCCATCGGCGGCCTCAGCGGCAGCCCGCCGCTGGTGGTCGCGGGCATCGTCACCGGCAGCGTGCTGCTCTACCTGATCGTCGTGCGCTTCCGCAGGCAGACCTGGCGGGAGAAACCCGCCCGCGGGGGAGGCCGAGGCGCGTCCGGTTCGGGAATCGGGCACCGCTAGAGTCGCCGGGGTGACCACGGTCTACGACTGCAGCGTCCCCGACGAGCGCGCCGACGGACTCAGCGCCGCCGCGAGTGCCGTGCGGGCGGGCCGGTCGGTCGTGCTCCCCACCGACACCGTCTACGGCATCGGCTGCGACGCCTTCTCCCGCGGCGCGGTCACCTCCCTGCTGGCCGCCAAGCGCCGCGGCCCGGACATGCCGGTCGGCGTCCTGGTCGGGTCCTGGGCCACCATCGACGGCCTGGTGCTGTCGGTGCCGCACGAGGCGCGGGTGCTGGTCGAGGCGTTCTGGCCGGGGGACCTGTCGATCGTGCTCCCGCACGCGCCCTCGTTGCAGTGGGACCTCGGCGACACCGGGCAGACGGTGATGCTGCGGATGCCGCTGCACCCGGTGGCCATCGAACTGCTGCGCGAGGTCGGCCCGATGGCGGTCTCCAGCGCCAACCGCTCCGGCAACCCGCCCGCCGCCAGCGCGCAGGAGGCGGTGGCGCAGTTCGGCGAGGACATCCCCGTCTACCTCGACGGCGGTCCGTCCGGGGCGGCGGTGCCCTCCACCATCGTGAGCCTCGTCGGCCCGCGCCCGGTCGTGCTGCGCGAGGGCGCGGTCAGCCTCGCCGCGGTCGCCGAGGCGCTGGGCACCGAGGTCCCGCTCGCCCACTAGCGTGAACACCGCCCCACTCCCGCTCGCCCACCCCACCCGCACCCGCCCGCAGGAGATCCGACCCGCCGTGCCCCTCCCCACCCCGGGCGCCGCCCGCCCAGCCGCTCGAAGGAGCTAGCGGGCGTGCCCCCCCTCAGCGGATTCGCCCCGGCGGGGCTCCCGGTCCGGGAGTACCTGCTCGTCGGGCTCATCACGGCGGTGCTGACGTTCCTGCTGACCGGGCTGGTGCGGCTGTTCGCCATCCGGATCGGCGCCGTGGCCTACCCCAGGCAGCGCGACGTGCACGTGGTGCCGATGCCGCGGATGGGCGGGGTCGCGATGTACCTGGGGGTGTGCGGCGGGATGCTGCTGGCCCACCAGCTCCCGGTGCTGCGCCGCGCCTTCGACTACACCTGGGACCCGGTCGCGGTGCTGATCGGCGGCGGGGTGATCGTCCTCATCGGCATGCTCGACGACCGGTTCGAGCTGGACTCGCTGACGAAGTTCGCCGGGCAGACCACCTGCGCGGGGGTGCTGGTGCTCTTCGGCATCCAGTGGTTCGTGCTGTGGGTGCCGTGGGGCGGCGACGCCGACAACGTCGGGGCGGTGCTGATCCTCGACCAGAACCAGGGCGGGCTGCTGGCGATCCTGCTGGCGGTCACCATGGTCAACGCGATGAACTTCGTCGACGGCCTCGACGGCCTCGCGGCGGGCATCGGGCTGATCGCCGCAGCGGCCACCTGCGCGTTCTCGCTGCACCTGCTCGACCAGTCCAACGGCGACGTCAACAACTACCCGCCCGCCCTGATCGCGGCGACCCTCGCGGGCGCCTGCCTGGGATTCCTGCCGCACAACTTCCAACCCGCGCGCATCTTCATGGGCGACTCCGGGTCCATGCTGATCGGGCTGATGCTGGCCGCGGCCAGCACCTCGGCCTCCGGCCGGGCGAACCCGTCGCTGTGGGGCGCCACCGAGACGATCGCCGTGCTGTCGCCGCTGTTCATCGTGGCCGCCGTCCTCTTCGTCCCGCTGCTCGACCTGCTGATGGCGGTGGTGCGGCGCACCCGGCGCGGGGAGAGCCCGTTCGCCGCCGACAAGATGCACCTGCACCACCGAATGCTCGCCGTGGGCCACTCGCAGCGCCGGGCCGTGCTGCTGATCTACCTGTGGGCGGGGGTGCTCGCGTTCGGCGCGGTGGCGCTGACCGTGTTCGACGTGTTCTTCGTCACCTGGGGCCTGGTGCTGGCGGTCGTGGTCGCGGCGGCGGCATCATTCCTGCCGTCGGTGCGCTCAGCGAAGTGAGCAAAAGCGAGGCGCGCTCAGCGGGCGTGATCTTCACTATGTGTCGCCGGGCCGGGTTTGCCTGGACACTGGCCGTGACGGACGCTCCACATCGGCGTGTGACCCGCGGGGTGTGGTCCTGCCGTCGGTGATCGACATCGCGGTCCCTACACTGGGAAGCGATGAGCGAGAACCCCGACACCACACCCGACTCCGCGACGGCCACCCAGCCGCAGCGGCAGTCAGATCCGCACGCGCGGGCCATGCTGACCCTGGCGGGGGCCATGTTCCGCTACGCGCTGTGGCCGTCGGTGGGCACCGCGGTGCTCGGTGTCGTCCTCTTCGGACTCCTGCGTGGCGGCGCGGGGGCCTTCGGGGCGGCCGTGGGCGGAGCGCTGGCCTGCGTGTCCTCGCTGATCACGCTGGCCCTGATGCGGGCGACCGCGCACCAGGGCCCGCACATCGGGATGGCCGCCTCCCTGGGCGGTTTCGTGGGCAAGCTGCTGCTCCTGCTGATCGTGATGACGCTGCTGCGCGGGGTGGACGCGCTGGAGCCGAAGTCGCTGGGCATCACCATGATCGCCGTGGTGGTCGTGGCCGCCGGTGCCGAGGCGCTGGCGTTCCGCAGGACCAAGCTGCCCACGATCATCCCGGCGGGCGAGGAGTAGGCACCCCTACCGAGCAGTACACCCGTTCGGAGACCGAAAGGTCCCTGATAGGGTCCGTTTCATCGGCGGCGTCGCCGCGCTTCGCGCATGCCGCCGGGAGGCCTCCGAGCAGTGGGTGGCCGCCCGCAGACAGGCCAAGGTTGTCAGGTACGTTACGTCCTGATCGTGACGATTCCCCCGGCGGAGTGAACGCCGGCCGGGAGAACCGGAAGGAGCCCACAGTTGGGCAGGCTGGTGCTAGCCGAGGGTGACGTCTTCGCACCCCCGGGCGTGAAGGACTTTTTCCTCCCGCCGATTTTCGGTGAGGTCACCAAGCCGATGGTGCTGGTGGTGCTCTCCGTCATCATCATCTCGGCCTTCTTCGTCCTCTCCTCGCGCAACCTCAAGATCATCCCGGGGAAGTGGCAGTTCGCCGTCGAATCGGTCTACGACTTCGGCCGCAACAACATCGCCAGGGAGCAGATCGGTTCGAAGGAGTTCAAGCCCTTCGTCCCGTTCATTCTCTCACTGTTCACCTTCGTGTTGGTGAACAACATCTACGGCATCATCCCGGTCCTGCAATTCCCGACGATGGCGAAGATCGGCTTCCCGCTGACGCTCGCGGTGATGGTCTACTTCGTCTACCACTGGGTCGGCTTCAAGAAGTTCGGGTTCGTCGGGTACCTCAAGAACCAGACCGTGCCCCCCGGCGCCCCCGGGCCGATCTACCTCCTGCTGACTCCCATCGAGTTCCTGCAGAAGTTCGTGCTGAACCCGATCACGCTGGCGATCCGAGTCTTCGCCGCCATGTTCGCGGGACACCTCATCCTCCTGGTGTTCACCCTCGGTGGTGAGTACCTGCTGCTGCACGCCGCCGGACCGCTCAAGCCGGTCTCGATCGTCTCCTGGGCCTTCGCCATCGCGATGACCTTCCTGGAGGCGTTCATCCAGGTGTTGCAGGCCTACATCTTCGCGCTGCTGTCGGCCAACTACATCGGCATGGCCCTCGCCGAAGACCACTAGGAAAAACCACTCAAGCCCCCGATCCGCGGGTTCCCGCGGACCGAGTTGGAAAGGGAAACACAAGTGAGCAGTGTTGTTCTCGCCCAGGAAGCCGTGAACCTCAACCAGGGTCTCGCCGCGATCGGCTACGGTCTTGGCGCGATCGGCCCCGGCGTCGGCGTCGGTCTGATCTGGGCCGCGGTCATCAACGGCACCGCCCGTCAGCCGGAGGCCCAGAGCAAGCTCATGAGCATCGCCTGGACGACCTTCGTCCTGGTCGAGGTCCTCGCGCTGATCGGTCTGGTCGTCTACTTCATCGCGTCCGGCGGCTGATCCAGCTCTACTCGTCTAGGGAGTCGTCGTGCTGAAGTCAGTACTCATCCTGGCAGCCGAAGAGGAACCGCTGAACCCGGTCCTGCCGCACCCCGTGGAGATCATCCTCGGTGCGGTCGCGTTCCTGCTCCTGCTGTTCGTCATCTCGAAGTTCGTCACGCCCCGGTTCGAGAAGCTCTACGAGGAGCGGACCGCCAAGATCGAGGGTGGCATCGAGAAGGCGGAGGCCGCGCAGGTCGAGGCCGAGGCCGCGTTGCAGCAGTACAAGGCGCAGCTCGCCGAGGCCAGGGCCGAGTCCGCCCGCATCCGGGACGACGCCCGCGCCGAGGCCGAGCAGATCAAGGAAGAACTCCGGGCCCAGGCCCAGGAGGAGTCCGCGCGGATCGTGGCGCAGGGACAGGCGCAGCTCGAGGCGCAGCGCGCGCAGATCGTCGCCGAGCTGCGCGCCGAACTGGGCCGCAACGCGGTCGAGTTGGCCAGTCGCATCGTGGGTGAGTCCCTGGAGGACGAGACCCGTCGTCGCGGCACCGTCGACCGGTTCCTCACCGAGCTCGACTCGGTGTCGGCCCCGGCGAAGAGCTAGGGGAGACGCCGCAGATGACATTCCACGCCGCGAGCCGGGAAGCCCTCGCCGCCGTCGAGCTGACCCTGCTCGACGTCCCCGAGGGCACCGCGGGCAGCCTGGGTGCCGAGCTGTTCGCGGTGGCCGGACTGCTCGACCGGGAGGTCGGCCTGCGCCGCACCCTGGCCGACTCGTCCACCGACCCGTCGTCCCGCGAAGGGCTCGCCACGAGCCTGCTGTCGGGCAAGGTCACCGACCAGACCCTGACGGTGGTCACCGCCGCCGTCGGCGCCCGGTGGTCCAGCCCCCGGCAGTTGGTCGACGGCCTGGAGTCGCTGGCCACCACCGCGCTGCTGGTGTCCGCCGAGCGGGCGGGCGACCTCGACTCGGTCGAGGACGAGCTGTTCCGGCTCGGCCGCATCGTCGCCGACCAGACCGAGCTGGAGCGGGTGCTCACCAGCCGCTCCGCGCCCGTCGAGGGCAAGCTGGCGCTGGTCCGCGACCTGATCGGCGGCAAGGTCGCCCCCACGACCGAGGCGCTGGTGGAGAACCTGGTCGCGCAGCCGCGCGGCCGCGGCCTGGTCCCCGGCCTGGAGGCGCTCGCCACCGAGGCGGCCAAGCGCCGGGAGCGCTCGGTGGCGCACGTGATCTCGGCGGGCCCGCTGTCGGCGGTGCAGCAGGAGAAGCTGTCGGCCTCGCTGCAGCGGATCTACAACCGGCCGATCGCACTGCACCTCGAGGTCGACCCCGACCTCGGCGGCGGCCTGGTCATCAAGGTCGGCGACGAGGTCATCGACGGCAGCACCCGAGGACGGCTCGACGCGCTGCGGCGCCGGTTCGCCTGACCCCCTAGAACTTTTCCAGAACGAAGCGAGAGCAGGAACTTTCATGGCGGAGCTGACGATCTCGTCGGACGAGATCCGCAGTGCGATCGAGAACTACGTCTCCAGCTACTCCCCGGACGTGAACCGGGAAGAGGTCGGAACGGTCTCCGACACCGGCGACGGCATCGCCCACGTGGAGGGCCTGCCCTCGGCCATGGCCAACGAGCTGCTGGAGTTCCCCGGTGGCATCGTCGGCGTGGCGCTGAACCTCGACGCCCGCGAGATCGGTGCCGCCATCCTCGGCGACTACGACAAGATCGAGGAGGGCCAGGAGGTCAAGCGGACCGGCCGGGTCCTCTCGGTGCCGGTGGGCGACGCCTTCCTCGGCCGGGTCATCGACCCGCTGGGCAACCCGATCGACGGCCTCGGCGACATCGCCGCGGACGAGCAGCGCGCGCTGGAGCTGCAGGCGGCCACCGTCGTGCAGCGCCAGCCGGTCGAGGAGCCGATGCCCACCGGCATCAAGGCCATCGACGCGATGACCCCGATCGGCCGCGGCCAGCGCCAGCTCATCATCGGTGACCGCAAGACCGGCAAGACCACGGTCTGCGTCGACACCATCATCAACCAGAAGAAGGCCTGGGAGACCGGCGACCCGAAGCAGCAGGTCCGCTGCATCTACGTCGCCGTCGGCCAGAAGGGCTCCACCATCGCGGGCGTCAAGTCCGCCCTGGAGGACGCGGGCGCGCTGGAGTACACCACCATCGTCGCCGCCCCCGCCTCGGACTCCGCGGGCTTCAAGTGGCTCGCGCCCTACACCGGCTCCGCGCTCGGCCAGCACTGGATGTACCAGGGCAAGCACGTCCTGATCATCTTCGACGACCTGACCAAGCAGGCCGAGGCCTACCGCGCCATCTCGCTGCTGCTGCGCCGCCCGCCGGGCCGCGAGGCGTACCCGGGTGACGTCTTCTACTTGCACTCCCGCCTGCTGGAGCGCTGCGCGAAGCTCTCCGACGAGCTGGGCGGCGGCTCGATGACCGGTCTGCCGATCATCGAGACCAAGGCGAACGACATCTCCGCCTACATCCCCACCAACGTCATCTCCATCACCGACGGGCAGTGCTTCCTCGAGTCCGACCTGTTCAACTCGGGTCAGCGCCCGGCGGTCAACGTCGGCACCTCGGTCTCCCGCGTCGGCACCGCCGCGCAGACCAAGGCGATGAAGTCGGTCGCCTCGACGCTGCGCCTGGAGCTGGCCCAGTACCGCGAGCTGGAGGCGTTCGCCGCCTTCGCCTCCGACCTGGACGCCACCTCGAAGGCCCAGCTCGAGCGCGGCACCCGGATGATGGAGCTGCTCAAGCAGGGCCAGTACTCCCCGGTGTCGATGGAGGAGCAGGTCGTCTCCATCTGGATCGGCACCAAGGGCCACCTCGACGACATCGCCATCGGCGACGTCCGCCGGTTCGAGGCGGAGGTGCTGGACAACATCCGCCACCGCCACGCGGGCATCCTGGACGAGATCCGCACCGACAAGAAGCTGACCGACGACAACGCCGACCGGCTCAAGGCGGCCGTGGTGGACTTCAAGAAGTCCTTCACCGGCTCCGACGGCAAGACGGTCGTCGAGGCCGACGCCGAGGCGATGGACGCGTCCGAGGTCGGCCAGGAGACGGTGAAGGTCAACAAGCCCACGCCGAAGGCCTGACGAGATGGCACAACTCCGGGAAATCCGACAGCGGATCAAGTCCGCCCAGTCGTTCAAGAAGATCTTCAAGGCGCAGGAGCTGATCGCCACCTCGCGGATCAGCCGGGCGCAGGCGCGGGTCGCGGCCGCCAAGCCGTACTCCGACGAGATCACCTCGGTGCTGACCGAGCTGGCCACCGGCGCCACCAACCTGGACTCGCCGCTGCTCGTCGAGCGGCAGCGCACCGGGCGCGCGGCGGTGCTCGTCATCACCTCCGACCGCGGTCTGTGCGGCGGCTACAACGCCAACGTGCTGCGCGCGGCCGAGGAGTTGCAGTCGCTGCTGCGCGAGCAGGGCAAGACCCCGGTGGTCTACGTGGTCGGGCGCAAGGGGCTGAACTACTACCGGTTCCGCGACCGCGAGGTCGCGGGGAGCTGGACCGGGTTCTCCGAGGCGCCCGGCTACCAGCACGCGGCGGAAGCGGGGTCGACCCTGGTCAGCGCCTTCCTCAGCGGCGCGGACGACGAGGGCGACCGGCCGGGTCCGGACGGGGTCCTCGGCGTGGACGAGCTGCACGTCGTCTACACCGAGTTCGTGTCGATGCTGTCGCAGAAGCCGGTCGCCACGCGCGTCGCGCCGCTGGAGGTCGAGTACTCGGAGCAGACGCTGACCTCGGCGTACTCGTTCGAGCCCAGCGCCGAGGTGCTCCTCGGCAACCTGCTCCCGAAGTACATCAACACGCGGATCTTCGCGGCGCTGCTGGAGTCGGCGGCGTCGGAGTCGGCCGCCCGGCGGACGGCCATGAAGGCCGCCACCGACAACGCCGACGAGCTCGTCCGCAGCTTCACCCGCGTTGCCAACCAGGTCCGCCAGGCGCAGATCACGCAGGAGATCAGCGAGATCGTCGGTGGCGTAGAGGCGCTCTCTGCCGCAGGAAGTGATGAATAGCCATGACCGCTGTCCAGGAACCCACCACCAGCACCGCCACCGGTCGCGTGGTCCGCGTCATCGGCCCCGTGGTCGACGTCGAGTTCCCGCGTGACTCGGTGCCGGACCTCTACAACGCCCTGACCGTCAAGGTCGAGCTCGAGGCGCTGAAGAAGACCATCACCCTCGAGGTCGCCCAGCACCTCGGCGACAACCTGGTGCGCTGCATCTCCATGGCGCCGCAGGACGGCCTGGTGCGCGGCGCCCCCGTCACCGACACCGGCGCGGCCATCTCGGTCCCGGTCGGCGACGCCGTCAAGGGCCACGTGTTCAACGCGCTCGGCGAGTGCCTGGACAAGCCCGGGCACGCCGCGGACGCCGAGAAGTGGCGCATCCACCGCCGTCCCCCGGCGTTCGACCAGCTCGAGGGTCGGACCAAGATGCTGGAGACCGGCGTCAAGGTCATCGACCTGCTGACCCCGTACGTCGAGGGCGGCAAGATCGGCCTGTTCGGCGGCGCGGGCGTGGGCAAGACGGTGCTCATCCAGGAGATGATCACCCGCATCGCCCGCAACTTCGGTGGCACCTCGGTGTTCGCCGGGGTCGGCGAGCGCACCCGCGAGGGCACCGACCTCTTCCTGGAGATGGAGGAGATGGGTGTCCTCCCGGACACCGCGCTGGTCTTCGGCCAGATGGACGAGCCGCCGGGCACCCGGATGCGCGTCGCGCTGTCCGCGCTGACCATGGCGGAGTACTTCCGCGACGTCCAGAACCAGGACGTGCTGCTGTTCATCGACAACATCTTCCGGTTCACCCAGGCCGGTTCGGAGGTGTCGACCCTGCTGGGCCGCATGCCGTCCGCCGTGGGCTACCAGCCGACGCTGGCCGACGAGATGGGTGAGCTGCAGGAGCGGATCACCTCGACCCGCGGTCGCTCGATCACCTCGATGCAGGCGATCTACGTCCCCGCGGACGACTACACCGACCCGGCGCCCGCCACCACCTTCGCCCACCTGGACGCGACGACGGAACTCTCCCGTCCGATCTCCCAGAAGGGCATCTACCCGGCGGTCGACCCGCTGACCTCGTCCTCCCGAATCCTCGACCCCGGCGTGGTCGGCGAGGAGCACTACCGGGTGGCCCAGGAGGTCAAGCGCATCCTGCAGAAGTACAAGGAGCTGCAGGACATCATCGCCATCCTCGGCATGGACGAGCTGTCCGAAGAGGACAAGGTGACGGTCAACCGCGCCCGGCGCATCGAGCGCTTCCTGTCGCAGAACTTCTTCGTCGCGGAGAAGTTCACCGGCGACGTGGGCTCGTTCGTGAAGCTCTCGGACACCATCGAGGCCTTCGACAAGGTCGCCAAGGGCGAGTACGACCACGTCCCGGAGCAGGCCTTCCTGTCGATCGGTGGCCTCGACGACCTCGAGCGCCGCTACCACGAGCTGACCGGCAAGAAGAAGTAGTACCGCCACAGCGCACGAGAGGGGCCGGTGTCCACACGGACACCGGCCCCTCGTGCTGTTCTCAGAAGACGATGACCCGGGGGGCCGCACTGCCGCCGCTGAATTCGAGCGCGGTCGCGGTCATCGGGACGATCGCCGCGCCCACCCCCGCCTCGACCCAGGGCCCCGCCCCGGTGCGGTGGCGCAGCCGGGCCCCCGGCCGGGCGACGAGCCTGCCCAGGCCGCCCGGGAGCACCTGGTCGACGAACAGTGTCTCCTGGTCCAGCGAGGGTGCTCCCAGGCAGGTCATCCAGTCGACCACCCCGGCTCGGTCGACGATCATCACGTACACGCGGGTGCCCACGCCGGACTGCTGGAGCACGAAGCTGCGCAGCACCCGGCCGTCCGGCAGGTCGGCCACGGCCTGCCAGCGGAAGTCCTCCCCGTACCCGAGCGGGTCGATGATGCCCGCCTGCCGCAGCGAGTCGACGGCATCCGCGCCGAGCAACGGCTCGGTGGTGCCCCCCACCAGGGCAGGGGGGCCGTCGTAGGGGCGCAGGTCTGCGGTGATCCCGTACAGGTGGCTCCGCTGCCCGGCGAAGGTCGAGTTGTGGCTGTACTCGGAGGTTGCCACGGCGTCGATCGGTTGCGACAGGTCGGGTGAGCCGGAAAGCCGGGCACCGGAGGTGCCGGACGGTTCGGGCAGGGTGGCGAACGCCATGCCGTCGAGGTCGGTCATCGGGGTCCACGTCCGGGTGCCGCGACCGTCCGCGCCGACGTCGAACCTGGCCGAGGAGTAGGCGGTGCCGCCCAGTGCCAGGGCGTTGAGGTTCCCGATGCCGAACAGGAACCCGATCCGCTCGCCCCGGGCGAGCCCGCCGGGCGGCACGTCCTGGATGACGATCGGCTCGTCGCCGTGCAGCAGGCCGAGGGCCGGGGAGACGGCGGGGGAGGGGCCCGGCTGGTCGACCAGCGCCATGCGGCCCTCAGGGGTGGTGCCCGCCCAGTAGACGTGCGGTTCCCCGGTGAGGGCGCTGAGGAGGTCCCTGTTGGGTGAGGTCGGGATCTTCTGCCGCCACGCGGCGAGCACCTTCGCCAGGTACGCCTGGTCGCCCGCCAGGTCGCCCCGAGTCGGGCCGTCGAAGCTGATGGGGGCGGGGGCGGCGACAGGTGGTCGGGCCGGTGCCTGTTCGGGGCGCCCGCCGGTCGACCAGGCGACGGCTCCGGCGGTCAGGGCGACCACCAGGACCGCCGTGCCGCCCGCCAGGGTGCGCCTGTGCCGAGTCCTGGCGCGGTGGGCGCCGCGCAGCACGTCGTCGGTGAAGCTCGGGCGGGGGCGCACGTCTTCGGTGGCCGCGCGCAGGGCGGTGGTCAGGTCTTCGGTGTCCACGATCAGCTCCTCACCGGTGTGTCGAGCAGGGTGCGCAGGCGCTCCAGGCCGCGCGAGGTCTGGCTCTTGACCGTGCCGACGCCGCAGCCCAGGGCGGCGGCGGTGTCGGCTTCGGACAGGTCGTCGAAGAAGCGCAGGACCAGCACCGCGCGCATCCGCGGTGGCAGCCCGCCAAGGGCCGTGGCCACCCGGTCGCGGTCGGCGAGGCGGGCGGCCTCGTCGGTCCACGTGCCCGGGTCGGCGGCCCGCTCCAGCGGTGCCTCCGGCACCCGGCGGGAGCGGGTGCGCCAGCGGTTGGCCGCCGCGTTGGCCAGGCCCGCGCGGACGTAGGGCTCCAGGCCGCCGCGCACCCGGCCGCGTTTGCGGTAGGTGCGTTCGAGGACGTCTTGCAGCAGGTCTTCGGCCGCGCCCCGGTCCCCGCCGCAGAGCAGGTAGGCCGTGCGCAGCAGGGCCGTGGCCCGGTTCGCCACGAAGTCGGTGAACTCGTCCGGTTCGATCGCCGTCACCCCCAGGGGTTCGTTCTGCACCACTGTGCCCAGTGACACCGGGCTGACTGGGGAGGTTGCGCCGGTTCCGACTAGACTGTGCGGTAACCGCGAGCCGAAGGAGATACGCGTGGCTGAGATGTCCGTCCAGCTGGTCGCCGTGGAACGACGCCTGTGGTCGGGCACCGGCACGTTCGTGTCCGCCCAGACCCTCGAGGGTGAGATCGGCATCCTGCCCGGCCACGAGCCCGTCCTCGGCCAGCTCATCGAGGGCGGCGTGGTGAAGATCAGGACCGCCGAGGGCGAAACCATCGTCGCCGCCGTGCACGGCGGGTTCCTCTCGGTGACCGCCGAGGCGGTCAGCATCCTGGCCGAGTCGGCCGAGCTGTCCACCGAGATCGACGTGAACGCGGCCCGCTCGGCGCTCAACGCCGACGACGGGGAAGCCCGGACCAGGGCGGCTGCCCAGCTCCGCGCCGCCGAGCAGTCGGCCTGATGACGGCCTAGGGGCGGGGGCGGCCGGTGGACATCAGCGATGTGGTCGTCGTCGTCCTGGCCGCCGTCCTGCTCCTGCTGCTCCTGCTCGTCTACCGCCGCCTGCGGCTGCTGCGCTCCGGCGGCATCCACGTGGCCATGCGCGTGCGCATCGACGACTCCGGCAAGGGCTGGCACCTGGGTGTGGGCCGCTACCAGGGCGACGAGTTCGCCTGGTTCCGCGCGCTGAGCCTGCGCGCGGGCCCCGACCGGGTGATCAGCCGCGAGGGCCTGGAGATCGCCGCGCGCCGCGACCCCGGGCGCGCCGAGACCCCGAACATGCCGCAGGGCTCCCGGGTGCTGCGCTTCGACACCCCGCCGGGCTCACCGACCCCCGCCTTCGAGATCGCGATGAGCACCGACACGCTCACCGGGTTCCTGTCCTGGCTGGAGAGCGCCCCACCCGGCCGCCGCCTGCCCTGGGCCTCCTGATCCACCACTGAGCCCGGACCCGCGAGCGGGTCCGGGCTCAGTGGTCTGCGGGGGTCAGGCGTTCTGGCCGGGCTGCCAGAGCACGTCGCCGTCCGGGTTCGCCACCCGGCCCAGCACGAACAGCAGGTCGGACAGGCGGTTGAGGTACTTGGCGGCCAATATGTTGGTGCGCTCGCCGTCCTCCTCGATGAGCAGCCAGGCGCTGCGCTCGGCGCGGCGGGTCACCGTGCGCGCCACGTGCAGCAGGGCCGCGCCGGGGGTGCCGCCGGGGAGGATGAACGAGTTCAGCTTGCCCAGGCGGCCGTTGAAGTCGTCGATCCAGCCCTCGAGCCGGGTGATGTAGGGCTCGGTGATCCGCAGCGCCGGGTACGGCGGGTCGGGGACGATCGGGGCGCACAGGTCGGCGCCGACGTCGAACAGGTCGTTCTGCACCGAGCGCAGCACGTCGGCCAGTTCGCCGGTCAGCGCGCCCAGGGCGACCGCGACCCCGATGGCCGAGTTGGCCTCGTCCACGTCGGCGTAGGCACCCAGCCGGGCCGACGTCTTCGGGACCCGGGAACCGTCGCCGAGCGCGGTCGTGCCGTTGTCGCCGACCTTGGTGTACACCCGCGTGATGTGGACCGACATGCCCCCACCCTAGCCGGCCGCGGCCCCCCGACCGGTGTGAGAGCGGACTCCGCATCACCCACCCGCCTCGCCCCCGGGCGGGCGGGGCATCATTGCCCCCGTGACAGAGCACTTCCAGGTCCGCGGCGGCGCCCGGCTCGTCGGCGAGGTCGACGTCGTCGGCGCGAAGAACAGCGTGCTCAAGCTCATGGCGGCGGCACTGCTGGCCGAGGGCACCACCACGATCACCAACTGCCCGCAGATCCTCGACGTCCCGCTGATGGGCGACGTGCTGCGCAGCCTCGGCTGCCAGGTCGACCTCGACGGCGACACCGCGGTCATCACCACCCCGGCCGAGCTGAACCACCGCGCCGACTCGGCGTCGATGGGCAAGCTGCGCGCCTCGGTGTGCGTGCTCGGGCCGCTGGTGGGCCGGTGCAAGCGGGCGGTGGTGGCGCTGCCCGGCGGGGACGCGATCGGCTCGCGCCCGCTGGACATGCACCAGAACGGGCTGCGCCAACTCGGCGCCACCAGCGAGATCGAACACGGCTGCGTGGTCGCCGAGGCCGAGGGCCTGCACGGCGCGCAGATCTGGCTGGACTTCCCCAGCGTCGGCGCCACCGAGAACATCCTGATGGCCGCCGTCCTCGCCGACGGCACCACGGTGATCGACAACGCCGCGCGCGAGCCGGAGATCGTCGACCTGTGCCTGATGCTGCAGCAGATGGGCGCCAAGGTCGAGGGCGCAGGCACCTCCACGCTCACCGTGCACGGCGTGACCTCGCTGCAACCCACCACGCACCGGGTGGTCGGCGACCGCATCGTCGGCGCCACCTGGGCCTTCGCCGCCGCCATGACCCGCGGCGACATCACCGTGCGCGGGGTCGACCCGCACCACCTCGACCTGGTGCTGGAGAAGCTGCGCACCGCGGGCGCGGAGATCACCACCGAGACCGACGGCTTCCGCGTGGTGCAGCGCGACCGGCCCGGCGCGGTCGACTTCGTGACCCTGCCCTACCCGGGCTTCGCCACCGACCTGCAACCGTTCGCCATCGCGCTGACCGCCATCGCCGACGGCACCTCGATGATCACCGAGAACCTGTTCGAGGCCCGCTTCCGGTTCGTCGAGGAAATGGTCCGCCTCGGCGCCGACGCCCGCACCGACGGCCACCACGCCGTCGTCCGCGGCGTCCCCCGGCTCTCCAGCGCCCCGGTGTGGGCCAGCGACATCCGCGCGGGGGTGGGGTTGGTCCTGGCGGGGTTGTGCGCTGACGGGGTCACCGAGGTGTGGGACGTGTTCCACATCGACCGCGGCTACCCGATGTTCGTGGAGAACATGCAGCGCTTGGGCGCTGACGTGCACCGAGTCGACGCTGAGCCCGAGCGCGCGCTCTGACCTGTTGCGTGTTCTTTGAAGCCCGGGGCTTTGGGTGCCCGGGTGGATGTGCTTGGCCGGGCCTGTGTCCCGCAAAGCCCGGTCGTTTGGTGGGTGTGCCCGGGTGGGTGGATGTGTTTGGCCGGGGCCCCTATGGCGATCATGTGCTCCAGTGTGACCGGGTGGGGCTGAAAAGATGCCCCACCGCCCAGGCAGGCTGTCACATGATCGCCACCCCCGGCCAAACACATCCACCCACCCGGGCAGGGCCGTAGCCGGGGCGGCGGCTTTCGGGGTGGCCGGCCTGCGTTGAGGACCTCCACCCACCCGGGCAGTTCGCTCGCCGGGCCGGCGGTTTGTTGGGTGGCTGGTGGCTGCGCCGAGGGGGTTCGGCGTGGCTGGTGGCCGGGCAGGCGATTTCTCGGGTGGCTGGCTGGTTGTCGCTGCGCAGGCCGGGTTTCGGTGGCTGGTGGTCGGGTCTGCGGTTTGTGGGGTGGGCAGCCTGGTGCCCACCCCACGAACCGCCTGCCCGGCTGTGGCCGTTGTTCAGCGGAATTCGGCCACTGTGGACAGTCGGAGCCAGGCGTCGACCCAGGTGGTCGGTTCCGGGCGGTCGGCGAAGGTTCGCACGGTTGTGGCGCAGCGGTGCAGGCCCACCCTGGTCAGCCCCGCCGCGGCAGAGGTGAGGCGGTCGGCGTGGGAGGGTGACGGGTGCTCCAGGCCGCGGTGGGCGGCCTCGGCGAGGGTGGTCAGGCCGACGTCGAGGGCGTGGCTCAGCGGGTCGGATTCCGGTGCGGACACCGTGGACAGGTCGGCCCGGCGCGTGCTGGGGGCCAGGTCCAGCACCACGACCCCGGCCGCGGTGCGCACGGCTATCGGGTCGACCAGCAACGTTCCGCCGACCCGGCGGACCGTGCCGCTCACCGCCACGACCCCCTCGGCCAGTGCCTCCGCCAGTGCGTCCAGCGCGCCCGGGCACACCCCGCTGTAGTCGCACGACAGCACCGCGGTGGCACCGGCGGAGTCGGCGACCTCGGCGGTCAGCCGCTGTGCGCCCGGCTGGTAGGACACCCAGCGCACCTCGGCGACCGGCAGCACCCGGACGAACTCCGCGGCCACCCTGGGCCGCACGCACCACGGCGGCAGCCCGGCCAGTTCCGCCGACAGCGCCGCGTACGACGACGCCCGCACCGACGGTGGCAGCCCGTCCCAGGCGTCGCCCAGGCGGGTCACCGCCGTCTTGGCCACCCCGCCCTGGGTGATGCGGACCTCCCGGCCCGCGCTGCGGGTGGCGGACTCGCTGACCAGGTTCGCCGCGGCCAGCGCGCTCAGCGGGGACCCGACGACCCGCCTGGCCGCCAGGTCCGGTCCGGTGGCCGTCTCCTCGGTCTCCCACTCGCGGCGCAGCACCAGGACCGTGCCGCTGACCGGGTCGGCCAGGTACACCTCGGCGGTGCGGGTGGTCTCCGCGCCGGTGACCCGGCAGCCCAGGCCGACCAGCCGCACCCGGCGCAGCGGGGTGCTGGCGCGTTCCTCGGTGCCGAGCACCCGTGAGCGCAGGCTGGCCCCGCCCGCGGTGACCGCGCGGTGCCGGGCGTGGGTCTCGGCGAGCAGCGCGGCGACGCGGTTCGCGCGGTAGCCCGCCGAGCGCTCGGTGTACGCGGCGAGCTGCGCCGACAGGTCCTCCAGCACCGCCACCGGCCAGCGCAGGTTGCGGGTTTCCAGGTCCTCGGCGGTGCGGCGGACCGCGGCGGCCAGCACCGGGCCCGCGCCGGTGGCGCCCGCGCGGAGCACGTCGTCCACCACGGCCAGGGCGGCGTCCAGGCCGGAGCCCGCGGCGGCGGCCCGGTCGCCGCCGACGTCGATGCGCTGCTCGGGGGCTCCCGGGTCGCGCTCGTCGGCGGCGCGGAACGCCCACACCGCCAGCACGGCGTACTCGTCGCGGCGGGCCGCGGTGGCGTCGGTGTCGAGGTAGCCCAGTTCGCCGGGGACGAGGAAGCGCACGGTGCACGCGGCCAGCTCCACGCTCGCCGGGGTGGTGCCGGTCGGGCGCCGGACCAGGGCCGGGTAGCCCGCGCGCAGGGCCTTGCGGGCGGCGGCGAGGGTCCGGGCGCTGAACGCGGCGGCCAGCTCCTCGTCGGTGAACGCGCCCGGCGACCACGGCACCGCCTCCGCCGCCGTCGCGGTGTCCTCAGCCGGTGTCGTGCTCTCGGCTGCCGCGGCGGTGCGCTGGTAGGCGAGGACCAGCCCGACCCGGTGCCTGCACACCCCGGGCGCCGCGCACGAGCAGGTGCCCGTGGCCAGCCCGGCCCCCGGGGGCAGGACGGAGGTGACGCCGTCCGGGAACACCCCGCGCACGGTGCCGTCGGCCTCGGCGGTCACCTCCGGCAGCACCCCGGCGTCGATGTCCTTGGCGGCGCGCTTGACCAGGCCCCGGTTGGCCAGCGCGGCCAGCGCGTCCGGGGTCAGCGCAAGCAGGTCGGCGCGGCTCACCGGCCGAGCCGTTCGGCGACGAACTCGGCGAGCTGACCCGGGGTCATCGCGCCCACGTGCGCGCCCACGTCGGCCAGCCGCTGCGCGGTCGACCGGTCGTAGTTGGGGGTGGCGTCCGCGTCGAGTGCGGCCAGGCCGAGCACCTCCGTGCCCTGCTGGCACAGCTCCCGCACCTGTCGCACCAGCGCGGACTCGTCGCCGCCCTCGTAGAAGTCGGAGATCAGCACCACGATCGACCGGCGCGGCGCGGTGATCAGCCCGGCCCCGTACCGCACCGCCTTGGCGATGTCGGTGCCGCCGCCGAGCTGCACCTTCATCAGCAGCTCCACCGGGTCGGTGACGTCGGCGGTCAGGTCGACCACCGAGGTGTCGAAGGCGACCAGGTGCGTGCGCAGCCCGGGCAGCCCCCACAGGCAGGCGGCGGTGACCGCGGAGTGGATCACCGAGTCGACCATCGAGCCGGACTGGTCGACCAGCAGCACCAGTTGCCACTGCTCGACGTGCCTGCGCGAGCGCGAGTGGAACCGGGGCCGCTCGATCGCCACCCGCCGCTCGTCCGGCCGGTAGTGCGCCAGGTTGGCCTTGATGGTGCCGCGGAAGTCGAAGTTGCGGGCCAGCCTGGTGTTGCTGGGCTTGCGGACCCGGGTGCCGCTGAAGCTGGTCCGCACCTCCGTGCGCAGCTTCTCCATCAGCTCCCGCACCACCTGCTCGACGATCCGCCGGGCCAGGGCGAGCACCTGCGGGTTCATCAGGTGCTTGGTGCGCAGCACCGCCCGCAGCAGCGCCGGGTTCGGCTCGACCCTGGCCAGCACCTCCGGGTCGGTGACGATGTCGTCGATCTCGTAGCGCTCCACCGCGTCGCGTTCGAGCCGCTCGATGGTCTCCCGGGGGAACAGCCGGTGGATGTCGTCGAGCCAGTCGAGGGTGGTCAGCTCGGACGCGCCGCTGCCCCCGGTGCGCACCCCCCGCTTGCCCAGCTCGGTGTCGCGGCCGTAGAGCCAGTCCAGCGCCGCATCCCGGGCGCGTGCCTCGGCGCCCAACCCGTCGGGGGTGCACTCCTGCGCGGGCTCGCCGAGCACGAGCCGCCAGCGCTCCAGGGCGGGGTCCGGCTCAGTCATGGGTCCCCTCCGGGGTTTCCGGTGTGCTCCGCGGCAGCAGTCCCTCGCCGACCAGCAGGTCCTCGACGCGGGACTCCAGGGCGGCGGCCTCGGCGGCCAGCACCGGGTCGACGGTGGTGCGCAGCAGCGCGCGGGCCGAGCGGCGCAGGCCGCGGCGGGCCAGCAGGCCGTGCGCGATGGTCTCCCGCTCGGCGGGTGGGAAGAAGGCGAACGCCTGGCGCAGCGCGGGCAGCGCCACCAGGAAGTCGTCGTCGCCCAGGTCGGCGACGTGCCCGTCCAGGGTGGCCAGCACCGACTCGTCGGCCAGCACCTCCTCGCGGGCCAGCGCGAACAGCCCGGCCAGCCAGTCGCCCATCCGGTTCGGCGCGGTCGGCACGTGCACCTCGCCGGGGGCGCCGAGCGCCCAGCTCAGCCCCAGCCCGGCACCGGCCAGGTCCGGGGGCACGTCCGCGCGGGTGGCGATCCGCTGCGCCACCCCCAGCACGTCGACCAGCCGCACGCCCACCACGGGTTCGGCGTGCCGCAGGGCGTCGCGCAGCGCGGCCAGGGCGTGCAGCCGGGGCACGTCCGCCGGGCCGGTGCCGCCGTGGGTGCCCTCGGCCAGCCACAGCACCCTGGTCGCCGCCGCGTCGATCACCTCGGCCAGCACCGGGCTGCCCGCGCTGCCCAGCAGCCGGTCGTGGCGCCACAGCCCGAGCACGGTGCCCAGCGCCGCGCCGACCGCGCCCAGGTCCGACGCCGTCGCCACGCGGTCGGCGATGCGCTCGCCGAGGTCGGACGACAGCGCGTCCACCCCGCACAGCGCGGTGTCGTAGAGCGCGGCGGCCAGCTCGGCGACCCCGGTGTCGGGGTCGGTCACCCGGCGCCGGATCAGCACCGCGGCGGCGTCGGGCAGGGTGGCGCCGTACGCGGCGGCCTCGATCAGCGCGGGCAGCCGCAGGTCCGTCTCGGTCAGCTCCCACACCTCGGCCGAGGTCGGGTCGGCGCCGCCGGTCGGCCCGCTCGTGCGCCGCACACCGGGGATGCCCAGCACGCGCAGCCGGTGCAGCACCCGGCTGCGCCGCAGGTCGCGTTCGCCGGTCAGGTCGAGCGTCACCCGGCCCGCGCGGTCGAGGGCCAGCGCCGCCAGCTCACCGTCCACAGCGGACAGCAGGGGTGGGGCCGGGGTGGCGTCGTGCAGCCGCCCGACGCGGTCGCCGGTCAGCGCGGCCACCATCTGCACCACCACCGGGTGTGCGCCCGGTGCGATGGTGCCGTCGGAGGTCCACGGCAGGCGCTGCTCCAGGCCGTCGGACACCAGCGCCGAGACCAGCGCGTCGAGCACGTCGGTGCGCGCCGGGTGCGGGTGCCCGCGCAGCGCGGCCAGCCCACCGGCCTGCGTGCGCGCGGCGATCAGGTCCGCTGTGGACACCCGCTGGTTGCGGTCGCGCAGCCGCGTGGCCACCGACTCCAGCAACCCCTCCGCGGCGCGCGCGGGACCGTCGGCCCACAGCCGCTCGTAGTAGCCGGGGGAGGGCAGCCCGGACTGGTAGCCCTGGAACGCGTCCAGCCGCCGGTTCGAGTACGGCACCAGGTAGCTGTCGCCCTCGCTGCCCGCAGGCGGGGTGGGCACCTCCGGCCACGCGGTCCCGCCGGTCGCCGCCAACGGGATCAGCGCGGGCCGGTGCAGCCCACCGGTGATCACCAGGACCGGCCGGTCACCCGCCGCCGCCACCGCCGCGCGCACCCAGGCGGCCATGTAGGTCTCCCGGTCGTCGTCGGCGGTGGAGATGGTGGTTTCCCCGCGCAGCACGTCGAAGTAGGTGTTCAACCGCTCGGCCAGCGCGACCGGGTCGAGGTCCGCGTGGACCTCGACCATGTGGTCCCACAGCGTGTCGCTGTTGTCCACGGCGAACTCCCGGCACAGCCGCGCGGTCACCTCGCTGTAGCGCAGTGCCCCGTCGGAGTACCGGTTGTCCCGCTCGGCGAAGGCGCTGTGCCAGGCGGGCAGGTCGATGAACCGGACCTCCGCGCCCGCCGCCCGGCCCGCCGTCAGCGCCACCCACTCCGGCGAGTGGTCGCAGAACGGGGACCACGACATCCGCGTGCCCCCCTCGGCGCGCAGGTAGCTGAACACCGCGATCGGCAGCTCGTGGCCCAGCAGCAGCTCGTCGAGCCGGTCGTTCATGTCGACCGGCCCCTCGACGAGCACGTACGCCGGGCGCAGCTCGGCGATGCGCGCCGCCACCAGCCGCGCGCACGCCGGGCTGTGGTGGCGCACGCCGATGAACTCCGCGGGCATCAGCCGGGCAGCAGGTAGCGGGCGCCGTGCAGCTCCGACCACGCCGACCCGGAGCGGCGCGGCGCCTGCTGCTCCAGGTAGCGGCGCAGCCGGGCCAGGTCCTCGGCGTCGTCCTTGGCCGCGGTGCCCGCCAGGCACGCGACGATGTCCGCCGGGGCGCCCGGCTCACGGCGCAGGAACCACCCGCGCAGCCCCACCGCGTGCGCCACCGACACCGCCTCGGCCGTGCTCATCACCGTCGAGAGCCGCTCGCCGTCGCGACCGGAGCCGCCGCGCAGGTCGCGGAAGGCGTGCACCAGCACCTCCAGCACGTCCCGGCGCTGCGGCGCCTCCACGCCGGAGCGGCGCAGCAGCGCGCCCGCCTCCTGCTCGACCAGGGCCAGCTCGGTCTTGAAGTCGGAGATGGGGAAGACCGTCTCGAAGTTGAAGCGCCGCTTGAGGGCCGCGCTCATCTCGTTGACGCCCCGGTCTCGGGTGTTGGCCGTGGCGATGACGTTGAAGCCGTCGCGGGCGAACACCATGCCGTCGCGGCCGGTCAGCTCCGGGACCGCCAGCACCCGCTCGGACAGCAGCGACAGCATCGAGTCCTGCACCTCCAGCGGGCAGCGGGTGATCTCCTCGAACCGCACCACCCGGCCCTCGGCCATCCCGCGCAGCATCGGCGCGGGCACCAGCGACCGCGGCGACGGGCCCTCCGACACCAGCAGCGCGTAGTTCCACGAGTACTTGATCTGGTCCTCGGTGGTCGCCGCGCCGCCCTGCACGGTCAGCGTGGACACCCCGCTGACCGCCGCCGCGATCAGCTCCGAGAGCAGCGACTTCGCCGTGCCCGGCTCGCCGACCAGCATCAGGCCGCGGCTGGTCGCCAGGGTCACCAGCGACCGGTCGATCAGCGACGGGTCGCCGACGAACTTGCGGCTGATCCCGCCCGCCTCGTCGCCGACGATGAACCGCCGCGCCGCGTCCATGCTCAGCCACCAGCCGGGCGGCCGGGCGCCGGTGTCGGTGGCGCGCAGCCGGTTCAGCTCGTCGGCGTAGCGCACCTCGGCGGGCGGGCGTTGCAGGTCCGCCGCGTCGATCCCGGGGCCGTCGCTGTCGGTGCCGTTGTTGTTGTCGCTCATGGGTTTTCCCGTTCGGTGCGCCGGGGTCACCGGGCGGTCAGCATGGTCAGGTCGGCGAGGAGTTCCGACGCCGCGACCGGGTCGACGTCGGCGAACGCGTGCCGCTTCTGGTGGTTGCTCCAGTAGTAGCCGGAATCGTCGGTCAACCACACCTCGGTGAGCTTCTGCTCGGGGAAGATGTCGACCGCGCCCACGGCGATGCCCGGGTCGAGGGTGGCGACCAGCACCCGGCCATCGGGCAGCGGCCGGGTGATCCACGGCTCCACGCCCCCGTCCTGCGGGGTGCCCCGCTCCCAGCCGCGGTGCACCAGCCCGAGCACCCGCCCGGTCGGCACCTCGATCCCGGTGAACCGCGCCAGCGAGGTGCCCGCCCGGTCCTCGGCGGTCAGCTCGAACACCTGCCTGCCCAACTGCGGGAACGGTTGCAGGATCTCGTAGTCGGCGAACAGCTCGCCCCACGGCTCCAGCGCCGCGCCCAGGTGCAGCGGGTGCGCCACGCCGACGGTGGCGCCCTCGGGCAGGGTCAGCGCGTTGTCCTCGACGTCGGCCAGGGTGCGGTCCTCGGCCAGCCGGAACGACCCGACCAGCTCGCCCCCCTCGTAGCGGCCCCACACCAGCCTGCGCACCAGGTGCCAGAGCAGCGGGTGGCCCGCGAAGAACTCGGTGAACTCCGCCGCCGACCACCTCCGGCCTGCCACCATGGCCCGCTCCAGCCTGCGCACCTGGTCGGCGGCGACGGTCTTGACGTCCTTCTTGAGGCCGCTGAAGAGCTGGTAGGCGTGCGGGGCGAGGTCGGGGTCGTCCTTGGCGCCCGGCTTCGGCAGCACCTTGCGCCGGGTGCCGTCCGGGTCGGCCACGAACGGCTTGAGCTGCTCGTCGAAGCCGACGGTGAACCGCCGCGGCCCGTAGTCGAGGACCATGCTGCCGTCGGCGTCGAGGCCCAGGTCCGGCACCAGCCGGTCGGCCAACTGCTCGGTGGCGAGGCCGAGGGCGTCGGCGACGGCCATCATCTTCTCCTCGGCGCGCGTCTTGAGGCCCTTGAACTTGACCTTGTTCGCGATGCCGTTGAGGTGCATCAGCGCCACGTCGGTGCCGATCTCGGCGAGCACGTCCAGCCCGGCCACGGCGCGCTGGTGCCCGCCCTCGCCCGGCCACGCCCGGATCAGCGGGGCCAGCCCGCGCACCGTCTCGTCGTCGCCCACCGCGCCCAGCGCGGTGAGCACCCAGCCGTCCTTCGACGACCCACCCGCGGCCAGCCAGTGCTGGAACAGCTTCCAGGCGAACCGGGCCAGCGAACCCGGCTCCACCGCCTCGCGCACCTGGGCCAGCCCGGCGTACGGCTCACCGGGCTTGCCCAGGGCGAAGATCGTGATCAGGTCGCGGGCGGCGGACAGCGGCAGCGCCGTCGCGCGGTCGGCCAGCAGCACCTGCGGCAGCAGGCCGGGGTGGGCCCACTCGCCGACCGCAGGCAGCTTCGCCGGGAGCACCGTCAGCGGGTCGGTGGCCAGCAGCGCGGCGATGCCCCGCTCGGCCTCCGCGCCGTACTCCGCGGCCACCGCCAGCACCGCCTCCGCACCCGCCTGCCTGGTGATCTGGCGGATGACCGTCTCGGCGGCGGTCCGCTCCCGGCCCGCCTTGGCCAGCGCCGCGGGGACCAGCGGTCGCACGCTGTCGACCCCGTGCCGGGCGAAGTACGCCAGCGCCCGGGGCCGCACGGACTTGAGCCTGCTCGCCCAGTCGGCCATCAGCGCCGACACCTCGGGGCCGGTGAACGGTTGCAGCAGGTCGACCACCGCGGCGGGCTGCGTGGCGCCCACCTCGAGCAGGGCGGGGAGCGCGGTGAGGCCGAACCGGGCCGCCAGCGAGCGCCCCCAGAACTCCAGTCGCCAATAGGCCTTCGGCTCCCAGGCCCGCAACAGCGCCTCGGACCGGTCGAACGGGCCCTCGACGATCAGCGGCAGCGTCTTCCAGTCGTCGTCCCGGGTCTTCTGGTCCTCGAACTCCCTGTCCCAGTCGATGGGTGGCCAGAACGGCGAGGACAGCCCGGTCCGGTCGGACCACTGCTCCTGCTCGCCATCGGCCCAGGCGATGCCCGGCTCGCCGAGCGGCGTCAACCCGGTGACCACGACCGGCGTGGCCCGGGTGCGCGGGCGCAGCCACGGCGGGTCGGCCAGCACCGGGGGCAGGTCGGCCGGGGCCGCCTCGGGCACCCGCGCCGCCGTCGCCGCGGCGATCCCGTCCAGCACCGCGCGCGCCTTCTCCGACACCTCGACCGCGTCGACCACCGCCAGCCTGGTCAGCACGTGCGCGTTGAGCAGCGTGCCCAGCACCCCCGGCTCCCTGGTGGCCGCGACCGCCTCGGCGAGCTGCCGGGTGGCCCGGCGCGGGAACCGGCGCATGGCCTCCTGCAGGAACGGCGGCACCAGCTTGTCCCCGGCGCGGCGCACCAGGACGGCGAACGCCTCCTCGGTGGGGAAGGCGGCCAGGTGGCCCAGCATGGTGCGGCTCAGGTCCGCGCCCGCGGTGGTGATCCACTCGTCCAGCGCCGGGACCAGCGCCGGGCCCAGCGTGTCGACCAGGGTCGGCAGGGTGCGCGGCGACCGGTCCAGCGACCACGGCGACAGGTGCGGCCGAAGCCGCTCGAACTGCTCGACCGTGCCCACCGCGCTCGCCAGCAGCCGCAGCGGCGCGCCGTCGTGCCGCCCCGGCGGCGTGGCCAGCGCCTCCGCCACCCAGTCCGCCTCGGTGGGCAGCAGGTAGGCCACCACGGCCTGGCGGGCCGAGGTGTCGCGCCACCGCGCCAGGACCTCGACCGCGGCGGCGTAGTCCGCGTCGGTGGCGGTGGCCAGGGCGTGGCGGACCCGCTCGGTCAGCTCCTCGCCGGGCCAGTTCCAGGACAGGCTCCCGGGGGCGTGCCGCAGGGAGGTGTCGTGCGACGTCAACCGGCCCGTGCTCCGCGAGTTCACCCGCGCGCCCACCGACTCGAACCGGATGGCGGTGAGCTGGAGCACGGCCTCGGCGGCGAACACCGGACCCCACTCGGCCAGCCAGTGGTCGGCGAACACCGCGTACTTGGACTGGTCGGTGTAGCGCGACTCGAACCGGGCGGCGACGTACACCACGGCGGCGCCGAGCGGGCTCGGCTTGCCGGTGAGCTGCGCGTGGCCCGCGTCGTGCAGCACGGCGTCGGTCTGCGGGTGGTTGAGCAGCGCGTGGAGGGGTTCGAGCCGCTTGGCGAGGATGTCCTGGGCGGTGTCGGTGGCCTTCGGGGTGAGCTTGCGGGGTGGGCGCGCGGTGCCCCGGCGCGGCACGGCGTGCCGCAGGACCGAGGCGGTCGGGGTGAAGGTGTCCTCGTCCGGCCACGGCTCGTCCTCGGCCGGGGCGCCGTCGCCGCCACCCGGGGCGCCGGTCGGGGTGGCGTCCTGGTCGGACTGTCCCCCCTGCACCGGTGCGGCGTGGACGGTCGGTTCCCCCGCCCGCGGTGCCGTGGCCTCCGCGGGGGAGTCGGTGCCCGCCGCGCCCGCCTCCGCTGTGCCGCTGCCCGCTGTGCCGCCGCCTGCTGTGCCGCTGTCTACCGTGCCGCTGTCTGCCGTGCCTGAGCCCGCCGGGGTGCTCGCGCCCGCCTCGACGTAGCCCTTGCGCTGCTTCTCCGCGACCAGCTTGGCCAGGTGGGCGTCCGCCGCCTCGGCGGTGGCGAACCCCTTGTCCTTGGTCTGCCCGTTCGTGCCGATCCGCCCCCAGCGGACCGTGACCACCGTGCCCGCGGCGGAGCCCTCCCAGAACTTCTCCGACCCGCCGCCGACGTACTCCAACCGCCGCACTCCGCACCCCTCGCTGTCCGTTTGGCGGAAAGGTACCCGGCCGCACCGACACTTTGGGGCTGTTCGCCGGTGGCAGGTGCCATCGACCCCGAGTAGAACTGGTTCCCCGGTCCCCGAAGGGAAGAGGTCCGCAATGGGTGCTCGGCACCGAATAGGCGCACTCTCGGTAGCGGTCGTCGCCGCGACCGGAGTCGTGTTGTCCCCGGCCACGGCTTCGGCCACCCACCCCGCGCCGGGCAGGACGCCGCTGGCCACCGGCTACGGCGGCGCGGTCGTGTCCGACACGGTGGAGTCGACGCAGGCCGGGCTGGCCGTGCTGCGCCGCGGCGGCACCGCGGCCGACGCGGCGGTGGCGGTCGCGGCCACGCTCGGCGTCACCGACCCGTTCGTCGCAGGCCTCGGCGGCGGCGGTTACTTCGTGCACTACGACGCCCGCACCGGCAGGGTGTCCACAATCGACGGCCGCGAGACGACACCGCGCGCGGGCGACGACAAGATGTTCATCGACCCGGCCACCGGCCAGCCCTACCCGTTCGCCACGGCGGTCACCAGCGGCCTGTCGGTCGGCGTGCCCGGGATGCTGGCGACCTGGGAGCGGGCGCTGAAGAAGTGGGGCCGGTTCAGCCTGGCCGACACCCTGCGCCCGGCCATCGACGTCGCCGACCGCGGCTACCCGCTGACCCCGGCGCTGCGGGGCCAGATCGTCTCGAACGAGGCGCGGCTCAAGCAGTTCACCTCCTCCGTCGAGCTGTTCCTGCCGGGCGGCTCGGTGCCCGCGGTCGGCGCGGTGCTGCGCAACCCGGACCTGGCCGCCACCTACCGCGAGATCGCCCGCACCGGCACCAGGGCCTTCTACGGCGGCGCGGTCGGCCGCGACGTCGCCGAGGCCACCCAGAACCCGCCGCTGGCGCCGGACGCCACCATCACCCCGCCCAAGGGCCGGATGACCGTGGCCGACCTCAAGGCGTACAAGACCATCGACCAGGCCCCCACGCACATGCGCTACCGGGGCCTGGACGTCTACGGCATGGCCCCGTCCTCCAGCGGCGGCATCACCGTCGGCGAGGCGCTGAACATCCTGGAGACCAGCGACCTGGGCGGGCTCGACCGCACCCAGGCGCTGCACCGCTACCTGGAGGCCAGCAAGCTCGCCTTCGCCGACCGCGGCCGCTACATCGGCGACCCGAGGTTCGTCGACGTGCCCCAGCGGGCGCTGCTGTCGGACGCGTTCGCCGCCTCGCGCGCCTGCCTGATCGACCCGACCAGGGTCATCCCGGCCCCCGCCGCGCCCGGCAACCCGGCCGCGCCCGGCTCCTGCACGCCCGCCAAGGGCACCGAGGCCCCGGACAACGAGGTGCACACCAACCACTTCGTCGTCTCCGACGCCCGGGGCAACGTGGTGTCCTACACCAACACCATCGAGCAGCTCGGCGGCAGCGCCATCGTCGTCCCCGACCGCGGCTTCCTGCTCAACAACGAGCTGACCGACTTCAACTTCGCCCCCACCCAGGGCACCGCCCCCGACCCCAACCTCCCGGCCGCGGGCAAGCGGCCGCGGTCGAGCATGTCCCCGACGATCGTGCTCAAGGACGGCCGCCCCTGGCTCGCCCTGGGCTCCCCGGGCGGCTCGACCATCATCACCACGGTCCTGCAGATCCTGGTCAACCGCATCGACCTGGGCATGTCCCTGCCCGACGCGCTGGCCGCCCCCAGGGCCAGCCAGCGCAACACCGCCGCCACGACCGCCGAACCCGCGTTCATCTCCGCGGCGGGCGGCCTGACGGCGCTGGGCCACGCGTTCACCCCGCAGGCCGAGATCGGCGTCGCGGCGGCGATCGAGTTCACCGGCCACGGCAAGCTCCTCGCCGTGGGTGAGCCCACCCGGCGCGGCGGCACCTCCGCGGGGGTGGTCTTCCCGACCCGCTGACCCGCGCTGACCCGTCAGACCCGGTGCCCGGCTCCGCGTGGAGCCGGGCACCGCTGCGTCCGGGGGCTCGCGGTCAGGTGGTGCCGTCGTCGAGCAGGGCCGCGATGGCCGCCCGCTCGTCGGCGGGGAAGACCAGGATGCGCAGCCCCTCGCCGTCCTCGGCGGGCACGGTCGTGGCCCGCACCCCGGCCTGGCTCAGCCGCTCCTCGACGAAGGCCGCCGCGGTCCGGCTGGGCACCTTGGCGATCTCCTTGAGCAGCCCGTAGTCCTTGCGGGCGTCCCCGGCGAACGACCAGCGCAGCACCAGCCCGAGCCCGCCGACGACCAGCAGGGCGACCAGCAGCAGGTACGGCGCGGGCAGGTCCATGCCGCCATTCTCGCGCGCCGGGGCACCCGGGGAGCGGGGCAGGGGACCTTGTGAGCAATGGCACGGGGGCGGATCGTGTTACCCACCAGTACCCTTTGCGAAAAGGACGGATTAACGGAGGTTAACCGGTGCCGTACCCCACTGATGGAGAGCGCGACCGCCCGTGGGTCATGCGGACCTACGCCGGGCACTCGTCCGCGGCGAAGTCGAACGAGCTGTACCGGCGGAACCTGGCCAAGGGCCAGACCGGGCTGTCGGTGGCCTTCGACCTGCCCACCCAGACCGGCTACGACCCCGACCACGAGCTGGCCAGGGGTGAGGTCGGCAAGGTCGGCGTGCCGGTCAGCCACATCGGCGACATGCGCACGCTGTTCGACCAGATCCCGCTGGGCGGGGCCAACACCTCGATGACGATCAACGCCACCGCCATGTGGCTGCTGTCGCTCTACGTCACCGTCGCCCAGGAGCAGGCCGAGGCCGAGGGGACCGACTGGCACGAGGTGGTCGGGAAGCTGGCGGGCACCACCCAGAACGACATCATCAAGGAGTACCTGTCGCGCGGGACCTACGTGTTCCCGCCCGGGCCGAGCCTGCGGCTGATCACCGACATGGTGGCCTACACCGTGGCCAACGTGCCGAAGTGGAACCCGATCAACATCTGCAGCTACCACCTGCAGGAGGTCGGCGCGACCCCGGTGCAGGAGGTCGCCTACGCCATGTGCACGGCCATCGCGGTGCTCGACGCGGTGCGCGACTCCGGGCAGGTGCCGGAGGAGAAGTTCGGCGACGTGGTGCAGCGGATCTCCTTCTTCGTCAACGCGGGCGTGCGGTTCGTGGAGGAGATGTGCAAGATGCGCGCCTTCACCGAGCTGTGGGACGAGATCACCCGCGACCGCTACGGCGTCACCAACGAGAAGCACCGCCGGTTCCGCTACGGCGTGCAGGTCAACTCCCTGGGCCTGACCGAGGCGCAGCCGGAGAACAACGTGCAGCGCATCGTGCTGGAGATGCTCGCGGTCTCCCTCTCGCGCAAGGCGCGGGCCAGGGCCATCCAGCTCCCCGCCTGGAACGAGGCGCTGGGCCTGCCCCGGCCGTGGGACCAGCAGTGGGCGCTGCGGATGCAGCAGGTGCTGGCCTACGAGACCGACCTGCTGGAGTACGAGGACATCTTCGACGGCTCCCCGGTGATCGAGGCCAAGGTCAACTCGATCCTGCGGGGCGCCCGCGAGGAGATCGACCGGGTGCAGGCCATGGGCGGCGCGGTCGCGGCCGTGGAGTCCGGGTACATGAAGACGCAGATGGTGGGCTCGCTCGCCGACCACCGCAGGCGCATCGAGGCCGGTGACCAGGTCATCGTCGGCGTCAACAAGTTCGGCACCACCGAGCCCAGCCCGTTGCAGGCCGAGGGCGCGAAGGCCATCGAGACCGTGGACCCGATCGCCGAGCGGGAGGCCGTGGAGGCCATCGCCGCCTGGCGGGCGGGCCGCGACGGCGCCGCCGTGGACGAGGCGCTGCGGGTGCTGCGCGACGCGGCGAAGACCGACGCGAACCTGATGGAGGCCACCATCGGCTGCGCCCGGGCCGGGGTGACCACCGGCGAGTGGTCGCAGGCGCTGCGCGAGGTGTTCGGCGAGTACCGGGCGCCCACCGGCGTGTCCGGCGCGTCGGCGACCGGTGAGGCCGGGGCCGAGCTGGGCAAGGTGCGCGACCGGGTGAAGGCCACCGGCGAGGAACTGGGCGAGCGGCTGCGCATCCTGGTCGGCAAGCCCGGCCTGGACGGGCACTCCAACGGCGCCGAGCAGATCGCCGTGCGCGCCCGCGACACCGGCTTCGAGGTCGTCTACCAGGGCATCCGGCTCACCGCCGACCAGATCGTGGCCGCCGCGGTGCAGGAGGGCGTGCACGTGGTCGGCCTGTCGATCCTGTCCGGGTCGCACCTGGACGCGGTCCCGGCCGTGGTCGAGGGGCTGCGCGCGGCCGGGGCGGGCGACATCCCGGTCGTCGTCGGCGGCATCATCCCGCCCGACGACGCGGAGGTCCTCGCCGCCAAGGGCGTGGCCAGGGTGTTCACCCCCAAGGACTACGAGATGACGCAGATCATGAACGAGATCGTCGACGTCATCCGCGAGGCCAACGACCTGGCCTGAGGCGCACGGGGAGGGCTGGTCGGCGCTCAGTCCTCCCCGCTCAGTCCTCCCCGATGTCCTCGTGCCACAGCTCGGGGTGGGCGGAGGTGAAGTCGGTCATCAGGCCGACGCACTCGGCGTCGTCGAGCAGCACCACCTCCACCCCGTGCTCGGCCAGCCACCCGTGCCCGCCGGTGAACGTCCTGGCCTCGCCGATCACCACCCGGGGGATGCCGAACTGGCGGACCAGGCCGGAGCAGTACCAGCACGGCGACAGCGTGGTGACCATGGTCGTGCCCCGGTAGGAGCGCCTGCGGCCCGCGTTGCGGAACGCCGAGGTCTCCCCGTGCACCGACGGGTCGCCGTCCTGGACCCGGCGGTTGTGCCCCGAGCCCCACAGGTCCCCGTCCGGTCCGAACAGGGCGGCGCCGATCGGTATCCCGCCGGAGGCGAGGCCCGCCCTGGCCTCGCGCACCGCCTCGGCCAGCATCTGCGTGGTGTCCACCCCCGGATTGTGCTGCCGCCGCGGGCCGCGCGCGAGGGTGATCACGAGTGGTGTTGGCCGCGTCCGTTGGACGAGTGGCGCGTTCTCCTGGTTAGGTCTACCGACAAGTAGCTAACGCGGGAGGTTTGGGCAATGGCCGCCTATCAGACCGTCGTCGTCGGCACCGACGGCTCCGAATCCTCGTACCTCGCGGTCGACCGGGCCGCGGCGGTCGCCGCGGACAGCTCGGCGACCCTGGTCATCGCGTGCGCGTACCAGCCGCGTGAGGACCGCGACCTGGGCCGGGTGCAGGACGAACTCGGCTCCGACGTCGCCTACCAGGTCGTCGGGTTCAACCCCGCGGAGGAGACGGTGCGCACCGCCTCCGAGCGGGCCCGCAAGGCCGGTGCGACGAACATCGAGACCGTGGTCGTCGACGGCGACCCGGTGCCGACCCTGGCCAAGGTCGTGCACGACCACAAGGCCGACCTGCTGGTCGTCGGCAACCGGGGGCTCAACACCCTCGCCGGGCGCATCCTCGGCTCGGTCCCGGCGGAGGCCGCCCGCAAGTCGTCGGTCGACGTCCTCATCGTGCACACCACCGGCTGAGATGGACGAGCGCAACGACGACCGCGGCGGCGCGGCGGAACCCGACCCGGTCGAGGCCGCCCAGCGGCGCGTCGAGGAGGTCCTGCTCGGCGGCACCCGCCAGTTCACCAGGCTGGAGGTCTGCGAGAAGGCCGGGGTGCCGCTGGAGCGGGCGATGCGGCTGTGGCGCGCCCTCGGGTTCGCCACCGTCGCCGACGACGCGGTGGTCTTCACCGACCGCGACATCGAGACGCTGCGGCTCACCGACGAGCTGATGTACCGGGGCATCCTGGAGCCGGAGCTGGCCACGGCCACCGCCCGGATGCTCGGGCAGCACCTGTCGCGGCTGGCCGAGTGGGAGGTGCACGTCCTGCGCGACGTGCTCGCCGCCAACCCGGAGCTGCTGGCCGACGAGCGCCAGCTCGGCCGGTTCATCGAGCAGTTGGTGCCGCAACTGGAGAGCATGCAGAACTTCGCCTGGCGGCGCCACCTCGCCGCCTACGCGGGGCGCGCGCTGTCGAGCACCCAGGACCTGGAGTCGCGCAGCCAGGTCGTCGGCTTCGCCGACATGGTCGGGTTCACCACCTTCACCCGCCGCTCCGACGAGGCCGCCCTGGTCGACGTGGTCGACCGGTTCGACATGATGACCGCCGAGGTCGTCGCGGAGAACCACGGCCGCATCGTCAAGATGCTCGGCGACGAGGTCCTCTTCGTCGCCGACGACCCGGTGCACGGCGGCCGGATCGCGCTGGCCCTGCTGGAGCGCGCCGAGGCCGACGACGCCCTGCCGATGCTGCGCGCGGGCCTGGCCTACGGCCGGGTGCTGAGCCGCTTCGGCGACGTCTACGGCTCCACGGTCAACATCGCCAGCCGCCTCACCTCGGTGGCCCGGCCGGGGACCGTGCTGGTGGACCGGCCGCTGGGCGACGTGCTGATCGAGGTCCGCGAGGAGTTCTCGGTCCGGCACCGCCGCCCGGTCTCGGTGCGCGGGTACAGCAGGCTCAAGCACTCGGTGCTGCGCCGCGCCGGTGACGCGCAGCCGTCGCTGGTGGAGTCGGTGCAGCAGCGGGCGGCGGACCTGCTGGGCCTCTCGGCGGAGGACCAGTACGAGGACGACCAGGACGAGGCACCCGCCATCGCGCTGGAGCCGGACACCGACGCGCCGCGCTCGCGCAGGTCGGAGCGGGACCGGTCGGGCCGGAAGCCGGACCGGGAGCGCTCGGACAAGGGCCGGGGCAAGCGCAGGCGCTGACCGGCGCGTCCGGTCCCGGGCAGCGGACCGGCCGCGGGGGCGCACCCCCGCGGCCGTCGCGCCGTCCCGGTCCCTACGGCAGGGTGTCGAGGGTGGCCGAGACCGCGTTGGCGAAGGCGTAGCCGTTGGACGCGTCCCAGTTGATCGACCACGTCATGGCCCCGCGCAGGGTCGGGTACGTCGTCGACGGGCGGAAGGCGCCGCAGCCGGTGCCCTTGGCCAGGCAGGTCAGGCCCGCGGAGACGTTCGCCGGGGACTGGTACCCGCCGCCCGCCCCGCTGGGGCTCGCCGGGAGGCCGAGGCCGACCTGGTCGGCGCGCAGCCCGCCCTGGAGCTGGATGCAGGCCAGCGCGGTCAGGAAGTCGATCGAGCCCTGGCTGTAGACCTTGCCGTCGCAGCCGAGCATGGCGCCGGAGTTGTAGTACTGCATGTTGACGATCGTCAGGATGTCCTTGACCGCCAGGGCGAGCTGGAAGTAGCCGCCGGAGGTCGACTGCATGTCGATGGTCTGCGGGGCCATCGTGATCACCGTGCCGCCCTCGGCGTGGATTCGACGCAGGGCACTGCCCATGTGCTGGGCGTTGATGCCGTTCTCCAGGTCGATGTCGACCCCGTCGAAGCCGTAGTCGTCGATCAGGCGGCCCACGCTGGCGGCGAAGTTGGCGGACGCGGTCGCGTCGCCGACGGAGACGGTGCCCTTCTCACCGCCGACGGACAGGATCACCTTCTGGCCGCGGGCGCGCACCGCGGCCACGTCGGCCCGGAACTGGGCGTCGGTGTAACCGCCGAGTTGGCTCGACAGGCCGGGGTCGAGGGTGAAGGTCACCGCGCCGGGGGTCGTCGGGACCGCGTCGGCGAAGGAGACGGCGATGATGTCGTAGGTGGTGGGGACGTCGGCGAGCCGCAGCGGCTTGGCACCGTTGTAGAAGTTCTGCCAGTAGCCGGTGAGGACGTGCTTGGGCAGGCCCGTGGCCGGGGGCGGGGTCGTCGGCCGGGTGGTGGTCGTCGTGGGTGGCGTGGTCGTGGGTGGCGTGGTCGACGTGGGGGTGGTCGTCGGTGGGGCGGTGCCGGGGCCGTCGAGGGCGAGGTCGTCGGCGAGGTAGGCGGGCTGGCCGTACCAGCCGTGCACGTACACCGTGGCCGAGGAGGAGGCGGCGGTGAAGGCGACGCTCAACCTGGTCCACGTGCTCGCGGCGGGCGTCCAGCTGGAGGCGTCGCCCGTCGTGGTGCCCGTGGCGCCGAGGTAGGCATAAGCGCCTTTCACCCACGCGCTCAGCGTGTACTGGGCGCCCGGGGTGACGGCGACGGTCTGCGAGCACCGGGCGTTGTCCTGGCCCGATGGGGTGCCTTTCAACGCGGCGGAGCCGGAGTGGCGGTCGCTGTCGGTGGTCGCACCCGAGCAGGTCCAGCCCGAGGTGCCGGACTCGAACCCGGGGTTGGCCAGCAGGTTCGCGGCGTCGGCGCTGCCGCCGCCCGCGAGGACCAGCCCGGCGGAGGCGGCGAGCGCGGCGGACACGGCGGCGAGGGCGCGGCGGGCGGTGGACGGCATGGGCTGCCTCCTGCGGGGGTGCGGACGCGGTCCGGACCCACCCAAGGTGGACTAGACCATTGAAAAATGTCAATCACCCCTTGGCGATCGAGACAAACCCTTTCCGTCCACAGTGGATTCACCGTGGTCTCGGCGAATCAGATTCACGTCCACCCGTGACACCGCCGCGACCGGGGCGCACCCGCCGCCCCGGCGCACCCCCGACCGCAGTGTCGACCGGCTACTGGCTGTGGTGCTCGTGCAGCAGAAGCTGGGTGTAGGCGGCGATCGACTGCGCGTCGACGATGGAGCCGTCGCGGATGCCCGCCTCGAACCCGGCCCGGGGGAACCAGGCGGCGCGCATGTCCTGCTCGGTGGCCTCCCGGTCCGGGGCGCCCTCGGTGAGGTCGGTGGCGAGGTAGACGCTGCCGCCCTGGCTGGTGAGCCCGGGGGCGACGTCCAAGTGGCCGATCAGGGTCATCGTGCCCGCGGTCAGCCCGGTCTCCTCGCGCAGCTCGCGCACCGCCAGCTCCGCCGGGTCGAGGTCGGCGCGGTCGGGGGCGGTGCCCTGGGGGAACTCCCAGCGGCGCGCGCCCACCGGGTAGCGGAACTGCTCGACGAGCATCAACCGCTCCCCGTCGAGGGGGATGACCAGGGCGTAGTGCGGTTTGTCCACCACCCCGTAGATGCCGGGGCTGCCGTCCGGGCGGCGGATGGCGTCCTCCCGGACGGTCATCCAGGCGTTGGCGTAGACCTGCTTGGAGTCGAGGCGTTCCACGGGGTAGATCCTGCCCGGGGGCACCGGCGCGGGCGCACGGGGCTAACCTGCTGCGCGTGCGCCTCGTGATCGCTCGCTGTCAGGTCGACTACGCCGGACGGCTCACCGCCCACCTCCCGATGGCCAACCGGCTGCTGCTGGTGAAGGCGGACGGGTCGGTCTCGGTCCACTCCGACGACCGCGCCTACAAGCCGCTGAACTGGATGACCCCGCCCTGCTGGCTCATCGAGGAGCCGGGCATGTGGGTCGTGCAGAACAAGGCGGGCGAGAAGATCGCCATCACCATTGAGGAGATCCACCACGACTCCCGGCACGAGCTCGGCGCCGAACCCGGCCTGATCAAGGACGGCGTGGAGGCCCACCTGCAGGAACTGCTCGCCGAGCACATCACCACCCTCGGCGACGGCTACACCCTGGTCCGCCGCGAGTACCCCACCGCCATCGGCCCGGTCGACATCCTCTGCCGCGACGCCGCGGGCTCCTCGGTCGCCGTCGAGATCAAGCGCCGCGGCGACATCGACGGGGTGGAGCAGTTGACCCGCTACCTGGAGCTGCTCAACCGCGACCCGCTGCTCTCCCCGGTCACCGGTGTCTTCGCCGCGCAGCTCATCCGCCCCCAGGCCAAGGTCCTCGCCGAGGACCGGGGCATCCGCTGCGTCACCCTCGACTACGACACCCTCCGCGGCATCGAGAGCGACGAGTTCCGCCTCTTCTGACCCGGTCAACGGGCTAGTGGACTGGACCACTCGGACGTGTACGGGCGGCGAATTCCAGCCCTTCGTGAACGGTGGTCGACTTCGCCGTGCGCCGCGGTGCGGTCGGGTCCATGCTGTTCCCGATCACATCGACGTGTACGACGGGGGCGGTATGCATTTCCTCGCGGACGCGGACCTGCGGCTGGACGCGGGCCCGATCGACTACGCCTTGCTGGCCGTCTACTTCGCCCTGGTCCTGGGGATCGGGGCGATGGCGCGGCGCTCGGTGTCCAGCAGCCTGGACTTCTTCCTGTCCGGCCGGTCGCTGCCCGCGTGGGTGACCGGGTTGGCGTTCATCTCCGCCAACCTCGGCGCGGTCGAGATCTTCGGCATGACGGCCAACGGCGCGCAGTACGGGTTGCCGACCATGCACTACTACTGGATCGGCGCGATCCCGGCCATGGTGTTCCTGGGCCTGGTGATGATGCCGTTCTACTACGGCTCCAAGGTCCGCAGCGTGCCGGAGTTCCTGCTGCGGCGGTTCGGGAAGTTCGCGCACCTGACCAACGGCATCAGCTTCGCCCTCGCCCAGGTGCTCATCGCCGGGGTGAACCTGTTCGCCCTCGCCACCGTGGTCAACCTGCTGCTCGGGTGGCCGCTGTGGCTCTCGGTCGTGGTGGCGGCGGTGATCGTGCTGGCCTACACCTCCCTCGGCGGGCTGTCGGCGGCCGTCTACAACGAGGTCATGCAGTTCTTCGTGATCGTGGCGATGCTGCTGCCGCTGACCTTCCTCGGCCTCAAGCGGGTCGGCGGGTGGCAGGGCCTGGTCGACAAGGTGGCCGGGACCACGGGCAGCTCCGCCGCCGACCAGCTCAGCTCGTGGCCGGGCACCAACCTGACCGGCATCGGCAACGCCACGCTGTCGGTGCTGGGCATCGTGTTCGGCCTCGGCTTCGTGCTGTCCTTCGGCTACTGGACGACGAACTTCGCCGAGGTGCAGCGGGCCATGTCGGCCAAGAGCATGTCGGCCGCGCGCCGCACGCCGCTGATCGGGGCGTACCCGAAGACGCTGATCGCGCTGATCATCATCATCCCCGGCATGATCGCCGCGGTGATCGTGCCGGAGCTGCGCGAGATGAAGGCGGGCGCGGAGAACGGGGTCACCTACAACAACGCGATCCTGCTGCTGATCCGCGACCTGCTGCCCAACGGGATGCTGGGCATCGCGATCACCGGTCTGCTGGCGGCGTTCATGGCGGGCATGGCGGCGAACGTCAGCTCGTTCAACACCGTCTTCACCTACGACATCTGGCAGGCGTACATCGTCAAGGACAAGCCGGACGACTACTACCTGCGGGTGGGGCGGGTGGCGACGGTGGCGGGCTGCGTCGTGGCGATCGGCACGGCGTTCATCGCCTCCAGCTTCAACAACATCATGGACTACCTCCAGACGTTGTTCGGCTTCTTCAACGCCCCGCTGTTCGCCACGTTCATCCTGGGCATGTTCTGGAAGCGGATGACCCCGCTCGCCGGTGGCCTCGGCCTGATCTTCGGCACCGCCTCGGCGGTGACCGTCGACCTGCTCAACCGCGCCGAGGTGCTGAACCTGGCCGGGCAGGGCGCGAGCTTCGTGGCCGCCAGCGTGGCCTTCGTGGTCGACATCGCGGTCAGCGTGGGCGTCTCGCTGGTGACCAGGCCCAAGCCGGAGTCGGAACTGCGCGGCCTGGTGTGGTCGCTGACCCCGCGCGACCAGCTCCGCCACGACGACACCGGGGAGAACTCGGGCTGGTACCGCAAGCCCGTGGTCCTCGGCGCCGGGGTGCTCGCGCTGACCGTCGTGCTCAACATCGTCTTCTGGTAGGGGGAGTCAGCGTGACGGAGAAGGTTGTGGCGGAGAAGAAGGCCAAGGCGGGTCTGTTCGACCTGCGCGGCATCCTGGCGCTGCTGTTCGGCGTCTACGGCGTCGTGCTGACCGTGATGGGCCTGGTGTCGACCTCGCAGGCCGACCTGGACAAGGCCGCGGGCGTCAACATCAACCTGTGGATGGGCGTGTTCATGCTCGTCGTGGCGCTGGCGTTCCTCGCCTGGGCCCGGCTGCGGCCGCTGGCCGTGCCGGAAACCACGGGTGAGACCGCGGCGGGTTCGACGGCGGGCTCGACCGCGGCGACCGAGGGCGGGCGCGGGAACTGACCCTGGGGTGGGGCAGGCTCCGGACCGCGGCCCACCGCGGTCCGGAGCTGGTTCCCGTACCCCCTGCGGTCCACGGTGGAGCGACCCCGCCGCGGGCGATCCGCGGGTTCGGCGCACGGGCGGCCGCGGCGTTGACTACCGTCTCGGGAGTGAGGGCTTCGAGGCGACGGCGGTCCATGGCGGTGGCGGGGTGCCTGGCGGTGCTGCTCGCCGGGTGCGGCACGGGCGCCGACCTGGCGAAGACGACCGGCAAGCGGACCACCGTGCCCGCCACCGAGGGACTTGACGCGGGTCCGGAGACCGGCGGCAGCACGCCGCCGCCGACCGGGGACGACGCGTTCTCCTCCGCGTCGCTGCGCCGGGTCAACCCGTGCGCGATCATGGACGAGGAGACCATGTCGGGCTTCGGCACCCCGGCGCGGAGCAGGCTGCGCGACTACGCGCTCTGCTCGAACTACATGAAGGACCCCGGCGGCCGGGACCTCAACTTCACCATGACCATCGGCGACAGCAGCCTGGCCCGCAAGGCCCAGGGCGCGCTCAAGATCGGCGGCCTGCCGGTGGCCGAGTCCGAGTTGGACGACAAGACCGCCTGCTTCGTCACCGCCATCACCGAGACCGACCCCGACCGCGGCATCACCGTCCAGATCGGCAGCGACACCCCCGGGGGCCTGTGCGAACCGGGGCGCACGCTGCTGGAGGCGGCCGTCACCAAGATCCGCGACAGCAAGCCGGAGCTGGAAGTGCGCAAGGGGTCGCTGGTCGACCTGGACGCGTGCACGGTCCTCGACGACTCCGTGGTGGCCGCCGCGATCGGCGACGGCCCGGGCAAGAAGCCGACCGGGTTGCACAACTGCACCTACAACACCGAGGGCGTCACCTTCCGGGTGGAGTTCTCCCTCGGCACCGACCCGGACGAGCTGGCCGAGGCGGCCAAGACGACCCCGGTCGACCTGGGCGGGGTCCGGGCCCAGCAGCGCAGCGAGAGCACCTCCTCCACCCGGTGCAGCCTGTCCTGGGCGCACGTCCCGTTCGAGGGCGCGGAGGGCAACGCGGAGGTCGTCAAGGTCGACTTCACCCGCTACGACCCGCAGGCGGGCGAGGACGCGTGCGCCAAGGTGCAGACCGTGGCGAAGGCCCTGCTGCCGAAGCTGCCGCAGAAGTAGGCCACTCTCCCTGAACGGTCCAGTGGTGCAGTTCACCTGGACTAACCGTGGTCGCGTGGCAGTATCAGCAGTCGATGTTACTCGGAAGTAGCATCGTCGTTGCTGTCATCGGGGACTGCGGAGGTAGTCGTGGCGCGTGAGTTCTCCACCGTCGGTGTTGTCGGACTCGGGACCATGGGCGCGGGCATCGCGGAGGTGCTTGCCCGCACCGGTGTGCGGGTCGTGGCGGTGGAGGTCGACGACGCGGGCGTCGAACGCGGCCGCGGCCACGTCGAGCACTCCACCGGCCGGGCGCTGGCCAAGGAGAAGCTCACCGAGGCCGAGCGCACCGAACTGCTCGGGCGCATCAGCTACACCACCGCCCTGGCCGACCTGGCCGAGGCCGACCTGGTGATCGAGGCCATCCCGGAGTCGCTGGAGCTCAAGGCCCGGGTCTTCGGCGAACTCGACCGCATCCTCAAGCCCGAGGCCGTGCTGGCCTCCAACACCTCGTCGCTGTCGATCACCGAGATCGGCGTCCACACCGGACGCCCGGGCAAGGTCGTCGGCCTGCACTTCTTCAACCCGGCCCCGGTGCTGAAGCTGACCGAGGTCGTGCGCACCGTGGTCACCGAGCCGGACGTGGTGGACGACGTGGTCGCCTTCGCCCAGAAGCTGGGCAAGGAGCCGGTCGTCATCGGCGACCGCGCGGGCTTCATCGCCAACGCGCTGCTGTTCGGCTACCTCAACCACGCGGTCTCGATGTACGAGGCGCGCTACGCCACCCGCGAGGACCTCGACGCGGCCATGCGCTACGGCTGCGGCTACCCGATGGGCCCGCTGGCGCTGCTGGACCTGATCGGCCTGGACACCGCGTACGAGATCCTGGAGACGATGTACGCGCAGTCGCGCAACCGGCTGCACGCCCCGGCCCCGATCCTCAAGCAGATGATCACCGCGGGCCTGCTCGGCCGCAAGACCGGCCGCGGCTTCTACACCTACGACGCCCCCGAGTCGCCCACCGTGGTGCCCGACGCGCTCACCCCGGCCGCCGCGGGCGAGTCCGACGTGGCGCTGCGCGAGGTGCAGCGGGTCGGCGTGGTCGGCACCGGCACCATGGCCACCGGCATCGTCGAGGTCTTCGCCCGCAAGGGCCACGACGTGGTCCTGCGCGCCCGCAGCGCCGACAAGGCCGAGGCGGCGGTGGGCAAGGTCCGCAAGTCCCTCGACCGCCAGGTCGCCAAGGGCCGCCTGTCCGAATCCGACCGCGACGCCGTCCTGGCCCGCATCTCCCCGGCGGTGGAGTTCGAGGAGCTGGCCGACTGCGACCTGGTCGTCGAGGCCGTCGCCGAGGAGCTGGCGATCAAGCAGGCCGTGTTCGGCGCGCTGGACGAGGTGGTGAAGCCGGGCGCGATCCTGGCCACCACGACCTCCTCGCTGCCGGTCATCGAGTGCGCCGCGGCGACCTCCCGCCCGGCCGACGTGGTGGGCCTGCACTTCTTCAACCCGGCGCCGGTCATGAAGCTGGTGGAGATCGTCGAGACCATCTCCACCGGTGCCGACGTGGTGGCCACCGCGCGGGCGCTGTGCCTCAAGGTCGGCAAGCAGCCGGTGCACTGCGGCGACCGCGCGGGCTTCATCGTCAACGCCCTGCTGTTCCCGTACCTCAACGACGCGATCAAGATGCTCGAGGCGCACTACGCGGAGTCCGAGGACATCGACACCGCCATGAAGGTCGGCTGCGGCCTGCCGATGGGCCCGTTCGAGCTGCTGGACGTGGTCGGCCTGGACGTGTCGCTGGCCATCGAGCGCACCCTCTACAACGAGTTCCGCGAGGCCGGTTACGCCCCGGCCCCGCTGCTGGAGCACCTGGTCACCGCGGGCCGCCTGGGCCGCAAGACCGGCAAGGGCTTCCGCGACTACAGCAAGTAGCACCCGGTTCGGTGCTCGAACGCCCCCCGGTCAGGTGACCGGGGGGCGTTCGGCTGTTCAAGTGGCCGGGACGCCAGGGCGTCGGGGTACTGGTCAGCCGCAGCAGCCGCCGCCGCAGCACCCGCCGCCACCGCCGGACGGCGCGGGGGCGGCGGAACCGCCGCCCAGCCCGGCCATCGTGAGCAGCTTGACCGTGTCCTCGTGGCCGCCGGGGCAGGGGGCGGGGTCGGACGACGCGCTCATCGGCCGCCGGACCTCGAAGGTCGACCCGCAGGACCGGCAGCGGAACTCGTAGGTGGGCATGGCCCCATTCTGCCCGTCCCGGTCAACCCGGATAATCGGTTGCGTGCCACGCCGGAACAACACCAGGCGCTCCGAGGAGCCGCGCCCGCTCAGCGGGGCGCTGGCCGCGCAGCGCGTGGAGTCGGCCTCCGACGGGGACTGGTACGTGCGCAACGTGACCGGGTCGCAGGCGGGCAAGGTCTACCGCTGCCCCGGGTGCGACCACGAGATCCGGCCGGGGGTGGCGCACGTGGTCGCCTGGTCGGCGGACGACCGGACCGGGGTGGAGGACCGCAGGCACTGGCACCGCGCCTGCTGGGACGCGCGGGGGCGACGGGGGCCGACGGCGCGTCGGTGGTGAGGGCGCGCCCCGACGTCCCGCTTGCCCACCCCGATCAGGCAGGTCCCTCCCGGGTCTGCGCAGGAAGCGCCCGTGGCAAGCGCTTGCCCTCGGCCATCCCCGGGCCGGCGGTCCGTTCCGCCGGGGTGCCGTGCCACCGGTAGAAGCGGCACGGGGCGCCCGTGTACTCGGCCTGGCGGAATTCGGTGAAGCCGAGCTTGTCGGCGACCCGCCGGGCCGGTTCGTTGTCCAGGGTGGTGATGATCCACACCGGGAGGTCCGGCCGCTCGGCGGCGGCCCAGTCCAGGGCGGCCCCGGCCATCTCCGGGGCGTAGCCGTGCCCCCAGGCGCGGGGGCGCAGGCGGTAGTAGAGGTTCAGGTAGCGGTGGCCGTCGAACTCGCCGAGTTGCAGACCGCCGAAGCCCAGGACGGCGGCGTCGTCGGGGAGGGTGATGGACCAGTAGCCGAAGCCGTGGGTCCGCCAGTGCTCCAACCAGAAGTCCAGTTGGGCGCTGGTCTCGGCCGGGGAGCTGGGGCCGCCGGGGCGATGGCGGCAGGTGCGCGGATCACCCTGGATGGCGACGGCGGCGGCGATGTCGGCCCGGTCGACCGGGCGCAGGACCAGCCGCTCGGTGCGGATGCCGGTCATGGCGCCGAACCTACCCCCACTGGCAGGCGGGGCGCCGGTGCGCTTCCATGATCGATGTGGACAACACCGATGACGCGATGGACCGGGTGCCCTGCCCGCAGCCCTGGCGCAAGGCCGACGGGTCGGTCAACCCGGCGGGCGACCCGGCGGGGCGGGCGCTGACCGCCGAGGTCGACGGCACCCGCGGTCTGCTGCTGCCGGTCCGCCAGTCGACCACCGCCGCCGTCGCCGTGCTGGCCGTCCTCGGGGTGGCGCTGCTGGTGCTGGCCGCCTTCCTGTTCGCCGCCGGGGGTGTCGTGGCGGTCATCGGCGGGGTCCTCGCGGTGCTGTTCGGGCTGCTGGTGGTCGTCTCCTGCGTCACCGCGCTGCGCAAGCCGCGGGCGGGTGCCGGGCTGCTGCTGACCCCCGACGGGTTGCTGCTCAACTGGACGACGCCGCTGACCAGGTTGCCCTGGTCGCAGGTGCGGGAGGTGCGCCCGGTGGCGGTCCGGCTGGGGCGCGCCAACACCGCCGCGAGCGTGAACTACCTCGGCGTGGTCACGGCCGACCCCGGCGCGGCGGGCGAGCGGCACCGCGGGCAGGCCGAGCGGTTCGGCAAGGACCTGGCGTTCGCGCTGTCCACGCGCACCCTGCTCGTGGACCAGTTGGTGGCGCTGCGCGCGCTCACCCACTACCTCGACCACCCCGAGCACCGCGCCGAACTCGGCACCGGGGCGGCGGTCACCCGGCTGCACGGCTGAGGGTGGTCCAATGGGCGGTGTGCACCACACCGACACCGGCTCCGGCACCCCCTTCCTGCTGCTGCACGCCTTCCCGCTGGACTCCCGGATGTGGGACCCGGTGCGCGCCGAGCTGTCCGAGCACGTCCGCCTGATCACCCCCGACCTGCCCGGCCTCGGCCGCTCGCCGGTCCCGCAGGCACCGCCGTCCCTGGAGACCACCGCCGCCGACCTGGTGCGGCTGCTGGACGACCTCGGCGTGGAGCGGGCCGTCGTCGGCGGTTCCTCGCTCGGCGGCTACGTGCTCATGGCGATGCTCCGCGCCGCCCCGGAACGGATCTCCGGCGCGGTGTTCATCGGCACCAAGGCCACCGCCGACACCCCGGGGGCGGCGGCGGGCCGCGAAACCCTGGCGCGGCAGGCGGAGGCGGAAGGCGTGGTGCCGTGGTTGGCCGAATCCACGCTGCCCAACCTGCTGCACGACCAGACCGCCGCGGCGGCGCTGCGCCCCACCATCGACAGCCAGCCGCCCGCCGGGGTGGCGTGGACCGCCCGCGCCATGGCCGCCCGCCCGGACTCCCGGGAAACGCTCCGCGCCCTCGACCTCGACGCCCTCGTCGTCCACGGCGCCCACGACGCGCTGATGCCCCCCGAGGCGGGGCGGGACATCGCCGACCTCACCGGCGCCCGCCTCCACGTCGTGCCCACCGCGGGCCACCTCCCCGGCCACGAGACACCCCGCGACTTCCTCGACGCCGTGGTCCCCTGGCTGGCCCGGTAGTGGAAGCCGCGGGCGCGGTGGAACCCCGCCCGCGGTGGAACCCCGTCCGCACAGCCGCAACGATCCCCGTGGGCAGGTCCTAGTCGGGCCAGACCGGGGAGCGCTTCTCCAGGAACGCGGCCATGCCCTCCTTGGCGCCCGGGAGCTGCGAGGCCGCCGCCATGACCTCGACCGCCAGCGCGTAGGCGTCCTGCTCCGGCCGGTCGAGCTGGGCGTAGAGGGTCTGCTTGCCCAGGGCCCTGCTCGCCCGGCTGCCCCTGGTGGCGCGGGCGAGCAGGTCGTCCACGGTGGCGTCCAGGTCGGCGTCGGGCACCACGCGGTTGACCAGGCCCCAGTCCAGGGCGGTGCGGGCGTCGATGACGTCGCCGGTGAGGGCCAGTTCCACCAACCGCTTGCGGCCGACGGAGCGGGCGACGGGGACCGCCGGGGTGTGGCAGAACCAGCCGCCCTTGCCGCCGGGCAGGGCGAACCCGGCCGATTCGGCGGCCACCGCCAGGTCGCAGGTGGCGACGAGCTGGCAGCCCGCCGCGGTGGCCAGCCCGTGCACCCGGGCGATCACCACCTGCGGGATCGCGTGCACGGTCCGCATCAGGTCCGTGCACAGGAGCAGCAGGTCGCGGACACCGGTCAGGTCGCGGGCGGCCACGTCGCCGAAGTCGTGGCCCGCGGAGAAGACCGGGCCCGCGCCCGCCAGGACCACCCCGGTCGCGTCCGAGTCGCCCGCCGCGCGGAAGGCGGTGAGGAGTTCGGTGAGGTGGTCGGCGGACAGCGAGTTGCGGCGCGCGGGCCGGTCCATGGTGATCCGCACCGCCTCGCCGGTCCGCTCCACCCGGATGTGCTGGTACTCGGTCATGCCCGCGACGCTAGCCGTGGTCGCTGAGTCGAGGTCGCTCCCGCGCCCCGGCCGAACCTCGCGTACGCTCTGCCGTAATGCCAAATTCCGTGCCGGTATGGCAAAGTGGTCGCCATGGACGTCGAACAGGTGCTGGCCGGGATCGGGAGCAGGCTCAAGGCCGTGCGGGTGGAGCGCGGGACCACCCTGACCACCCTCGCCGCCGAAACGGGCATCTCGGTCAGCACCCTGTCCCGCCTGGAGTCCGGCAAGCGCAAGGCGACCCTGGAGCTGCTGCTGCCGATCGCCCGCGCCCACGGCAGCGACCTCGACGAACTCGTCGGCCTCACCGGCACCCCGGACCCCCGCGTGCACGCCGAACCGCGCGAGATCGAGGGCCGGACCTTCTGGCCCCTCACCGCCGCCCCCGGCCAACCGCGCGCCTACAAGGCCCTGTTCCCCCCGAGCGCCGACGAACCCGACCCGCGCACCCACGAGGGCCACGAGTGGATGTACGTCCTCAGCGGCAGGCTGCGGCTGCTGCTCGGCCCGCACGACGTCATGCTGGCACCGGGGGAGGCCGTCGAGTTCGACACCAGGGTGCCGCACTGGATCGGCAACCCCGGCCCCCACCCGGCCGAGGCCCTGATCCTGTTCGGCCGCCAGGGGGAACGGGTCCACCTGCGCACCAAGTCCTCAGTGGACTAGAGACCCCCGCGAAGCCCGGTCACCACCGGGCGGGGCCCCGGACCGCGCAACCGCGTCACTTCCCGGCGCCCCCGGCCTCGGCGACCCGCCTGCGCAAGCGGTCGCGCACCTCGTCCGGCGTGTACGCCCGTCGCTGCCGCTCCGCCCGCGTCATCGCCACGCCGGTCGCCGCCACGCCCACGACACCGGCCAGACCGAGGAACTTCCACACCCGCCGCATCCGCGCAGGCTACCGTTCCCGGACATGATCGACCTCGACCAGGCAGTCTCGCTGACCCGCACCGGTGACCTCTGGCTGTTCCGCGGGCGCACCCCCGCCGACCGGGCCATCCAGACCCTCACCAACAGCCCGGTCAACCACGTCGGCATGGCCGTGGTGCTGGAGGACCTGCCGCCGCTGATGTGGCACGCGGAGCTGGGGCGCTCCCTGCCCGACCGCTGGTCGGGGGAGCGGCAGCGCGGGGTGCAGTTGCACGACCTGCGCGACGCCGTGGTCGTGTGGGCCACCCGGTACGGGCAGCGGGCCTGGCTGCGGCAGTTGGCACCGCTGGTCTCCGCCGCGCAGGAGGACGCGCTGCTGCGCACGATCGCCCGGTTGGACGGGACGCCGTTCCCGTCGAGCGCGCGGCTGCTGGGGCGGTGGGCGCGGGGGCAGGCACCCCGGTTGCGGTGGCAGAAAGCCCGGTCCCGCGACCTCGAATCGGCGTACTGCGCCGAGGTGGTGGGGGCGACCTACGAGGACCTGGGGTTGTTGCCCGCGGGGCGCCCGCACAGCTACGACCCGGGGCAGTTCTGGAGCGGGGACGACCTGCGGTTGCTGGGCGGGGCACGACTGGGGGCGGAGATCGCGGTTTCGGTGCCCAAGGGGAGCGTTCCGGTGGGGGAGTGAAAAACGGTCGTCGACCGGTGGGTGGCGTTGTTGACCTCCGGCATGGCTTCCGGTGCCGATTAGGTCGATGAAGCTGTGTGGTGGGCGCCCGAGCGGGAGGGCGGGCCGCGCAACATCGCTTGGGCCTGGGGTTGCGGGGCTGCCGGAGGTCATGGAGATCTGCGGCGCTTTCCTGGGTTCCGTTTTGCTGTGGGCCACCGGGCGGGACCGGCTGGGGGCCGATGAGTGGGAATGGGCCAACCGGTCGAACCCGGGACGACGATGACCCCTTCCTGGAATCGAAATGGGTCATTCTCCACCGGCCCCGTGGAACCGGTGCCCGCGAAATGGCAGGAATAGGACACCCCCGGGTTGCGCGCGGGTGGAACCCCGCGGGGGAATGGGGCCTCCAAAGGGGTGCTGGCCACGCTTGATCCTGGGGGTACTCGATGCCGAGTCCAGTCAGTCGCCTGTTCGCGCGCGCAGTCGGTCTGGGCGTCGCGGTCATCGCTGTCGTCGCGGTGCTGCTGTTCGCCGTGCTCACCGGGCCGGGTGAGATCGCGGGCACGGCGCGACCGGTGGCCGCGGCGGACCTGGCCGAAACGGCGCTCGCGCAACTCGGGGCCATCGAGGACCTGCGGCTCAGCGGCACGATCGAGAGCGACACCGGGGTGGCGCTCACCGTCGACGTGGTCGCGCTGGCGGGCGGTGAGACGACGGCGGCGGTGTCCGACGGGACCGGTGGGGTCGCCGAGTTCGTCGCCGTCGACGACCGCGTGGTGGTCAACGCCAACCGCGAGTGGTGGCTGAACACCGTCCCCGTGCACGCGGAACCCGTGGCGGGCAAGTGGGTGCGGGCCACCGCCGACATGGGCTTCCCGATCGGCATGCTGGACGGGCTCTCCGGCGCGGCGCTCAAGGACGCGATCGAAGAGGCGGCCGGGTCCGGGCGGTGGTCGTCGGAGGTCGTGGAGCGCCCGGACGGCCAGTTGGCGTTCGCCCTCACCGCAGCGGACTCGCCGTGGGCGGTCCACCTGGCGGCCCGGGGCGAACCCCGGCTGCTCGGTGTCGACGGGCCGCTCGCCGAGGTGGGCGACCGGCTGCTCGGGTCCGCCCGGGGCGGCTCCTTCCCGAACGCCACCGTCAGCACCACCGCCGCCGACGACCCGTGCCGCAAGCGCGCCGACAGCAAGGTGGCCGACGCCAGGAAGCAGGTGGCGTCCGCGCCGCAGGCGCCCGCGGTCCCGACACCCTCCAGCGGGCCCTCCGTGCGGGTCTCGGTGACGCCGACCGCGCTGTGCACGTCGCCGGTGTGCCCGGCCCCCGTGGTCGTCGCCAACAGCGGCGACCAGCCCGCGGTCGGGGTCGTGTCGCTGACCTCCAGCAGCGGCGGGGGCGGGACGCAGCCGTTCTCCGCCCCGCCGGGGGGCCAGGACCAGAAGGTCTTCCAGATCACCAACCCGGCCACCGGGTGCAGGCAGACCTGCACCCGCACCGCGAGCGTGACCGCGTTCGCCCAGATCACCAGCATCGCCGGACCGGACATCGACCTCGGGCAGCGGCTCACCGGCAAGGGCGTCGACCCGAACCGGCCGGTCCCCGGCAACCCGGCCGTCGCGGGCCCGGACGTCAACCGGATCATCGACGGGCTCACCGGCGCCCCCGGCGTGCCCGGGTTCTCCGGTCGCGGCGCCCAGTCCTCCGGGGTCGACCAGGTGCTCGACCTGATGGAGCGGGCCACCGACAACCGGGTGACCGGTGTCCTGCTGTGGTTGGTCGGCGACATCGCGAAGGTGCGGGCGCCGGGCGGCCCGGTGCACCCGGTGGTCGACCTCGCCGAGAAAGCGCTCTCCGGCACCCCGGACGGCAAGCTCGCCGCGGTCAGCGCGCTGCAACTGCTGGCCGACCTGGCTGCCCAGGACGGCAGGCCGGACGGGTCGCTGGTCATCGGCGAAGGCCTCGTCACCGACACCCACACCGGGCGGGTCCACTCGATCGGCGCGCTGGCCGCGGCGGACAACGCGACCGTGAACGAGAAGGTGTACGAGCTGGTGGAGGAATCGCTCGCCCGCTTCGACGGGCCGGGCGTGACCGCCGGGTTCGAACGGGTCCTCGTGCTGGAGTTCGCCCAGCCGGTCCCCAAGTTCGGCGCCGGGAGCCGGGTCAACGTCGGCAAGAAGCTGAACGTCGAGGTCGACGGGAAGCCGCTGCGCGCGCTGTTCCTGGACGGCTCCGGCAAGCCGAGGATCACCCGGTTGATGGTCGGCAACCACCCCACCCGGGAACGCGTGGACGGCCGCCACTACTCCTACGACGCCGAAGACCTCGCCGCGCTCACCCACCAGCGCGACCAGCAGCCGCCGACGAGCAAGCCCACCCCCGGCGACCTGGTCCACACGCCCGGCGGCGAGCGGCACATCCTCCAGGGCGACCCGGACGACCCGGCCGCGACCCGGCACGGCAAGGCGGGCGGGCACCAGTCCGGCGCGGGCGGCCCGTCGCGGACGGAGTTCCCGCCGTCGTGGACACCCGAGGACATCAAGGCCGTCGTGGCCCGGGTCGTCGACCAGGGCCGGACCGTCGACACCTCCGGTGCGCCCGCCAACGGCCCGAACTCGTCGTTCACCTCCTACGGCACGCCCATCTGGTCGTGGCGCTACCTCGACACGGTGACCCACAAGGGCGTCACCATCGAGGTGGACGTCATCGTCTTCGCCGACGGCTCCGTGCGCACGGCGTACCCGACGGCGGGCGGCGCCAGCCCCAACCGGGTCGTGACGCGCGAGGATGTGCACGTGCACAAGACCGCCACGATCGGACCGAACACGATCTTCAAGAACCCGGCGGCCGCCCCGGCGAGCCCGCAGCTCAACGGCGCGCGGACCGGGTCGCCCCGCTACGACCAGAAGACCGACACGTGGCGGCACCCGGCGCTGGACGCGCGCGGCAGACCGGTCAGGGACCCCTCGGGCAAGCCGGTCGAGTACCGCACCGACGACACCGGCAAACTCGCGCCCGGTTCCCCCGTGCCCCCGCCGACGGGGAATTGCTGACCGTGGACGCGGGGATGGTTGACCTGCTGCGCGGGCTCGTCGGCCGGATGCCGGACGACCACGTGACCGGCCTGCGGATCGAACTGGCGGAGAACGGGCCCGCCGAGGCGGAGTGGACGGTGCTGTGGCGGCTGCGCGAACACGGCCTCCGGCTCACCGACGCCGAGGTCGCGCTCCTGCCGCTGATCGAGGTGGACCGGGACGACTTCCCCCTGGAACCCCCGGATGCCGCGCGACCGGAGCACCGCTTCGAGCCCGCCGCGCCGTCGGGTGACGACGAGGTCCTGCTCGGCAGGGCCGAGTCGCCCGAGCTGCGGCGGGTGGTCAAGGCCAGGCGCGTTCCGACCGGGGACGCCCCGGCGAAGGTGGTGTACGTGGCGGAGTACGGCCCCGGTGTGGATCTGGTCGCGCTCCAGTCGCTCCTGTCGCAGCGCCTGGAGGGCGCTCTCGCGGAGGTCGTCGTCGCGGGCGAGGACCTGCCCCCGTACCAGGCCGCGGCCTTGGCCGCGGGTACCCCGATCTGGCCGCGCTGAGCTTGGTCCTGTGTGGAGGGTTTATCACCCGACCGGGGGAACCAGGTTTTTCGTTGAGGCGCCTGGGTGGGTTGCTCTGCCTTCGTCGCCGGTCGTTTGGTGGGTGTGCCCGGCTGGGTGGATGTGTTTGGCCGGGGCCCCTATGGCGATCATGTGCTCCAGTGCGTCAGGTGGGGCTGAAAAGATGCCCCACCGCCCAGGCAGGCTGTCACATGATCGCCACCCCCGGCCAAACACATCCACCCACCCGGGCAGGGCCGTAGCCGGGCCGGCGGTTCCCGGGGTGGTCGGCTGACCAAGCACATCCACCCACCCGGGCCTTTGCTTGGCCGGGCCGCCGGGTTTCGGGGTGGTCGGTTGGGCAAGCACATCCACCAACCCGGGCATTTGCTCGCCGGGCCGCCGGTTTGTGGGGTGGTCGGCTGGCCGAGCGCATCCATCCACCCGGGCATTTGCTCGCCGGGCCGCCGGCTTTCGGGGCCGCCGGTTTTCGGGGTGGTCGGTTGGTGGCTGCGCCAGTGGCGTTCGGGTGGCTGGTGGCCGGGCCTGCGGTTCCTGGGGTGGTTGGCTGGGCAAGCACCTCCACCCACCGGGCAGTTGCTCGCCGGGCCGGCGGTTTCGGGGTGGTTGGCTGGGCAAGCGCATCCACCCACCCGGGCCTCTGCGTAGCCGGGCCGGCGGGTTTCGGGGTGGTCGGCGGCCGAGCGCATCCACCAACCCGGGCATTCGCTCGCCGGGCGGGTGGTTTGTGGGGTGGTCGGTCAAGCACGTCCACCCACCCGGGTGGCTGCCCAGCCGGGCCGCCGATTTGCGGGGTGGCTGGGCGGCCTTGGGGCCGGCCCTAGTTCCCGGGGGCCGTGGGGGCGGGTCTGCGGGTGGTGGGGGACGGCTTGGCGAGCTGCTGGGTGCGGTCGCCCTGGGGGGTGGGCTCCGCGGACGGGACCGGCTGCTCGGTGGCCGTGACCTCGGTGGGTTCCCACGGTTCCTTGGGCGGGCCCGCGATGGCGGGCGGGCGGTCCGCGGGGGTGCGCCGCACCGACTGCATCGCCCTGGTCGGGGAGTCGTCCGACGGGGAGCCGTCGACCACCGGGTTGGCGGAGAGGCGTTCCTCCGGCAGGGGGTCGAGGACCGGGGCGGCGTCGGCGAGTTGCACGTGGGCGTCGGCGATGAGGTCGCGGGCCGAGACGAGCTGGTCGGCGACCCTGGCCCGGAGTTGGCGCAGCGCGGCGACGCGCTCGGTGGCGTGGCTGATGCGGCGGTTGGACTCGTCGGTGGCCTCGCGGACGCGGCGGTGGGCCTCGGTGGTGGCCTCCTGCAGGCGGGCGGTGGCCTCGGTGATCGCGTCGTGGCGGCGGCGGTTGGCCTCCTCGGTGGCCTCGCGCACCCGCCGTTCGGCCTCGGCCTTGCTGGTGGCCTCGCGTTCGGCGAGCTGCCGCATCGACTCGGTGCGGCGGCCCGCCATGGCGATCTCGAAGTCCTCTTCGACCTGGGTGCGGCGGGCCTCGGACTCGGCTTCGAGCCGGGCGGCCTCGGCGCGGGCGGAGCCGACCAGGTGGTCGGCGTCGGCGCGGGCCTTCTCGACGATGCCCCGGTGCTCGTTCTCCATGGCGACCCGGCGGGCCTCCAGGTCGGCCATCATCTGGTCGTACTGCCTGCGCAGGGCCTGGCCGTCGGCCTCGGCCTGGGCGCGGATGTGCGCGGCCTCGGCCTCCGAGCGGCGGCGGGTCTCCTCGGCTTCCTCGGTGGCCAGCCGCAGCATCCGCTGCAGGCGCTCGCTGAGGCCCTCCAGGGTGGTCGGCGGCAGCGACAGCCGGTCGATCTGCCCGCGCATGTCGTCGATCTGGCCGCGGGCGCTCTCGAGCTGCTTGGCCAGGTCGCCCGCCTGCGCGACGGCCGCGTTGCGGTCGGCGTGCAGGAGTTGCAGCTCCGCGTCGATCCGCTCCAGGTGCTCGTCGACCTGGCCGCGGCTGTAGCCGCGTTTGGTGATGTCGAAACCGGGACCCAGCGGCACCAGATCGCGTTCCTCGCCCAAAGCCATGCGCCCACGCTACCTGTCCCGCTGTCGCCACTCCCGGCAACTGGCCGAATAATTGCCGATGGCAACTCCCGGGTGCCGCCGGTCTGGGCGGCGGCACCCGGGAGAGTCCTCCTCAGACCCCGCGGAAGCGGTTGATCGCGTCCAGGTGCTTGGCGCGCATCTCGTGGTCGCGCACGCCCAGGCCCTCCTCGGGGGCCAGGCACAGCACGCCGACCTTGCCCTGGTGGGAGTTGCGGTGCACGTCCAGCGCGGCCTGGCCGGTGTCCTCCAGCGCGTAGGTCTTCGACAGGGTCGGGTGCACCAGGCCCTTGGCGATGAGCCGGTTGGCCTCGTAGGACTCGCGGTAGTTCGCGAAGTGCGAGCCGATGATCCGCTTGAGGTTCATCCACAGGTACCGGTTGTCGTACTCGTGCATGAAGCCCGAGGTCGACGCGCAGGTCACGATGGTGCCGCCCTTGCGGGCGACGTAGACCGAGGCGCCGAAGGTCTCGCGGCCCGGGTGCTCGAAGACGATGTCCGGGTCCTCACCGCCGGTGAGCTCGCGGATCTTCTTGCCGAGCCGCTGCCACTCCTTCGGGTCCTGGGTCGACTCGTCCTTCCAGAACTTGTAACCCTCCGCGTTGCGGTCGATGATCAGCTCCGCGCCCATCTTGCGGCAGATCTCGGCCTTCTCCGGGCTCGACACCACGCAGATCGGGATGGCGCCGCCGTTGAGCGCGAACTGGGTGGCGTAGGAGCCCAGGCCACCGGAGGCGCCCCAGATCAGGACCGTGTCGCCCTGCTTCATGTTGGCGCCGTTGGTGGAGACGAGCTGCCGGTAGGCGGTGGAGTTCACCAGTCCGGGGGACGCGGCCTCCTCCCAGGTGAGGTGGTCCGGCTTCGGCATGAGCTGGTTCGCCTTGACCAGGGCGATCTCGGCGAGGCCGCCGAAGTTCGTCTCGAAGCCCCAGATCCGCTGCTCGTTGTCGAGCATCGTGTCGTTGTGCCCGTCCGGGCTCTCCAGCTCGACGTTGAGGCAGTGCGCGACCACCTCGTCGCCCGGCTTCCAGCTGTGCACGCCGGGGCCGGTGCGCAGCACGACGCCCGCCAGGTCGGAGCCGACCACGTGGTAGGGCAGGTCGTGCCGCTTCGACAGCGGCGAGAGCTTGCCGAAGCGCTCGAGGAACTTGAACGTGGAGACCGGCTCGAAGATCGAGGTCCACACGGTGTTGTAGTTGATGGCGCTCGCCATCACCGCGACCAGGGCCTCGCCCGGGCCCAGCTCGGGGGTGGCGACCTCGTCGAGGTGCAGGGACTTGCGCGGGTCCTTGTCGCGCGAGGCCATGCCCTTGAACATCTCGACCTCGTCGGCGTGCACGGTCACCCCGCGGTAGTGCTCGGGGACCGGCAGCGAGCCGATCGCATCCAGCTCATCGGCCTGGATGGCGTCGAGGATCTTCTGCACGGCGGACCTCCTGGAGGGGATTTCGGTTCGTCGCCCGGGTGTCCAGGCCCAGGTGGAGCGAGGTTACTTGCGGGTAGCGATTCAGCACCAGCGGTGTGACAGATGGCACCCGCAGGCTATGCCCCGGCAACCGCCGCGACCACCGGACCTGTCACCGGGCAACAGTTCGGCCTCATCGGGTGTGCGGTTCGCGGACCTGGGAAAGTCGGGATCAGTGTGCGACGGCCGCAAGGCGCCGTCGCACCCCGGAGCAAAGGGACGTGTCACTGTGGCCACCTCCACCGAGGTCGATCAGGAGCGCGGGTTCTTCGGGCACCCACGAGGGCTCGCGAACCTGTTCGGAACAGAGATGTGGGAGAGGTTCTCCTTCTACGGGATGCAGGGCATCCTCTTGTACTACCTGTACTTCTCCGCCGCCGAGGGCGGTCTGGGGATCGACCAGGCCACCGCGGCCGGGATCGTCGGGGCCTACGGCGGGTCGGTGTACCTGTCGACGATCGCCGGGTCGTGGGTGGCCGACCGGCTCTTCGGGCCGGAGCGCACCCTGTTCTACAGCGGCGTGTCCATCCTCGTCGGCCACGTGGCCCTCGCCGCCCTGCCCGGCGTGGCGGGCGTCGCGGTCGGGCTGGTCTGCGTGGCGCTGGGCTCCGGCGGGCTCAAGGCCACCGCCACCACCCTGGTCGGCGCGCTCTACGCCGAGGGCGACGACCGCCGCGACGCCGGGTTCTCGATCTTCTACATGGGCGTCAACATCGGCGCGCTCGTCGGACCGCTGCTCACCGGGCTGCTGCAGACCCGGCTCGGCTTCCACTGGGGCTTCGGGCTCGCCGCGGTCGGCATGGCGATCGGGCTCGCGCAGTACGCGCTGGGGCGCAAGAACCTCCCCGAATCCGGCCGCGCGGTGCCCGACCCGCTCGACGCGGCCGGCCGGGTGCGCTCGGCCGTGGTGATCGGGCTGGGCGTCGCCGCGGTCGTCGTGCTGGTGCTCACCGGGGTGATCGACGCGGACAACCTGGCCACCGTCGTCACCTGGGTCATCGCCGCCGCGGCCGTCGCGCTGTTCGCCGTGCTGCTCACCAGCGGCCGGGTGGAGCGCGTCGAGCGGCGGCGGGTGCTGGCTTTCGTGCCGATGTTCCTGGTGAGCTTCGGGTTCTGGGCGCTGTTCCAGCAGCAGTTCACCGTGCTGGCCATCTACGCCGAGGAGCGGGTCGACCTGGACGTGTTCGGCTTCGCGGTGCCGCCGTCGTGGTTCAGCTCGGTGGAGCCGCTGTTCGTGGTGCTGCTGGCGTCGGTGTTCGCCGCGCTGTGGGTCCGGCTCGGGCCGCGCCAGCCGTCCACACCGGTCAAGTTCGCCCTGGGCGTCGGGTTCATGGGCGTGGCGTTCCTGGTGATGGCGCTGCTGGGGTTCACCAGGGGCGAGCACGTGGTCTCGCCGTGGCTGCTGGTGCTGGTGCTGCTGATCTTCGTGCTGGGTGAGCTGTGCCTGTCGCCGGTGGGGCTGTCGCTGTCGACGAAGCTGGCGCCCGCGGCGTACCGGGCGCAGATGGTGGCGCTGTTCTACCTGTCGATCGCGCTCGGCAGCTCGGTGGCCGGTGCGCTCGCGGAGTACTACACCGCGGACGGCGAACCGGTGTACTTCGGCCTGCTCGGCGGCGGGGCGATCGCGCTCGGCCTGGTGATGGCGGCGCTCACCCCGGTGGTGCGGCGGCTCATGGGCGGCGTGCGCTGATCCTGATCCGATTCAGCGGGATCGGCGGATTCGATCCAGCGGCGGGGGAAGCGCGCCACGGTGGGGACCGGGTGGCACGCTCCCCCGTCGGCTAGTGGCCGCCGTCGGCGGCGGGCTCGACGAGTTCGACCAGGACGCCACCGGCGTCCTTGGGGTGGACGAAGTTGACCCTGCTGTCGGCGGTGCCGCGCTTGGGCTTGTCGTAGAGCAGGCGCAACCCCTTGGCGCGCAACGCGTCCGCGGTCGCCTCGACGTCGGCCACCCGGTAGGCGAGCTGCTGCAACCCGGGGCCGCCGCGGGCGATGAACTTGGCGATCGTCGACTGGTCGTTGATCGGGGCCAGCAACTGCACGGCCGTCCCGGTCCCGTCGTCGCCCGGCGCGCGCAGCATGGCCTCGCGCACGCCCTGTTCCTCGTTGACCTCCTCGTGCACGGACACCAGGCCGAAGTGGTCGCGGTAGAACGCGATCGCCTCGTCCAGGTCCGGCACGGCCACTCCGACGTGGTCGATGGCCACCACGTGCGGGACAAGTGCTTCGTTCATGGGGGAACGATACGCCGGACCTACCCATCGGTAACCAATTGCTGTGCGGCTACTCACACGAGCACGTGGCGAACCGGTCACGCGCGGGTATGGTCCCGGTTAACGCACGTTCGCCGTCGTCTGTTCGTCAAGAGCCATATAGGAGACCGCCGTGTCCGAATCCGTCATCGTTGCCGGGGCGCGCACGCCCATCGGCCGACTGCTCGGTTCGCTCAAAGACTTCACCGGCGCCCAGCTCGGTGGGTTCGCCATCAAGGCGGCCCTGGAGAAGGCGGGCGTGAAGCCCGAGCAGGTGCAGTACACGATCATGGGTCAGGTGCTGACCGCGGGCGCGGGCCAGATCCCGGCCCGGCAGGCCGCCGTCGCCGCGGGCATCCCGATGGACGTCCCCGCGCTGACCATCAACAAGGTCTGCCTCTCCGGCCTCGACGCGATCGCCCTGGCCGACCAGCTCATCCGCGCGGGCGAGTTCGACATCGTCGTCGCGGGCGGCCAGGAGTCCATGACCCAGGCCCCGCACCTGCTGCCGAAGTCCCGCTCCGGCTTCAAGTACGGCGACGTGACCCTGCAGGACCACATGGCCTACGACGGCCTGTTCTGCGCCTTCGACCAGGTCGCCATGGGCTCCTCGACGGAGAAGTACAACACCCGCTACGGCCTCACCCGCGAGCAGCAGGACGCGTTCTCCGCCGCCTCGCACCAGAAGGCCGCCAAGGCCATCGCCGACGGCCGCTTCGCCGACGAGATCGCCCCGGTCACCATCCCGCAGCGCAAGGGCGACCCGGTCGTGTTCGACACCGACGAGGGCGTGCGCGGCGAGACCACCGCGGCGAGCCTGGGCAAGCTGCGCCCGGCCTTCGCCAGCGACGGCACCATCACCGCGGGCTCCGCCTCGCAGATCTCCGACGGCGCGGCCGCGGTCGTGGTGATGAGCAAGGCCAAGGCCGAGGAGCTGGGCCTGACCTGGCTCGCCGAGATCGGTGCGCACGGCGTCGTCGCGGGCCCGGACGCGAGCCTGCACGAGCAGCCGTCGAACGCGATCAAGGCGGCGCTGGCCAAGCAGAAGCTGGAGCCTGGCGACCTCGACCTGATCGAGATCAACGAGGCCTTCGCCGCGGTCGGCGTCGTGTCCACGGACAAGCTGGGCGTCAGCGAGGACATCGTCAACGTCAACGGCGGCGCGATCGCCCTGGGCCACCCCATCGGCGCCTCCGGTGCCCGCCTGGTGGTCCACCTCGCCTACGAGCTCAAGCGCCGCGGCGGCGGCGTCGGCGCGGCCGCCCTGTGCGGCGGCGGCGGCCAGGGCGACGCGCTGATCATCAGCGTGCCCAAGGCCTGAGCTTGGCCCGGAAAGTGGAGGTCGGTGACCTGGTCGACCGCGCGCGGCAGCGACAGCCGCGCGCGGTCGCCCGGCTCATCTCCCTCGTCGAGGACGCCAGCCCGCAGCTCCGCGAGGTCGCCGCGGCGCTGGCCCCGCACACCGGCCGGGCCGAGGTCATCGGCCTGACCGGCTCCCCGGGGGTCGGCAAGTCGACCACCACCTCCGCGCTCGTGTCGGCCTACCGCGCGCAGGGCAAGCGGGTGGGCGTCCTCGCCGTCGACCCGTCCTCCCCCTTCTCCGGCGGCGCCCTCCTCGGCGACCGCATCCGGATGCAGGACCACGCCACGGACCCGGACGTCTTCATCCGCTCCATGGCCACCCGCGGCCACCTCGGCGGCATGGCCTGGGCCACCCCCCAGGCCCTGCGCGTCCTCGACGCCGCGGGCTTCGACGTGGTCCTCATCGAGACCGTCGGCGTCGGCCAGTCCGAAGTGGACGTCGTGTCGCTGGCCGACACCACCCTGGTCCTGCTCGCCCCCGGCATGGGCGACGGCATCCAGGCCGCCAAGGCGGGCATCCTGGAGATCGCCGACGTGTTCGTGGTCAACAAGGCCGACCGCGACGGCGCCGAGACCACCGTCCGCGAACTCAAGTACATGATCTCCCTGGGCAGGCGCGAGATCCGCGGCGCCACCTGGCGCCAGCCGGTCTGCAAGACCGTCGCCGCCCGCACCGAGGGCATCGACGAGGTCACCGCGGCCATCGCCGAGCACCGCGCGTGGATGGTCGAGCGCGGGGAACTCGCCGAGCGCCGCACCCACCGCGCCAGGACCGAGGTCGAGGCCATCGCGGTCGAAACCCTCCGCTCCACCCTCGGCAACCTCCGCGGCGGCGACACCCTGGACCGCCTCGCCAAGCAGGTCATGGCAGGCCACCTCGACCCGTACGCCGCCGCCACCACCCTCATCGAGGACATCAAGGCGGCGAACTAGCCTGCCCCGGGCCTCGGGGGCACGGTCAGCCGGGCACCCCCGCGAAAGACCGGCGCTCCGCCACGCGGCCGAGCGCGCCCACTCGGCCCAACCCGCGCGTTTCCCCTCCGCCCGTCACCCGAACGGGCTATCTTCCCCGCATGGCAGCGATCGTCGTCGAGGACATCCGCAAGTCCTACGGGGACCTCACCGCCGTCGACGGTGTGTCGTTCACCGTCGCGGAGGGTGAGTTCTTCGGCATCCTCGGCCCCAACGGCGCGGGCAAGACCACCACCCTCGAGATCGTCGAGGGCCTGCGCCGCCCCGACGGCGGTTCGGTCCGCCTCCTGGGTGAGAACCCCTTCCCGCGCAACGTCAAGCTCCTCCCCAGGGTCGGTGTGCAACTCCAGGCGTCCGCCTTCTTCGAGAAGCTCTCCGCCCGCGAGCAGTTGGAAACCTTCGCCGCCCTCTACGGCGTCGGCCCGGCGCGGGCGGGGGAGGTGCTCGACCTCGTCGGCCTCGCCGACAAGGCGGAAACCCGGGAGGACAGGCTGTCCGGCGGGCAGCGCCAGCGGCTGTCCATCGCCTGCGCCCTGGTGCACGACCCCGACGTCGTCTTCCTCGACGAGCCGACCGCGGCGCTGGACCCGCAGGCGCGGCGGAACCTGTGGGACGTGCTGCGCGCCATCCAGGCCAGGGGCAAGACCATCGTCTACACCACCCACTACCTCGACGAGGCGGAAGTCCTCTGCGACCGGGTGGCGATCATGGACTCGGGGCGGGTGCTGGCCCTCGACACCCCCGCCGCGCTCGTGCGCGGGCTCGACGCCCCGGTGCGGGTGGTCCTGGAGCGGGGCGCGCTCACCGCGGCGACCGCGGCCGGGTTGCCCGGCGCCGACGAGGTGACCGAGGACGACCAGTCGCTCACGATCAGCACGCGGACCCCCGCGCCGCTGCTCTCGGCGTTGGCCGAGCGGGGGACGCTGGACGGGTTGCAGGTGCGCACGGCGACCCTCGAAGACGTCTTCCTGCACCAGACCGGACGGGAGTACCGGGCGTGAACAGCCCCTTCAAGAGCCTGTCGCTGGCGATGGCCAAGGGCTTCTTCCGCGAGAAGACGACCCTCTTCTTCACCTTCATCTTCCCGCTGATGTTCCTGGTGGTGTTCGGGCTGCTGTTCAGCGACTCCGGCACCGACCGGATCAAGCTGGGTTCGGTCGGCGACGGACCGGTGGTGGCCGCGCTCCGCGAGACCGGGGCGGTGGAGGTCGAACGCTACGACACCCTCGACGCCGGGCTGGCCGAGGTGCGCGACGGGGACCTGCCCGGGCTGGTGGAGGTGACCGGCGACCGGGTCGTGCTGCACTTCGCCGCCAGCGACCAGGCCCGGGCGGGGACGGTGCGCGGGCTGGTGCAGGGCGTCACCCAGGAGTTGAACGTCGCCGCGAGCGGGCAGCCGCCGAAGTTCGCCTTCGCCGCCACCCAGGTCGAGGACTCGTCGCTGAAGGCCATCCAGTACCTGACACCGGGCATCCTGAGCTGGGGGATCGCCATCTCCGCGGTGTTCGGGGCGGCGTTGCCGCTGGTGAGCTGGCGGCGCAAGCAGGTGCTGCGCAAGCTGCGGCTGGCCCCGGTCAGCACGACCACGGTGCTCGGCTCCCGACTGCTGGTCACCATCACCGTGGCCATCGTCCAGGCGGTGCTGTTCGTCGCCGTGGCGTCACTGCCGGTGTTCGGGCTGGCGCTCTCGGGCACCTGGTGGCTGTCGATCCCGGTGTTCCTGCTCGGCATCCTGGCGTTCTTCTCCATCGGGATGCTGGTGGGGGCGTTCTGCAAGACCGAGGAGGCGGCCTCCGGGGCGGCGAACATCCTGGTGCTGCCGATGTCGTTCCTGTCCGGCTCGTTCTTCCCGATCGAGAACGCCCCCGGCTGGTTGCGGGCTGTGTCCAACGTCCTACCGCTGCGCCACATGAACGACGGCATGACCGACTTCCTGGTGCGCGGCAAGGGTTTCGAGGCGCTGCTGGTGCCCTGCGCGGTGCTGCTGGGCTTCACCCTGGTGGTGAGCTTCATCGCATCGAAGGTCTTCAGTTGGGAGGACAACTAGGTTTTCGAACCGTTGTCGCAGGTCAGAGCCCTGTGGGGCGCGCTGCCGGTGAGCCCGTTCACACTCCACACTGGAGCCATGTTCGATACCGCAGCCGGTCGCTTCCGTGCCGTCGCCTTCGCCGAGGCCGTTTCCTGGGTCGGCCTGCTCGTCGGGATGTTCTTCAAGTACGTCACCGAGTCCGGGGAGCTGGGGGTCAAGGTCTTCGGCCCGGTCCACGGCTTCGTCTTCGTGGCGTACCTGCTGGTGACCGCCCTCGCCGCGCGCGAGTACCGGTGGAACCGCTGGACCACCGTCTGGGCGCTGGTCTGCAGCGTGCCGCCGCTGGCCACCCTGGTCTACGAGCGCTGGGCCCTGCGCACCGGCAAGCTCGACCCCATCGGCGGGGCGCACCGCTCCCGGACCCCGCAGATCGGCGTCCCCGAACCCGTCTGACCCACCCTCACGCGACAGGGACGGCCCACCCGGGCCGTCCCTGTTCTCGTGCCAGGAGACCCCGGGGCTCAGTCCTGGTAGTCGCCCGCGGCCTTGCGGACCTTCGACAGCAGGTCGGTGAGCTGCGCGGTCTGCCGCTCGGTCAGCCCCCGCAGCCCGAAGTCGACGGAGGTGACCGCCGCCGTGGCCTCGGCCCGGCGCTCGCGGCCCGCCTCGGTGATCTCGGCCAGCGTCGTGCGCCGGTCCGTGGCGTGCGGGGTCCGGCGCACCAGGCCGTCGGCCTCCAGCCGGTCGACGATGTTGGTGACGCTGGTCGGGTGCAGTTGCAGCCGCTCACCCATCACCCGCATCGGCAGGCTGCCGCGCTTGGCGAAGGTCAGCAGCACCAGCGCCTCGTACCGGGCGAAGGTCAACCCGTGCGGCTTCAACGCGGTGTCCACAGCGGACTGGAGGATCTGCTGGACGCGCATCACGCTCGTCACGGCGGCCATCGTCGAGGAGTCGCCGATCCGCTCCTCCCACAGCTCCGCGGCGCGGGCGATCGGGTCGAACGGCAACGTGCGCGGCCTCATGGGGGTTGAAGCTACCAGTGGGTTGCCCCGCCCGGACCGATCAGTGGCCGCCTCCCGGACCCGCGAACCCCACCCGGTTCCGGCCACCCCGCCCGGCCCTGCGCCCGGGGGTGCCTGCCGACCGATAGTGTGCGCCCGGGACCGCCACACCCGCTCCCGGTGAGGAGACCACCGTGCTCATCGCGTTCAGCGTCAGCCCGCTCGGCGGCGAGTCCGAGGCGGTCGGCGACGCCGTCGCCGAGGCCGTCCGCGTCGTCCGGGAGTCGGGCCTGCCCAACGAGACCAACGCGATGCACACCCTGGTCGAGGGCGAGTGGGACGAGGTCATGGCCGTGGTCAAGCGCGCCACCGACGTGCTGCTGGCCCGGTACCCGAGGGTCAGCCTGGTCCTCAAGGCCGACATCCGCCCCGGTCACACCGGCCAGCTCACCGCCAAGGTCGACCGCGTCGAACGCCACCTCGCCCGATGAAGGAGACCCCCGTGGACCCGCGCCTGCTGTGGCAGTGCTTCGAGCCGTACCACGCCGTCACCTACTTCACCCCGGAGTCGATCGCCGAGACCGACGCCCTGGGCTGCAAGGGCCGCTGGATGGGCTACTTCGGCATGCGCGCCGCACCCCTGGGCGCGGCCCCCGAGTGGCTGGTCACCAGCCTGTTCTACAACTTCCACCCGTCCCGCGTCCGCCGGGCGCTGCCGGAGGCGTGGACCGTCGCCTCCCCGGAGGACTTCCTGGCCGCCCGCCTGCGCGGAGTGGACGGCGCCCTCCGCCGGATGCTCGGCGAGGCCGTGTCGTCCCCCGAGGTGGCCGAGGCGGCGGACCTGGCCCGCACCGCCGCCTCCTGGGCACCCACCGCCGGGCGCCCCCTCGGCGCGGCCAACGCCGCCCTGCCCCTGCCCCCGCAACCCCACCTGTCCCTGTGGCAGTCGACCACCACCCTCCGCGAATCCCGGGGCGACGGCCACGTGGCCGCCCTGGTCACCGCGGGCCTGGACCCGGTGGAAGCCCTGGTCGTCTTCGCCGCCGACACGGGCCTGCGACCCGACTACATGCGAACCGCCCGCCAGGTCCCGGACGAGGAGTGGACGGCAGCCGAACAGCGGATGCTGGAACGGGACGTCCTCTCAGCCCCCGGCACCCTGACCGACGAGGGCCGCGAACTCCGCGAATCGGTGGAAGCCCTCACCGACGAGGCGGCGGCAGCCCCCTGGGCAGAACTGGGCGAGCAGGGCTGCGCCCGCTTCGTCGAACTGATGGCCCCGCTCTCGCTGACCATCACCCGCCTCAACGACCGCATGCGGGTCAACCCGATGGGCCTGGCCCCGGAAAGCGCACTCGCCGCCCTGGTCGACTGAGCCCTGTGCACAACCGTTTGCGCACCCCTACCCTCCCCGGTTGAATCGATTCGGGGGCTGCTCGATCCCGCCTGTGGACAACTGCTGCCCACACCGCGTTCTCGTCGGTGCCGGTGCTTGGGTTGATTCGGGGGCTCCACTGATCCGGCTGTGGACAAGCCCGACGTGAATTCCCGTTCATGTCGGTACTGCCTGCTTGGATTGATTCGGGGGCTCCATCCGCCGGGGTGTGGACAACTCTCCAGCGGATGCGGCTTTCTGTCGGTGCCGCGTGGTGGGATTGATTCGGGGGCTGCCCGGTTCGGGTTGTGGATGACCAGGTGTCGGGTTCGCGCTGGTGGGGTGGGCCTCGGGGGGTGTTCGCGCTGGTGGTGGGGTGGTGTTCGCCCGTTTCACACATTTGGGGTGGGTGTCCGGATGGTGAACGTGGCCACCCTGTGGGGCGGTGGCCCGAACGGTGGCGGCGGGGGCGTGCCAGGATGTGGGGGTGACCAGGCCAGACCCACGCCAGACCGCCGCACTGTCGGCCGCCCTTTCCCGGGCCGTAGACCTGTCCGCTCTCAAAGCCCGGGCGGACGCCACCAAGACCGCCCCGCCCGCCGCCGCGGCCGGTGCCGCCAAGGCCCCCGCCGCTGACGCGGGGGCGTTCACCGTCGACGTGTCCGAGGCCAGTTTCCAGGCCGACGTCGTCGAGCGGTCCCTGCAGGTGCCGGTGATCGTGGCGCTGACCGCGGGGTGGTCGGGGCAGGCGCAGCAGTTGACCGCGATGCTGGAGAAGTTGGTCGCGGAGTTCAACGGGGCGTGGATTCTGGCCCGCACCGACATCGATGCCAACCCGCGCATCGCGCAGCTTTTCGGGGTGCAGTCGGTGCCGATGGTGGTGGCGATCGCAGGCGGGCAGCCCGTGGAGGCGTTCGGGGACGTGCCGCCGGAGGCGCAGGTGCGGCAGTGGTTGAGCGGGTTGCTCGACGCGCTGCGGGACCGGTTGCCGGGGATCGCCGCGGCCGAGTCGGCGGTGCCCGAGGCCGCCGCCGAGGTCGAGGAACCGGAGGACGAGCGGTTCGCCGCCGCCGAGGCCGCGTTCGAGCAGGGCGACTACGCCGGTGCCGAGGCCGCCTACGAGGCGATCATCGCCGCCGAACCCGCCAACGCCGAGGCGAAGGCCGCGCTCGCCCAGGTGCGGTTCCTGGCTCGGGCGGAGGTGACCGACCCATCGGTGATCGTGCGCGCCGACATGTCACCGGACGACATCGACGCGCAGCTTGCCGCCGCCGACCTCGAACTGGCGGGGCAGGCCGCCGAGCAGGCTTTCGACCGGCTGGTGGCCGTGGTGGCGCGGTCGTCCGGGGACGACCGGGACCGGGCGCGGACGCACCTGGTGTCGTTGTTCGAGCTGTTCGCCTCGGATGACCCGCGGGTGATCAAGGCTCGGCGGGACCTGGCTTCTGCCCTGTACTGATCTTGTGGTCGAAGGGGCCCATCCGCTGGATGGGCCCCTTCGCTGTGTCTTGAGTCCGTGCGCCGGGTCTTTGCGTTGGTGCCCGGGTGGATGTGCTCTGTCTTCGTCGCCGGTCGTTTGGTGGGTGTGCCCGGCTGGGTGGATGTGTTTGGCCGGGGCCCCTATGGCGATCATGTGCTCCAGTGCGTCAGGTGGGGCTGAAAAGATGCCCCACCGCCCAGGCAGGCTGTCACATGATCGCCACCCCCGGCCAAACACATCCACCCACCCGGGCAGGGCCGTAGCCGGGCCAGCGGTTTTCGGGGGCGGACGGCTGAGTTGCTGCGCCGGTGGGGTTCGCGGTGGCTGGCGGTTGCGGGGTGGTCGGTTGGGCAAGCGCATCCGCCCACCCGGGCAATTTGCTTGGCCGGGCAGGCGGTTGTCGGGGTGGCTGGCTGGTTGTTGCTGCGCCGGTGGGGTTCGGGTGGCCGGTGGCCGGGCCGCCGATTTCGGGGTGGCCGCAGGCGGGTCGGTGGTGTGTGGGTGGTTGGCCGGGCTCGGGGGTGGGTCTAGCTGAAGCGGCTCGCGCAGCCCTTGCTGCCTTCGAAGAAGCCGACCCGGAAGGCCTCCACGCGGGCGAAGCCGGAGGGGATCTGCTTGCCCTGGGCGTCGGCGGCGATGAGGCTGTTGTCCTGGAGCAGTTCCGCCACCGCTTCGTCGAGGTCGCCGACGGCGAGGCGGAGTCTGCGGCCGGTGTCGTCGGTGGCGGTGTCGGTGTAGCGGGCCCAGGCGCCGGTCAGGCAGGCTGTGCGCAGGCCCGCCTTGTCGCCGTCGAGGGGGGCTCCTTCGGTTTTCTGGACCGACAGGGAGTAGCGGGAGGCGATTTCGGCGAAGGCGGCGAAGTCGCCGATGCCCGCGCCGTCGACGCCCGGTTCCTGGCCGCGCTTGGGTGGGTTGGCGATCTTCTGCACCTCATCGGCGTCGACGGCGATGGTGTTGGAGTCGGGGCAGAAGGAGACCGGTGGGGTGGAGGTGCCGGAGTCGCAGTCGGCGCCGTCGTAGGTGATCTCCGGGTGGCTGTCGGTGCCGCTGAAGGCGTCCGAGAGGCTTTCCTTGAGCAGCTTGCGGACCTCGTCCTTGCTGAGGTCGACGTTGCCGTCCTTGGAGTTCTCGATCTCGGAGTCCTTGCGCTCCTTCTCCACGATCCGGCCGTTGATCTCGTCGGTGTCCATCCGGGCGCAGCGGGTGGGGCCCTCGGCGAAGCCCGCCTGGAAGGCGAACACCCGGTCGAACGCCAGGCCGTGCGCGCCCTGCTTCGACGCCGACAGGCCCGCCGGGTCGCGGATGAAGAACATGGTGGCCAGCACGTGGTTGAGGCCGGTGCCCGCGTTGATGTCGAAGTGCTCGGACTTCTTGTCGGCCACCCAGCGAAAGAAGCCGCCCGCGTAGCAGTCGGCCTGCTGCTCCTTGACGATCGTCGGCGTGGCCTGGCTGATGTTGCTCTTGGCACCGAGGCGGAACTGCACCGCGTGGCCCATTTCGTGCGCGAGCACCGCCACCACCGACATCGGGCCGAACTGCTTGTCCAGCATCGGCAGCAGCACACCCCGGTCCCAGGCGACGCTGTCGTCCTGGCCGCAGTAGAACGCGTTGACCAGTTGCTTGGTGCTCTGCCCGCAGAGGGTGATCGACTTGCCCTCGGAGTCGTAGGACGCCAGGCGCTTGACCGGCTCGAACTCCTGGCCGTCGAAGTCGGCGGGCATCCGCTCGCCCCAGTACCTGTAGATGTCGGCCAGCGCGTTGGTCGCCAGCCGGTCCATCTCGCCGCCGTCGGCGTTCTCCACCGCCAGCTCGGCGTCCGGCACGCCCTGCTTGGGGCCGCTGGGCTGGTTGTTGTCCACCGGGATGCCCGCCGCGGTGCCCGCGTCGATGTCGCCGACGCCGCGTGCCCTGCCCTCGATCGGCGTGCCCGCGCAGCCGCCCAACTGGGCCACGACGGCGACCGCGGCGGTGAGCACCACCGCGACCCTGATCCTGGTGTCCCTTGCCCGCACGTCATCCCCACACTTCGCTCTGCGCAGGCCAGGGGCCTGCCGCCGGATGGCTGCACCCTACTGGGGAGTGGGCGGTAGCGGACCCCGATCAGCCCACGGCGGCACGGAAATGAGCGATTTTCACAACAGGGGGTGATCCGGTGGGCGTCAGACCAGCCCACACTTGCCGTCGCCGCCGGTGAAGCCCGCGCGGAAGGCGGCCACCCGGTCGAACCCGGCGGGGATCGCCGCGCCCTTGGCGTCGCGGGCCGCGTAGTCGTAGTCGAGCAGCACCTGCACGGCCTCGTCGAGGTCGCCGGGGGACAGGTACTGCCCGGCGGAGTCGAACAGCGACCGGGTGAACGAGCCGGTCAGGCAGACGACCGAGCGCTGCGCGTCCGCCCCGTCCAGCGGCTTGCCCACCGCCGCCCGGGCGGCCAGCGCGTAGCGGCCCGCCAGCAGCGTGCCGGTGGCGTAGTCGCCGATGTCGCCGTGGATGCCGGGCAGGTCGTCGCGGTCGTCCAGCTCGATGGTCCCGGCGGTGGCGCAGTAGGCCACCGGCCCCTGCTCGCCCCCGTCGCAGGTGGGGTTGCCCGCCACCGCCTTCACCTCCGGCTTGGCCCACTCCTTGCCCGACCTGGTGACCAGCCCGCCGAAGTAGGTGTCGAGCCCGGGGGTGATCGAGCCGACGATCTGGTCGAACTCGACGTTGCCGCCGCGGGCGGCGTCGTCGGCGTTGGTGAACCCGGTGAGGGTGAACTCCCGGTTGCCCACGGTCATCCCCGCGCACAGCTCGGCGCCCCGGTCGTAACCGTCCTGGAACGCCGAGACCCGGTCGAAGGCGTCGCCGTGCGCACCGCCGTCGGTCTGGTCGGTGCCGATCGGGTCGCGGAAGCTGATCAGCGACTCCAGCGCCGAGTCCAGCCGCTCCTTCTCGATGCTCAGGTGCGGCGCCTTGCCGTCGGCGACCCAGCGCACGAACGAGCCCGCGTAGCAGTCGGCCATCGCCTCGATCAGGATCGTCGGGAACGCCTGCGGGTCGGCCCGCCGCTGCTCCATGCCCACCCCGGTCCGCGCCTGCACCGCGTGCCCGATCTCGTGCGCGAGCACCAGCACCACCGCGGCCTCGCCGAACCGCTCGCGCAGCACCGGCAGCAGCGCCGCCCGGTCCCAGGCGATCGCGTCGGAGGTCGGGCAGTAGAACGCGTTGCCCTCCACGTCGACCGGGCTGTCCGCGCACGGCGGCTTGGGGCTGTCCGCGTCGGAGGTGTCGACGGAGTAGTAGCCGCCCGCCAGGTCGTCGAACCGGGTGTCGAAGGTGGACGGGAAGGCGTCGGTCCAGTACGCCCGCACGTCGTCGACGACGGTGGCGGCCAGCCGGTCGATCTCACCGCCGTCGGTGTTCTTCACGAACGAGGTGTCCGCCGCCCCGCCCCTGTCCGGGGCCACCACCGAACCCTGCCCGACCGGCGTGCCGGACACGGTGGTCGTGCAGGCCACCAGCGCCACGGCGAGCGACAGCGCCGGGAGGAGGCGGGGCAGACGGGTGCGCACCCGTCCAGTGTGCCGCAGGACGGGTGCGCGATGGGGTCGGATTCGAAGCTCAGGCCTCCGGGACCAGCCAGACCACGCCCTGCGGGGGCAGGTTCAGCACCGCCGACGACGACCGGCCGTGCCACGGGGTGTCCTCGGCGGTGACCACGCCGTAGTTGCCGACCCCCGACCCGCCGTAGGCCTCCGCGTCGGTGTTGAGGACCTCGCGCCAGCGCCCGCCGCGGGGCAGCCCCACCCGGTAGTCCAGGTGCGGGGCGCCCGCGAAGTTGGCCACGCAGACCAGGTCACCGCCACCGCCGTGCCGGGCGAAGCTGAGCACGTTGTTGGCCGAGTCGTTGGCGTCGATCCAGGAGAAGCCCTCGGGGCGGACGTCGTCGGCGTAGAGCGCGGGCCGGTCGCGGTAGACGGCGTTGAGGTCGCCCACCAGCCTGCGCACCCCGCCGTGGAAGTGCTGCTCGGTCAGCTCCCAGTCCAGCGAGCGCGACTCCGACCACTCGCGGACCTGGCCGAACTCCTGGCCCATGAACAGCAGTTGCTTGCCGGGGTGCGCCCACATGAAGGCCAGCAGCGCGCGCAGCCCCGCCGCCTTGTTCCAGTCGTCGCCGGGCATCCGCGTCCACAGCGAACCCTTGCCGTGCACGACCTCGTCGTGCGACAGCGGCAGGACGAAGTTCTCGCTCCAGGCGTAGACCAGGGAGAACGTGACCTCGTTGTGGTGGAACGCCCGGTGCACCGGGTTGTGCCCGATGTAGTTGAGCGTGTCGTGCATCCAGCCCATGTTCCACTTGAAGCCGAAGCCCAGACCGCCCAGGTGCGTCGGCCTGGTGACGCCGGGCCACGCGGTGGACTCCTCGGCGATCATCACCGAACCGGGGTGGTGCTTGTAGACGGTGGCGTTGAGCTCCTGGAGGAACTTGACCGCGTCCAGGTTCTCCCGGCCGCCGTGGACGTTGGGCAGCCACTCGCCGTCCTTGCGCGAGTAGTCCAGGTACAGCATCGAGGCCACCGCGTCGACCCGCAGGCCGTCGACGTGGAACTCCTCCATCCAGTACAGGGCGTTGGCCACCAGGAAGTTGCGCACCTCGCTGCGGCCGAAGTCGAACACCAGGGTGCCCCAGTCGGGCTGCTCGCCGCGGCGCGGGTCGGCGTGCTCGTAGAGCGGGCTGCCGTCGAACCGGGCCAGCGCCCAGGCGTCGCGCGGGAAGTGCGCGGGCACCCAGTCCACGATCACGCCGATGCCGCGGTTGTGCAGGGCGTCGACGAACTCCCGGAACTCGTCCGGGGTGCCGAACCGCGAGGTCGGCGCGTAGTAGGAGGTGACCTGGTAGCCCCAGGAGCCGCCGAACGGGTGCTCGGCGACCGGCAGCAGCTCCACGTGGGTGAAGTTGTACTCGACCAGGTAGTCACCCAGCTCCTGGGCCAGCTCGCGGTACCCGAGGCCCTGGCGCCAGGAACCCAGGTGCACCTCGTAGGCGCTCATCGGCGCGCCCGACCAGTCGGTGGCGTCGCGCCGGGCGATCCACTCCTCGTCGGTCCAGGTGTGCGCCGAGGTGGTCACCACGGACGCGGTCTGCGGCGGGACCTCGGTGGCGAACGCCATCGGGTCGGCCTTCTCGTGCCAGTGGCCATCGGCGCCGTGGATGCGGAACTTGTACCGGCTGCCCACCGGCACACCCGGGATGAACAGCTCCCACACCCCCGAGGAGCCCAGCGAGCGCATCGGGTTCGCCCGGCCGTCCCAGCCGTCGAAGTCGCCGCACACCCGCACCCCGCGCGCGGTCGGCGCCCACACCGCGAAGGAGGTGCCGGTGACCGTGCCGTTGGGGGTGTCGTAGGCGCGCGGGTGGGCGCCGAGGATCTCCCACAGGCGTTCGTGCCTGCCCTCGCCGAACAGGTGCAGGTCCAGCTCGCCCAGCGTCGGCAGCCAGCGGTACGGGTCCTCCACCAGCTCCGGGCCGGTGCCGTAGTCCACTTCCAGCAGGTACTCGTTCGGCACCACGGGCACCGGGGCCTCGAAGAACCCGGAAAGGCCCTCGGCCAGTTCGTGGCGGTCGCGGCCGATGAGCACCGCCACCGACTTCGCGTTCGGCCGCAGCGCGCGGACCACCGCCGTGCCGGGCTCCGCCGGGTTGGCGTGCGCACCCAGCACCGAGTGCGGATCGTGGTGGGTACCGGCGAGCAGGCGCTCGATCTGGTCCGTCGTCAAGAGAGTCAACCTCGATCCTGTGCGTCGGGCCCTGTCGCTGTCCAGTGGTACCCGAATCGGTCAGCCTGAAAGGTCTTGTGCCCGCGCGGTCACGCCGCGCGCTTGATCGCCGCCAGCGGGATCGCCACCCAGTCCGGGCGGTTGCGGTGCTCGTAGCGCACCTCGTAGACGGCCTTGTCCAGCTCGAACGCGCGCAGCAGCGCGGCGTGCTCGCGCGGGTCGCCGCCGACGGTGGCGTAACCCTCGCAGAACGCCGCCCGGTTGCGGTCGGCCCACTCCGCCGCCCGCACCTCCTGCTGGTGGTCCGGTTCGCCCCCGGCCACCAGGTGCAGGGCCGCGTAGTCGAACGAGCGCAGCATCCCGGCCACGTCGCGCAGCGGTGAGCGGGTCAGCACCCGCTCCTCCGGCGCCGCCGCGGGCTCGCCCTCGAAGTCGATCAGCACCCAGCCCGCCGTGGTGCGCAGCACCTGGCCCAGGTGCAGGTCACCGTGCACGTGCTGCACCGGGATGCCCCCGGACACCCCGCGCACCGCGTCGAAGGCCGCCCGCACCGTCGACTCGTGCTCGGCCAGCGCGGGCACCTCCAGCAGCACCTCGTCGAGCCGCCGGTGCATCTGCGCCAGCGACGACTCCATCCCGGCCGCGTCGATCACGTCGCTGCCCAGGGTGGTGGCCAGGTCGGCGTGCACCTGCGCCACCGCCGCCCCCAGCCGCGACGCCTCGCCCGCGAAGTCGCCGCCGACCTCGCGGGCGTGCAGGTCGCCCTCGGCCAGCAGGTCGCGCACGCTGGCGGTGGCCGTCGCCCAGCCCTCGGCGGAATCGCCGAGGAAGCGCTGGGCGAAGCCGAGCACCGCCCCCGCGCCCTCGACGACCCCCACCGGCTGCGCGATCTGCTTGCTGCCCGCCGCCCACAGCGCCCGGTGCAGGTCGACGTCGCGGTTGGCGCCGAGGACCGGCCTGCGGAACAGCTTGAGGATGTAGTGGTAGCCGAACACCACCGAGGTGTTGCTCTGCTCCACCCCGATCGGCCGCGCCCGCAGCCCGGTCAGCAGCTCGACCCCGGGCTCGGCCCGCCAGCTCAGCCCGCCGAGGTCCGCGCCCTTGGACATCAGGTCGATGAGCCCGGACATCAGCTCCGGGTCGTGCGTGGCGTCGTAGGCGTGCGACTCGCCCAACTGCCCTATCGCGAACGGCGCCAGGTGGTCGGGCAGCTCGGCGCGCACACCGATCAGCACCTGGTACAGCTCGCCGTTGGCCTCCACCAGGGCGTGCACGAGCGCGGGATCGCCGTCGGCCAGGCCGACGGCGCGCTCGACCCGGACGTCGGTGAGGTCCCGCCCCTTCGCCGCGAACCAGCGCTGCGCGGGCAGCCACGTGCGCAGGTCGTCCGTCAGGGACGCCACGGCGTGTAGGGGTCGGGTGCTCACTGAGGTTCGCCCTCCTCCTGGGGATCGGTGATCTGGAACCAGTAGAAACCGTGACCGGGGAGGGTGAGCAGGTACGGCAGCTCACCGATCGCCGGGAACCGGACGCCGCCGGTCAACTCCACCGGGATGCGCCCCTCCAACTCGGACAGGTGCAGCTCAACCGGCTGCGGGAACCGGGAGAGGTTGTTGACGCAGATGACCATGTCCTCGGTGCCGTCCGGGCGGGTGTGCCTGCGCAGGTACGCCAGCACGCTCGGGTTCGAGGAGCCCAGCTCGGTGAAGTCGCCCTTGCCGAACGCGGTGTGCTCGGTGCGCACCTGCAGCATCCGCCGCGTCCAGTGCAGCAGCGACGACGTGTTGTTCATCTGCGACTCGACGTTGACCGCCTGGAACCCGTACACCGGGTCGGCGATCGCGGGCAGGTACAGCCGCCCCGGGTCGCACCGGGAGAACCCGGCGTTGCGGTCCGGCGACCACTGCATCGGGGTGCGCACCGCGTCGCGGTCACCCAGCCAGATGTTGTCGCCCATGCCGATCTCGTCGCCGTAGTACAGCACCGGCGAGCCCGGCAGCGACAGCAGCAGCGCGGTGAACAGCTCCTGCTGGTTGCGGTCGTTGTCCAGCAGCGGCGCCAGCCTGCGGCGGATGCCGATGTTGGCCTTCATCCGCGGGTCCTTGGCGTACTCCGCGTACATGTAGTCGCGCTCGTCGTCGGTGACCATCTCGAGGGTCAACTCGTCGTGGTTGCGCAGGAAGATGCCCCACTGCGCCCCGCCGGGGATCGCCGGGGTCTGCGCCAGGATCTCCGAGATCGGGAACCGCGACTCCCGGCGCACCGCCATGAAGATCCGCGGCATCAGCGGGAAGTGGAACGCCATGTGGCACTCGTCGCCACCGATCTCCGGGTCGCCGAAGTACTCCACCACGTCCGCGGGCCACTGGTTCGCCTCCGCCAGCAGCACCCGACCCGGGTACTCGTCGTCGACGACCTTGCGGCACTTCTTCAGGAACTCGTGCGTGCGGGGGAGGTTTTCGCAGTTGGTGCCCTCCTCCTCGAACAGGTACGGCACCGCGTCCAAGCGGAACCCATCGATGCCGATGTCCAGCCAGAACCGCAGGACGTCCAGCATCGCCTCCTGGACCTCGGGGTTCTCGTAGTTGAGGTCCGGCTGATGCGAGAAGAACCTGTGCCAGTAGAACTGCCCGCGCACCGGGTCATACGTCCAGTTCGACGTCTCGGTGTCGACGAAGATGATCCGCGCGTCGGAGTAGCGCTCATCGGTGTCGGACCAGACGTAGTAGTCGCCGTAGGGGCCGTCCGGGTGGTTGCGCCCCTCCTGGAACCACGGGTGCGCGTCCGAGGTGTGGTTGAGCACCAGGTCGGTGATCACCCGGATACCTCGCCGGTGGGCCTGGTCGAGCAGGTAGCTGAAGTCCTCGACCGTCCCGAACTCCGGCAGCACCGCCCGGAAGTCGGAGATGTCGTACCCGCCGTCACGCAGCGGCGACGCGTAGAACGGGGGCAGCCAGAGGCAGTCCACCCCGAGCCACTGCAGGTAGTCCAGCTTGTCGGCCAGCCCGCGCAGGTCGCCGGTGCCGTTGCCGTCGGAGTCGTTGAACGCGCGGACCAGCACCTCGTAGAAGACCGCGCTCTTGTACCACTCGAAGTCAGGGGGCGCTTGGCGGGCGGAGGTGAAGTCCTCGGCCTGCGGCTCCACCAGGTGGCCGTCGGCGGTCACCGATTCACCCGTGTGCGGAACGCCCTCGAGCCCCAGTGCCGCGTCCGGCGCGGCGTCGTTGTCAACCGTCATGCTAAGTCGCCCTGTCACCGTCGTCGTTGTCGGTTGGCAATGCGTACACCACGTCCACTCGGCACGCACTCCCGACCCTGCCCTGACCTCGCGCTCCGGCTTTGTCCCGCACCCGGGGGTCTCGACGGTGTTCCGGGCGCGTCCCCGATGAGCTACCACGGGGACGGCCGGTTCAAGCGTCGTGGACGCGATCCACCCGGACAGACGCACAGCCGAACCCTGCCGCGGCAGGACAGCGCGGAACCGCCGAGCGCCTCCCGGCACCCGGCGATCCCCGTCCCACCGCCCCGCTACCGGCGGATGTGCACGATGTGCGCCACGGCCTGCCACGGGTCGAGCCGGACGTAGTTGCCGATCGACGAGCCCCACTCCCAGGTCTGCCCCGACACCTCGTCGTGGACCTGGTAGGTGCGGTCGGGCTCGAGGCCGAGCGCCTTCCAGTCCAGCCACAGCCAGCCGTCCTGGGTGGTGTTCGGGTCGAGCGTCACCACGACCACCACGGTGTCCCCGGTCGCCGGGTCGACCTTGGAGTAGGCGATCAGCCCGTCGTTCTCCACGGTGTGGAAGGTCAGCGTCCGTAGCTGCTGCAACGCCGGGTGCGCCCGGCGGATCGCGTTGAGCCGGGTCAGCCACGGTTGCAGCGACCGCCCCTCGGCCAGCGCCGTCGCGTAGTCGCGCGGCCGGAGCTGGTACTTCTCCGAGTCCAGGTACTCCTCGCTGCCCGGCTTCACGGCCTCGTTCTCGAACAGCTCGTAACCGGAGTACACCCCCCAGGTGGGGGACATCGTCGCCGCCAGCGCCGCCCGGATGGCGAACATCGCCCGCCCACCGTGCTGCAACGACTCGTGCAGGATGTCGGGGGTGTTGACGAACAGGTTCGGCCGCGACTCGTCCGCGTGCGCGACGATCTCCTGGCCGAACTCGGTCAGCTCCCACTTCGCCGTCCGCCAGGTGAAGTAGGTGTAGGACTGGGTGTAGCCCAGCTTCGCCAACCCGTAGAGCCGCGCCGGGCGGGTGAACGCCTCGGCCAGGAACAGCACGTCCGGGTGCTGCGCCTTCACCTGCCGGATCAGCCACTCCCAGAAGTCCGGCGGCTTGGTGTGCGGGTTGTCCACTCGGAACACCTTGACGCCGTGGCTCACCCACAGCAGCACGACCCGCAGCGACTCGGCGTAGATGCCCTCGGGGTCGTTGTCGAAGTTGACCGGGTAGATGTCCTGGTACTTCTTCGGCGGGTTCTCCGCGTAGGCGATGGTGCCGTCGGGGCGGGTGGTGAACCACTCCGGGGCCTTGCTCACCCACGGGTGGTCCGGCGCGCACTGGAGCGCGAAGTCCAGCGCGACCTCCAGGTCCAGCTCCCTGGCCCTGGCCACGAACGCGTCGAAGTCGTCGAAGTCGCCGAGCTGCGGGTGGATGGCGTCGTGCCCGCCGTCGGAGGACCCGATCGCCCAGGTGGAGCCGACGTCACCGGGCTCGGACACGACGCTGTTGTTCGGCCCCTTGCGGTTGACCTCGCCGATCGGGTGGATCGGCGGCAGGTAGACCACGTCGAAGCCCATGGCCGCGACCCGGTCCAGCTCCTTGGTCGCGGTGCGGAACGTGCCGTGCACGGGGTTGCCCGCCGCGTCCACCCCGCCGGTGGAACGCGGGAAGAACTCGTACCAGGAACCGTAGAGGGCGGCCTTGCGGTCGACCAGGATCTGGTACGCCTTGCCCTTGGTCACCAGCTCGCGCACCGGGTGCTCGGTCATCACCCGCTGCACCGACTCCGACAGCGCCTCCGCGATCCGCGCCGGGAGGGGCACGGTGGTGTCGCGCAGCGCCCGCGCGGCGGAGATCAGCAGCTTGCGCTCGACGCTGCGGTCGGGCCGCCTGCCCACCCGCTCGACCAGCCGCGCCCCGATCTCCAGGTCGTTGGCCAGCTCGTCGGCGTCCTGCCCGGCCGCCACCTTCACCTCGACGGCGTGCCGCCACGTGCTCCACGGGTCGGACCAGGCGTCCACCCGGAACGTCCACAGCCCCTCGGCGTCGGGCACCACGTCGGCGGCGAACCGGTCGGTGTCCTTGCCGAGCGAGCGCATCCGCGTCCGGCGGGCGCGGGCGTCACCCGGTCCGCGCCAGGTGACCGTCGCGGCGACCGCGTCGTGGCCCTCGCGCCAGACGGTCGCCTCGATCGGGATGTGTTCCCCCACAACGGCTTTGGAGGGGTAACGACCGTTCGACACGATCGGGGAGACGTCATCGATGCCCAGGCGACCGCTCACCGGTCAGGCTCCTCTCGGTCGCGGGTGCTTGCCCCCAGTCTGCCTTGCTCGATCCAGTCGCACACACCGACCTCCCCATCCGAAAACCCAGGCATTGCTCGAAGACGTACCCCGCCCGGCCCGCCCCTCAACCGCCCCGGCGCGACCCCGCGCCGAGCTTCCCCCATAGGCACCACCGCGCCCCTCCGGTTCCTGACTCCCTGTTACCCCAACCGCTCCGCAGCCACCTCCCGGCAACCTGTCCGTCGCACGCGCGCCCCTCCCCCGCTTCTTTCGTTACTGTCGCGTAGCCCCCGCTCTCGGGCCGGGTGGTTCGGCGGGGTGGCTTGCTCGATCCAGGTTCGCCGCTAGGGTCGGTCAGCGTGAAAGCCGTACGTCGATTCACTGTCCGCGCCGGTCTGCCCGCGGCGCTCGCCGACCTGGGCACCCTCGCCACGAACCTGAGGTGGACCTGGCACCCGCCGACCCAGGACCTGTTCGCCGCGGTCGACCAGGCGATCTGGGAACGGGTCGGCGGCGACCCGCTGCACCTGCTCGCCCAGGTCCCGGCCGAGCGGCTGGAGGTGCTGGCCACCGACGACGCGTTCCTGGCCCGGGTCGCCGAGGTCGCCGACGACCTGCGCCGCTACCTCCGCGAACCCCGGTGGTACCAGCACCGGGCAGCCGAGCTGAACGGCACCCGGATGCCCGACTCCATCGCCTACTTCTCGATGGAGTTCGGCGTCACCGAGGCGCTGCCCAACTACTCCGGCGGCCTCGGCGTCCTCGCGGGCGACCACCTCAAGGCGGCGTCGGACCTCGGCGTCCCGCTGATCGGCGTCGGCCTGCTCTACCGCTCCGGCTACTTCCGCCAGTCGCTGTCGCTGGACGGCTGGCAGGTCGAGCACTACCCGGTGATCGACCCGAGCGGCCTCCCGCTCGAACCCCTCACCGAGCCCTCCGGCACCCCGATCCTGGTGCACGTGGCGATGCCCGGCGGCCGGGTGCTGCGCGCCCGGATCTGGAAGGCCAACGTCGGCCGGGTGCCGCTGCTGCTGCTCGACTCCGACATCGAGGAGAACTCCGACGACCTGCGCGGGGTCACCGACCGCCTCTACGGCGGCGACCAGGACCACCGCATCCGCCAGGAGATCCTCGCGGGCGTCGGCGGCGTCCGGGCGGTCCGCACCTACTGCGAGCTGACCGGCACCGCCCAACCCGAGGTCTTCCACACCAATGAGGGCCATGCGGGCTTCCTCGGCCTCGAACGCCTCCGCGAACTGGTCTCCAGCCAGGGCCTCGACTTCGACCAGGCGCTGTCGGCGGTGCGGGCGGGCACGGTGTTCACCACGCACACCCCGGTCCCTGCGGGCATCGACCGCTTCCCGGTCGACCTCGTCCAGCACTACTTCGGCGACGAATCCCTCCTTCCCGGGATCGACCTGCGCCGGGTCCTGGCGCTCGGTGCCGAGGAGAACCCCGGCATGTTCAACATGGCGCACATGGGACTCCGCCTGGCCCAGCGCGCCAACGGCGTCTCCCGGTTGCACGGCGCGGTCAGCCGCAGCATGTTCGGCGCCCTGTGGCCCGGCTTCGACACCGACGAGGTGCCGATCACCTCGGTCACCAACGGTGTGCACGGCCCGACCTGGGCGGCCAAGGAGATGACCACCCTCATCGGCGACCCGGAGACCCCCGGCGCCGACATCGCGGACGCCTCGGTTTCCGACGCGAAGCTGTGGGAACTGCGCTGCGGCCTCCGCGAGCGCCTGGTCGGCGAGGTCCGCCGCCGGGTCCGCGCCGCCTGGCTCCAGCGCGGCGCCTCCGCCCTGGAACTGGGCTGGACCGACTCGGTGTTCGACCCCGACGTGCTCACCGTCGGCTTCGCCCGCCGCGTGCCCACCTACAAGCGCCTGACCCTCATGCTGCGCGACCCCGACCGGCTGCGGGCCCTGCTGCTGCACCCGGACCGCCCGGTGCAGCTCGTCGTGGCGGGCAAGTCGCACCCCGCCGACGATGGCGGCAAGGCCCTCATCCAGCAGATCGTCCGCTTCGCCGACGACGTCGGCATGCGTCACCGCATCGCATTCCTCCCCGACTACGACATGTCCATGGCCCGGTACCTGTACTGGGGTTGCGACGTCTGGCTCAACAACCCCATGCGCCCGCTGGAGGCCTGCGGCACCTCCGGCATGAAGGCCGCCCTCAACGGCGGTCTCAACCTCTCCATCCGCGACGGCTGGTGGGACGAGTTCTACGACGGCAGCAACGGCTGGGCCATCCCCACCGCCGACGGCGTCAACGACCCCGTCCGCCGCGACGACCTCGAGGCCGCCGCGCTCTACGAACTGCTCGGCTCCCAGGTCGCCCCGCTGTACTACGACCGCGACGCCGCCGGGGTCCCCACCCGCTGGATGTCGATGGTCCGGCACACCCTGTCCTCGCTCGGCCCGCAGGTGCAGGCCTCCCGGATGGTGCGCGAGTACGTCGAGTCCGCCTACGCCCCCGCCGCCACCGCGGGCGCCCTGGCCCAGTCCGACGACTTCCGCGTCGCCCGCGACCTCGCCGCGTACCGGGGCAGGCTCTCCGGTGCGTGGCAGCAGGTCCGCGTCGTCGACTGCGAGCTGAGCCTGGACGAGGGGCAGACCCCGGTCATCGGCGACCGCGTCCACGTGCACGCCACCGTCGACCTCGCGGGCCTGACCCCCGACGACGTCGAGGTGCAGGCCGTGGTCGGGCGGGTCGGCGACACCGACGAGCTCTCCGATGTCGTCACCGCGACCATGCACCCCGTCGCCGCGGGCCGGTACACCGTCGAACTCCCGCTGCCCCACGCGGGAGCCCTCGGTGTGACCGCCCGGGTCCTGCCCAAGCACAACCTCCTCGCCACGCCCGCGGAGCTGGGCAAGGTGGTCCTCGCCTGAGTCGGACCCGAGACCGGGGCCTGATCGGCACCCGGCGGGTCAGCGTCAAAGACCGGGTCGGTCCGAACCTCCGCGTTCGGACCGACCCGGTCTGCTTTCCCGGTCATCAGGCCGAATTCCGCGTCCGTCCGCAGTGGACCGCGTCAGTCAGTGTCCATCCCGTCGCCTCTCGTCTGTGGTGTCGTGTGTGGTGCCGCTCGTGCCGTCGCCACCCGCCGCTGTGGCTGCCCCTGATTCGAGGATGCCCGACCTCCCGGCCGGTTGCGAGGGATGTCCCACCATCGAGTGAAGACTCGTTTCCGCACCTCACACCGCCTCGAACCTCGGTACAGTCGAACACGTGTCCACCTCGGGCGTCAGACCCGAGGTGGAGGGAAGAGAAAGGACAGTCCTCATGGGAGAGTGCGTTCAGACAGGTCGGAACCACCGGTCGGAGGCCGGGTCGGAGCAGCCGGGCAGACCCGTCAGACGAGATCGAGCCGGGAGCGGGTAGCCGCGACCCTGGGCCACCACGGCACCAGCCGTTCGGCCTCGCCCAGCGCCGCGCGGGCGGCCCGGTTGTCGCCCGCCGCCATGTGCGCCCTGGCGAGCGTGGCCAGGTCGTCGGCGCGGCCGAGCCGGTCATCACCGGAGTCGGCGGCGAGGCGGGCCAGTGAGATGGCCTTGCCGGTGTTGCCGAGCAACAGCTCGTGCAGCGCGCGGGAGCCGTTGAGCTTGTGCGCCGGGTAGCCCAGCGTCTCGGCGTTCTCGAAGGCCTGGACCGCCGTGCCCAACCCGAGTTCCGCGTCGAGGTGCCCCGCCTCGACCGTGGCGCAGGCCAGCCCGGCCAGGGCGGCGAAGGACACGGCGGCCTCCTGCGGTGTCTGCTCGGCGTCCCCGGCCAGTGCCATGGCCAGCATGAGCGCCTCGGCGTACCGGCCCTCGGCCTCCATCACCAGAATTCGCGCGGCGGTTGCCGTCCGGAGGCCCGGGTGGGTCTCGGCCAGTTCGGCGGCCAACGCGGCGGCGACCTCCAGGTGCCCCTCCTGGGCCGCGTCGACCGCCCGGCCGACCAGCGGGGCCGCATCGAGCTGCCGGGCGCGCACCCCGGTGACCTTGGGCAGCCGCAGCAGGTACCACCCCGTCGACGTCGAAGCCGCCGTCCTGCGCGGCAGCAACCCCGTCCCCACGGTGTAGGCGCAACCGAGCGCCGCCCCGATCCAGAACCCGTTCCGAGAGGAAAGCGCGAACACGATGGCCACCGCGACGACCGCCAGACCGACCAGTGCGGAACACAGCGCCGCACCCCACATCCGCTTGCGCGCGGGCGCCTTCCCCGGCCCCACCGCCACCGACAGCAACAGCGGCACCGCACGCACCGACACGACCCGCCGGGGCGTGGTCCAGTCGGCGAGCCTGTTGCCCACCCCGATCACGACCCTGTGCACCCGAACGCCCAGCGCCACCGCACCCACGAGCATCCCAACCTGCAAGGCGGCCAACCCGACGAGCAACCCGCACAACAGCCCGAACAACCCCCACCCGACCCCACCCGCTGTCCCGTCGACGAACCACAGCAGAACCCCGCCCCCGATCACCAACAGCGGAAGAGGATGGCGCAACACACGCGGGATCGACACACGACGCAGACGCGCCACACCCGCCCGGGGTTCCCCGCCCCCGCCCCGGCCACCCGCGCCACGGCGCTACAGGCTGTCCACCTCACCGGCCAGCCGGACCACCCGCTACCCGCTACCCGCTACCCGCTACCCGCTACCCGCTACCCGCTACCCGCTACCCGCTACCCGCTACCCGCTACCCGCTACCCGCTACCCGCCACCCGCCACGCCCCGCCCACGCGCCACCCGCGCCCCGCCAGCCCCGCTCGCCACCCGTGCGCCGCCAACCCCCCCGCCCGCACCACCTGCGCCCCACCCGACTGGCGCCCCACCTGCCGGTGGCGGCTAGGCCGGTTGCGGCCAGGTGGAGGTGGCGCGTGCTCTGTGGCTGCCTTGCCTGGACGCTGTTCCGGCGAACGCCTGGACTCGGGGCGTCACGACCGGAGGTGCTTTGCAGTGGTCTCGTCTGCCGTTCCTCCCGGCGAGACCAACCTGAGTTCGCCGCGCCAGGGCCGTGTGGCTGCTCAAGCATGTCGTGCTGCGGGCTTGCATGGTGGCGCCGAGGGTGGCGGGGTCAGGGGATGGCGGGGGTGCCGCCTTCCTGTACCGGCAGGCCTGCTGCCTGCCAGGCGCGGAAGCCGCCTATGAGGTCGGTGGCGTGGGGGAGGCCCACCCGCTTGAGGTCGCGGGCGGCGAAGCTGGAGGCGTAGCCCTCGTTGCAGAGCACCACGACCGTTGTGTCCTCGGTGAAGCCGGGGATGCGGTGGTCGCCGTGCGGGTCGAGGCGCCATTCCAGGTGGATGCGCTCCACCGGGACCGCGCCGGGGATTTCGCCCTCGGCCGCCCGGTTGGTCAGCGGGCGGATGTCGACGAAGACCGCGCCTGCCCGGCGCAGTTCGTCGGCCCTGGCGGGGTCGACCCGGTCGAGTTCGGCTCTGGCCTGGGCGAGTTGGTCGTCGACGCCGCTCATGTGGGGCTCCCGGGGTGGGGCGGGGTGGTCATCGGGCGGTGCGCTGGGTGGGGAGGGGTGGGATTTCGGCGGGGACGTCGCGCAGGCTGGCGTACTCGCGGGTGGGGACCAGCGGTGGGGAGTAGGCGTGCACGCTCGCGGCCATCGTGGTGCCCAGGTTCTGCACCCGGTGGGCTCGGCCCTGGCCGAAGCCGAGTGCCGACCCGGTGGTGTGCAGGCGGTGGCGGATCGGGCCGGACGGGTAGCGGTAGGTCTCCGCCAGTTCACCCAGGAGCACGGTGAACGAGCCGGAGGCCCCACCGTGGTCGTGCGGGGCGGTGCCCTGGCCGGGGAGCCAGGACAGCAACCACAGCTCGACCTCGTCGGTGACGGCGAGGCGGGCCCACCAGCGCTGGGGGCTGGAGAAGCGGACCGTTGAGAGGAGTTGCTGCTGTAGATCGGTGCTCACCGCGGTGGTGAGGTCGCGGAGTTCAGCCGGGGTCCAGAGTGGACTTCGGGGGGAGATCAGTTCCCGCAGCCGCGGGACGGCGAAGCGGGGGTGGATGTCCAGGTCGGAGGTCGAGGTGGTCATGGCGCGCGCTCCCGGGTCGTGTCGTGCTGCGACGGCGGAACGCGGTGCGCCCGGTTCAGGCCGGGGGGTCCGGCGGGTGGGCGCACCGCGTGGCGCTACAGCCGCACGACGCCACCAGCAGGAGGTCGATCGTGCGGTCGCACCACGTGAACAACGTCGCGGACCTGGTCACGGGGCGATGCTGGCACGGGGCGGGAGGAATTCACCAGGCTTCTCACTGATTGGTACGCGGGGCTCGCAACAGGAGCAATGTGCGCCCGGTGAGCACCATGGCCTTGCCCGGCGACAACGGGTCGGCGGCGGCGGGCACCCCGCGCGGGGTGCCGCTGTCGAGCACCGGGACGAAGCACTCGCCGTAGCGCTGCGACGGCAGGGTGAGCTCGACGGCGTCCGGGCCGGAGTGCAGGAGCAGCAACCACGAGTCGTCGGCGACCAGCTCGCCGTCCCGGTTGCGCGACAGGCACTCCGAGCCGTCGATCCACATGCCGAGGGTGCGGTTGCCCTCGTCGAACCAGTCCTCGTCGGTCATGACCTCGCCGTCGGCGCGGAACCACACCAGGTCCGGTTCGCCGGAGCGGGTGGGCCTGCCGTCGAAGAAGTGCGGTTGGCGCAGGGCGGGGGACTCCGCGCGCAGCGCGGTGAGGCGCCGGGTGAAGGCGAGCAGGTCCTCGGCGCGCTCGTCGACCGCCCAGTCGAACCAGGAGGTGTGGTTGTCCAGGCAGTAGGGGTTGTTGTTGCCGTGCTGGGTGCGCCAGCGCTCGTCGCCCGCGCACAGCATCGGGGTGCCGGTGGACAGCAGCAGGGTTCCCAGCAGGTTGCGGGCCTGCCGGTCGCGCAGGGCCAGCACGGTCGGGTCGCCCGTCTCGCCCTCCGCTCCGCAGTTCCACGAGCGGTTGTCGTCGGTGCCGTCGCGGTTGTGCTCGCCGTTCTCCTGGTTGTGCTTGTGGTCGTAGGACACCAGGTCGCGCAGGGTGAAGCCGTCGTGGGCGGTGATGAAGTTGATCGACGCCCACGGGCGCCTGCCGCTGCCCGCGTACAGGTCCGACGACCCCGACAGCCGGTAGGCCAGGTCGCGCGGGCCGGTGGCGCCGCGCCAGAAGTCGCGGGCGCCGTCGCGGAAGCGGCCGTTCCACTCCGCCCACTGCCCGCCGAAGCCGCCCACCCGGTAGCCCTCGCCGGTGGCGTCCCACGGTTCGGCGATCAGCTTGCGGTTGGACAGCACCGGGTCGGTGGTGATGGCGGTGAGCAGCGTCGAGTTCGGGTCGAAGGCACCGCCGCGGGGGCGGCCCAGCGCGCTGGCCAGGTCGAGCCGGAAGCCGTCGACGCCCAGCTCGGTGGCGAAGTAGCGCATCGAGTCGGTCACCAGCCGCACCACCGTCGGCGAGCCGGGGTCGAGGGTGTTGCCGCAGCCGGTCAGGTCGATGTCGCGGCCCGCGTCGTCGAGCAGGTAGTAGGCCGGGGCGTCCAGGCCGCGCATGGACAGCGTCGGGCCGTCGACGCCGCCCTCGCAGGTGTGGTTGTAGACGACGTCGAGGATCACCTCGATGCCCGCGGCGTGCAGCGCCGCCACCATGGTGCGGAACTCCTCGACCTCGTGGCCCGGCCTGCACGCGTAGCCCTCGTGCGGTGCCAGGAAGCCCAGCGTCGAGTAGCCCCAGTAGTTGTGCCTGCCCGAGCGCAGCAGCATCGGTTCGTCGGAGTGGCTGTGCACCGGCAGCAGCTCGACCGCGGTCACCCCGAGGCGCACCAGGTGCTCGATGACCGCCGGGTGCGCCATGCCCAGGTAGGTGCCGCGCTGGTGCTTGGGCACCTCCGGGTGCAGCTTGGTGAAGCCGCGCACGTGCAGCTCGTAGACCACCGTCTCCTCGAACGGCACGTCCGGGCGGGCACCGGTGGCCGAGCCGCCCGCGGCGGCCACCACCGACAGCGGGACCGAGCCGCGCGAGTCGAGCCGGGAGGGGGCGCCGGTCAGCGCGTCGCCGCGGTGGGCGCGGACCGCGGCGAGGTCGCCGACGGTGCCGGTGATCCGCCGGGCGTACGGGTCGACCAGCAGCTTCGCCGGGTTGCACCGGATGCCCCGGCCCGGCTCCCACGGGCCGTGCACCCGGTAGCCGTAGCGCTGGCCCGGGGTGATGCCGGGGACCAGGGCGTGCCAGATGCCGAAGGTGCGCTCGGTCAGCTCGATCCGCTGCTCCACCGGGGCGTCGTCCCCGTCGCCGACCAGGCACAGCTCGACCGACTCGGCCACCGAGCTGGCCACCGCGAACCGGACACCACCCGCCTCCGGGTGGGCGCCGAGGGGGAACGGGTGGCCGGGCAGCGTGCGCGGGTCAGTGTGGGACACCCGTCCATCCTCGCTCAGCTCGGCCGGACGATCGAGGGCGGTGGCGGCGGTGAGTGAGCGAAATCGCCCCCCGGGCTCAGGTCAGCCGGAAGGTGTGGTGCTCGAACGACTCCTCCTCGTCGACCGCCGGGCGCCCGCGCGGGCGCCGGGACACCGCGGGACGGACCTGCTCGGCCGCCGGACCCGGCCGGGAGGGGGCGGCGGCCCCGGCCGCCTGACCTGGCTGGGAAGAGGCGGCTGCTTGGCCTGGCCGGGAGGAGGCGGGGCTCCCGGTCGCTTGGCCTGGCCGGGAAGAGGCGGGGATCGCGGTTGCCGGATGCGGCTGGGAGGCGGCGGCCCCGGCTGCCGGGTTGGGCTGGGAGGCGGCGGGGTCGGGGGTGGTGGGGTCGGGGATGGCGGGGGCCGGGGGTCTGCCGGTCGCGGCGAGGGCGGGGGTGAAGCCGACCGGGCCGAAACCGGTGTCCCACTCGGCCGGTCCCGGACCCGCGGCGGCCACGATCTGCCCGAAGAGCTGCTGGTGGGCCGCCCAGCCGGTCAGCGACGGGCAGGCGAGGGTGAGCAGCAGCATCCGGCCCGTCCCCGGCTCCGGGATGAACGCCTGCAGTTGCAGGGTCAGCGGGCGGCGGTCGCGGACCTGCTCGGGGCCGGGCACCCGCTGGGCGATCACCGCCGGGCCCAGGCCGGTCTCCACCACGACCGTCTCCCGCACGTCCGGGCCCGCCAGGTCCTCCACCGAGTCGCGCAGCGCTTCCGCCGAGTCCTGGTCCCAGGACGGCGGGGCGTCCAGCGGGACACCGGTGAGCAGCGCGGGGGCGGCGTCCTGGGGTTCCACCACGGCCAGCAGCACCGCGCCCTCGCGCAGCGCGGCGTCGACCGCCTCGCCCGCGAGCGCTTCCAGGTCGGCCGCCGCCGCGGGCCGGATGCCCGCGATGGCCTGGGCGAATTCGCGCACCGCCGTGTCCCGGCTGTCGAGGGGGATGCGCCGGACCACGTCCGGGGGCGTCGAGATGATCATTTGTCGCCGCTCAGGGTGCCGCTGATCTTGTCGGTGACCGCCTGGTCGACCGCGTCGCCGGTCGGGTTCATGGCCACCCGCAGCAGGGCCAGTCGGTCCTTCTGCTCCTCCGACAGCTCGACCCCCGCCTTCTCGGCCAGCTTCTGGGTGTGGTCGACGGCGCTGACCAGGCCCTCGCGCTGCCGCTCGCTCCTGCCCAGCTCCAACCAGACCTCGCGCCGCTGCGGGGTGGGGACCTTCGACAACCGTTCGAGCAGGTCCGGGTCCTTCTTGGCCGCCGCGCGCCCGGCATCGATGAGGTCCCGGCGCACCTTGCGGGTCAGGCCCTTCTCCCGGACGGCCCTGGCGTCGTCGACCAGCCCGGGGACGCCGCCGTCGGTCAGCGCCCCCCGCATGTCCTTGGCGATCTGGCGGGCCGCCACCTTCTCCCCGCGCTTGAACGCGGCCTTGCCCGCGGAGCGCACCCCCGCCGCCACCGTGCCGCCGCCGGGGATCACGCTGGTGCCCAGGCCGAGCAGCGTGCTGGTCCACCCGGGGGCGTTCCTGGACCCGGACAACTGCTGCCCCAGGCCCGCCACGGACCCGACCGCGCCCGAGGCGGTCGAGATCCCCTCGGCGACCGCGGCGGCCGGGAGGCCGACGCCGGTGGCCGCCAGGCCCGCCGCGGCCGCCCCCGTGGCCAGCGAGACCGCGTCGGCCGCGATCGCGGTGCCGTCGAAGGCCTGCACGTACCAGGAGTCGTTCTCGGGCTCGAAGGCGTCGTCGGGGCCGCCCCGGATGCCCGCGGCGGCGCTGTTGGCCTCGCGCAGGTGCTTGGCCCGCAGCCGCTCGGCGTCGTCGAGCACCTTGCGCAGCGCGTCGTCGAGCCGGCCGCACGCCTCGTTCGCGGTGAGGAAGGCGTCGTACCGCTCCCGGTACCGCGGGTGGCCGGTGTCGTGCGGAACGGCCGCCGCGGCGGACTCCAGGTCGGCCTCGGCCGCCTCGAGGTCCTTCCTGATCTTCTTGGCCTTGGCCTCCAGCTCGTCGGCCTTGGCCTGGTTGGCCATCAACTGCCCGGACCAGGTGCTCAGCGCCTTGGTGGCCGCGCCCAGCGACTCGCCGCCCTTGCCCAGGGCCTGCGGCAGGTCGTCGCCGTGGTCGCTGAACTCCTCGGCGGCGCTGCCGCCCCAGTCCGCCGAGTCGGTGATCTTCGCGGCGTCCTGCAACCGGGGCAGGGTGGTGGCGATGGCCTGCTGGGCCGAGGCCATGGACAGCAGCACCGCCTGCACGGAGCTGCTCTCACCCGGTGTCGGGTCGAAGCCCAGCGCGGGGAAGCCCGGCCTGCTCATCGGTGCCTCCTGCCGCCGCCGGTCGAGCCGCCCTGCCCCTGCCGGGAGTGCTGGTTGGCCACCTGCACGTCGGGGGCGTTGCGCACCAGGCCCTGGACGAGCTGCTCGGCGACGGTCTCGTCGGCCAGGGCCATCATCCGGTCGCGGCCCCCCTGCTCGACGGACTCGTAGTTGGCCACCGCGCCGCGGACGTTGTCGGCGATCGTGCCGATCTTGTCGCGCATCTTCCCCAGGTTCTGCTGCCACTGGTCGATGACCTCGGTGACCGCGGCGGTGATCTCGCCCGGCCCCAGGTCGCCGCCCGCGGCGTTCAGCGTCGAGATCACCTCGCCCACCGAGTCGGCCACCGCGTTCAGCTCGCCGACCCTGATCGCGAGGCTGGTGGTGTTCACCGTGTATCCCGACGCCATCACCCGCTCCTGTCTGTGCGTTGGCCACGAGTAGACGCGGATCGTCCCACCGGGGGACAGCCCGGTTGCGCACCCGGTCAAAACGGCCGCACGGGTCGGCAAGCCCCGCGCGGGGAGGCCGGGGGGCCGCAGAGGCAGAATGGCCGGTGTGACGGACCAGATCCAGCCCGGCAGCGGCCCCGAGACGCACGGCGACCTCGACGACCTCGACGACCTGGTGCTGCACCTGGCGGACGTGGGTGTCCGCCGCGGCGGCAACGACCTGCTCAGGGGCATCGACTGGCAGGTCGAGTTGGACGAGCGCTGGGTGGTCCTCGGCGGCAACGGCGCGGGCAAGACGACGCTGCTGCGGCTCGCCGGGGCGGAGCTGCACCCGACCGCGGGGGTGGTGCACGTCCTCGGCGAGCGGATGGGCCGGGTGAACGTGTTCGAGCTGCGCACCAGGGTCGGCTTCGCCACCGCCGCGATCGGCGGTCGGATTCCGCCGGACGAGACCGTGCTCGACGTGGTGGTCAGCGCCGGGTACGCGGTGCTCGGGCGCTGGCGCGAGGAGTACGACCAGCTCGACACCGGTCGGGCGGGTGGGCTGCTCAAGTCGATGGGCATCGCGCACCTGGCCGAGCGGACCTTCGGCACCCTGTCGGAGGGCGAGCGCAAGCGCACGCTGATCGCCCGGGCACTGATGACCGACCCGGAGCTGCTGCTGCTCGACGAGCCCGCCGCCGGGCTCGACCTCGGTGGTCGCGAGGACCTGGTCGGGCGGTTGAGCGAGCTGGCCATGGACCCGGACGCGCCCGCGACCGTGCTGGTGACCCACCACGTGGAGGAGATCCCGCCCGGGTTCACCCACCTGCTGCTCCTCGCCCGCGGCGAGGTGGTGGCACAGGGGCTGATCGACGACGTGCTCACCAGCGAGAACCTGTCGGCGGCCTTCGGGCAGCCGCTGGAGCTCGAACGGTCGGGGGACCGCTACTTCGCCCGGCGCAGCACTGGCCATACAGTGCGTACTGACGAGTAACCTTCGACGGTCGGGTCAGCGACGACCGTGGTACACGAACCGGTAGGAGGGCATGGCCGTGGGTGAGTTCGTCCGGCTCGAGGTGGAGGACGGTGTCGGCACCATCCGCCTCGACCGGCCACCGATGAACGCGATCAACCGGCAGCTCCAGGCTGAGCTGCGCGAAGCGGCGCGGGAGGCCAGGGCGCGCGCCGACGTCAAGGCGGTGATCGTCTACGGCGGCCCGAAGGTGTTCGCGGCGGGCGCCGATGTCAAGGAGTTCGCCGAGATGGGCTACGGCGACATCGTCGACTACGCCCCCGAGTTGCAGGCCTCGCTGGCCGAGGTGGCGGCGCTGCCCAAGCCGACGGTCGCGGCGATCACCGGCTTCGCCCTCGGCGGCGGCTTCGAGCTGGCGCTGTGCTGCGACCGGCGGATCGCGGGCGACAACGCCAAGGTCGGGCAGCCGGAGATCCTGCTCGGCATCATCCCCGGCGCGGGCGGCACCCAGCGCCTGGCGCGGCTGATCGGCCCGAGCAAGACCAAGGACCTCGTCTACACCGGCCGGTTCGTCAAGGCCGAGGAGGCGCTGGCCCTGGGCATGGTCGACGAGGTCGTGGCCCCGGACGACGTCTACGAGGCGGCCAGGCGGTGGGCCGGGCAGTTCACCGGCGGTGCGTCGCGGGCGCTCGCGGCGGCCAAGGCGGCGATCGACGGCGGGTTGGACAACGACCTGGCCAGCGGTCTGAAGCTGGAGACGACCCTGTTCGCCGCGTTGTTCGCCACCGAGGACCGCGACACCGGGATGCGCTCGTTCATCGAGAACGGGCCGGGGAAGGCGCAGTTCGATGGCCGCTGACCCCACCCCGAACCCGCACGCCACCGCCGAGGAGGTGCAGGCCGCGTTCGCCGACCCCAAGCTGGCGAACGTGCTGTACCACGACTGGGAGGCGGGCACCTACGACGAGAAGTGGTCGATCTCCTACGACGAGCGCTGCATCGAGTACGCCACCGGCCGGTTCAAGGCGGTCGCGGGCGAGGACGGCTGGCCGTACGAGACGGTCATGGAACTGGGCAGCGGCACCGGCTTCTTCCTGCTGAACCTGATGCAGGGCGGGGTCGGCAGGAAGGGCTTCGCCACCGACCTCTCGCCCGGCATGGTCGAGGTCGCGCTGCGCAACGCCAAGGGCCTGGGCCTCGACGTCGAGGGCCGGGTGGCCGACGCCGAGCGCATCCCCTACGACGACAACAGCTTCGACCTGGTCGTCGGGCACGCGGTGCTGCACCACATCCCGGACCTGCCCGCCGCGTTCGCCGAGATCCGCCGGGTGCTCAAGCCGGGCGGGCGGTTCGTCTTCGCGGGCGAGCCGACGAAGATCGGTGACACCTACGCGCGCAAGCTCGGGCAGGCCACCTGGTGGCTGACCACGAACATCACGAAGTTCGGGCCGCTGCGCTCGTGGCGGCGGCCGCAGGGCGAGCTGGACGAGTCCTCGCGGGCCGCGGCGCTGGAGGCCGTGGTCGACATCCACACCTTCGACCCGGCCGAGTTGGAGCGCACCGCGCGCGACGCGGGCATGGTCGAGGTGAACGCGGTGACCGAGGAGTTCACCGCGGCGCTGTTCGGCTGGCCGGTGCGCACCTTCGAGGCCGCGGTGCCCCGGGAGAAGCTGGGCTTCGGCTGGGCGCTGTTCGCGATGAAGTCCTGGCAGCGGCTGTCCTGGCTGGACGAGAAGGTCATGCGCCGGGTCGTGCCGAGGCAGTTCTTCTACAACGTCATGATCGGCGGCCGCAAGCCGCTGTGACGGTCGGCGGCCGCGGCGGGGTCCTCGACCGCCGCGGCCGTCCCCGGCTCAGGTCAGCCGGTCGAGCAGGAACGCCCGCAGGGCCTCCACATCGGTCTCCAGCGCCACCTCGATCGTGCGGAACCCCGGGTCGACCGCGGGCGCGATGAGCCGCCGGTCGGCCAGCAGCCCGCCCCGGCGCGGGCCGAACGCGGTGTCGACGTGCACCGGGATCGGGGTGGTGCGCAGGATTCCCGGCCGGATCGCCTCCGCCACGGCCACCGCGTCGTGGATGACGGTGCCGTCGTAGCCGAGGATCTGCCGGTAGTGCGCCCGGTAGACCTCCGTCAGCGGCTCCAGCGCCGCGCCCAGCGGCCCAGACGCCGCGAGCCGGTCGAGCCAGTCGCCGTCGACAGCGCACTGGTAGGTCAGGTCGGTGGGGACCAGCACGGTCGGCAGGTCCTCGGTCACCAGGACGCGGTGGGCGGCCTCGGGGTCGCACCACAGGTTGAACTCGGCCGCGGCGGTCACGTTGCCGCCGGTGAGGCCGCCGCCCATGATGACCACCCGGTCGATGTTGGACTTCACCCCGGGGTGGGCGGCCAGCAGCGCGGCGATGTTGGTCAGCGGCCCGATCGGCACCAGCGTCACCGGCTCGGGGGATTCGGTGATCAGCCGGGCCATCAGCGCCACGGCGTCCTCCGGCTCCACTCCGCGTGACCGCTGCGGCAGCAGCGCGGACCGGCCGGACAACCCGTCGTCGCCGTGCACCGCCGCCGCCCGCAGCGGGGTGGCGTGCACCAGCGGCCGGGCGGCGCCGACGCCGACCGGGACGTCCTCCCGGCCGAGCAAAGCCAGTACCCGCAGGGCGTTGCGCGTCGTGTGCTCCAGGCCGACGTTGCCGAAGACCGTGGTCACGGCGAGCAGGTCCACCTCGGGTGAGCGGGCGGCCAGGGCCAGGGCGAAGGCGTCGTCCACGCCGGGGTCGGTGTCGATGATCAGTCGGGACATGCCCCCAGCCTGCCACCCGGTGGCGCTGGGTTACCGTCACCGGCATGACGTCGATGTGGGGTTCCCCGGTCGCCACCCGGCTCCGCTTCTGGTCCCGCGGCCACCGCGACCCGGCGCAGGCCCGGTTCCTCACGGTGGCCTCGCTGCGCTGGGTGCTGCGCAACCGCGCCTATACCCCGTGGTACCTGGTCCGGTACTGGCGGCTGCTGAAGTTCCGCCTGGTCAACCCGCACGTGGTGCTGCGCGGCATGGTCTTCCTCGGCAGGGACGTGGAGATCCACGCCCGCCCCGGCTTCGGCAGGCTGGAGATCGGCCGCTGGGTCCACATCGGCGACGGCAACGCCATCCGCTGCCACGAGGGTTCGCTGCGCATCGGCGACAAGGCCGTCTTCGGCAGGCAGAACGTGGTCAACTGCTACCTCGACATCGAGCTGGGCGCCGCCACCCTGGTCGCCGACTGGGTCTACATCTGCGACTTCGACCACGTCACCGCGGACGTCCACCAGCCGATCAAGGACCAGGGCATCGTCAAGTCCCCGGTCCGCATCGGCCCGGACACCTGGGTCTGCACCAAGGTCACCATCACCAAGGGCACCCGGATCGGGCGCGGCTGCGTCCTCGGTGCGCACGCCGTGGTCCGCGGTGACATCCCGGACTTCGCGGTGGCGGCGGGGATTCCGGCGAAGGTGGTGCGCAACCGCGTCTCCGCCTACGAGGCCGACGCCGAGCGCCGCGCCGCCGTCGCGGACATGGCCCGCAAGGCGGCCAAGGCGTTGCAGAAGACGCTGGAGAGCTGAGCCCCCCCCGAGCCGGGGTTCCGGGGGCGAGTCCCGGCCCGCGGGGCGGACCGGGCCTAGGAGACGGTGAAGGCGTTGCCGGTGGCGATCTTGGGGCGGCCGAGTTCGCGGGGCTGGGCCGGGGTGGCGCGGGTGTAGACCTCCGCGGTGCGGGTGGCGATGAGGGACCAGTCGAAGTCCTTGGTGAGGCGGGACTTGGCCAGGCGGGCCCGGCGCTTGGCGGCGGCCGGGTCGTCGAGGACGGCGCGGGTGGCCTCGGTGAGGCCGTCGACGTCGCCCGGGGGGAAGGAGAGGCCGGTGCGGTCCTGGACGACGACCTCGCCGAGGCCGCCCGCGGTGGAGGCGACCAGGGGGGCGCCCGCGGCGGCGGCTTCGAGGGCGACGATGCCGAACGGTTCGTAGCGGCTGGGGAGGACCACCGCGTCGGCGGCGGCCAGGGTGGCGAGCAGTTCCCGGTCGTCGAGGTGGCCCGCGAACTCGACCGCGCGGCGCACGCGCAGCTTCTTCGACAGCTCGACCAGGGCCTTGGCCTGCGAACCCCGGCCCGCGACGACCAGGCGGGTGCCGGGGTGGGTGCGGCGGATGCGGGGGAGGGCGGCGATCAGGTCGTGCACGCCCTTCTCCCACTCCAGCCTGCCGAAGAACAGCAGCAGCGGGGCGCCGTCGGGGCTGTGGGTGAGGCGGGCGGCGCGCACGTCGCGGGCCGAGACCCGCCAGCCGCGCGGTTCGATGCCGTTGTGGATGACCTCGATGCCCGCCGGGTCGACCTCGAAGAGGTGGGCGACCTCGGTGCGCATGGCCGACGAGCAGGTGATCAGCGCGTCGGCGCGGTTGGCCAGCCACCACTCGACCGAGTGGACCTGCTGGTTGAGCGGTTGGGAGAGCCAGCCGCTGTGCCTGCCCGCCTCGGTGGCGTGGACGGTGGCGACCAGGGCGACCCCGGCCTGCTCGGCGAGGGCGACCGCCGGGTGGGTGACCAGCCAGTCGTGGGCGTGCACCACGTCCGGCCGCCACTGCCGCAGCAGGGCCAGGCCCGCGCGGACCATGCCGTGGCCCATGGCCAGGGTCCAGGCCACCAGGTCCTTCTCGAAGACCAGGTGGGTGGGGTCCTCGGCGACGCGGATGACCCGCACCCCGGCGTCGGTGGTGTCGGTGGTGGGGTGCGTGGCGGCGTCGGTGCCCGCCTCGTGCCTGCACAGCACGACGACCTCGTGGCCCTGGGCGGCGAGGTTGACCGCGATGGCGTGCACGTGTCTGCCCAGACCGCCGATGACCACCGGCGGGTACTCCCAGGACAGCATCAGCACGCGCATCTCGTCGACTTCCTCACCTTCGGGTCTGAGAACCCTACTTGCCGGTAAGGAGGGTTCTGGCGTCGAGGTCGCCGAACAGGCCGTCCTCGGCGCGCAGCCGGGCCGCCCGGTCGGCGGCCCGCTCGCGCGCCCCCGACCGCAGCAGCGAGGCCAGCTCGGCGTAGCGCTCGCCGTGCACCTTGGCCCGGCGGCGGGCGTAGTCGGCGGCCGAGTCCTTGGTGACCATGAACGCCCAGTCGCTCGACAGGGCCAGCAGGGCCTCGCGGACGACCTGGTCGAACACGGGGTCGCGGCCCACCGACGGCGCCCGGTGCGCGACCAGGTCGAGCAGGTCGCGTTGCAGTTCGGCGCCCGCGTGCACCAGGTCGGCCACCTGCTCGCCGTCCCACACCCGCCAGTCCTTGCCCGACCCCCACGACGACGCGGGCAGGTCGACCCGGCCGCCGAGGTAGCCGGCGTCCAGCGCGCCGCGCAGCGAGGTCACCTCGACCCCGCGCGCGGGCAGCAGCCGCAGCACCTGTTCCAGCCACGCCGGTCCTTCGTGCCACCAGTGCCCGAACAGCTCGGTGTCGTACGCGGACACCACGAGCCCCGGCCTGCCGTGCCTGTCGTTCAGCTCGTGCAGCCTGCGCACCACCGTGTCCACGAAGTCGACCGCGTGCCGCTGCACGGTTTCCAGCGCGAGGGCGGGCTCGTAGGGCCGCTTGTCCTGCGGTGCCACGTGGCGCCCGGTCACCCGTGCGGGCTTGAGGCCCGAGGGGTGGTCGTAGGTGTGGAAGTCGCGGTAGGCGGGGTCGCCCGGGTAGCCCGCCTTCGGGGACCAGACCCGGTAGGTGACCTCCAGGTCGCGGCCGAAGCACACCACGTCGGAGTCGCCGACCGTGCGGGCCAGGGCGGTGTCGCCGTGCAGGGCGGGGCCGTCGACGAGGAACCGGCGCACCCCCGCCGCCGCGTAGCCGGTCTCCATGCCCGGGGCGTACCCGCACTCCGGCGCCCAGATGCCCTCGGGCCGGTGGCCGATCCGGGCGGTGGTGTCGTCCAGGCCCGCGCGCAGGGCGAACGCCCGCAGCGCCGGGTCGAGCAGCGGCTGGAACGGGTGCGTGGCCGGGCCGCCGATCAGCTCGACGACACCGCTGTCCACCAGTGGCCGCAGGACCGGCGAGAACCCGTGCCGCCAGCGCCCCTCGAACTCGCCCAGGGCCGCCGCGGACGCCCGGAACTCCGCCGCGGCCACCTCGCGCAGCAGCGGGTCGTCGCGCTGCCAGCGGGTGGCGGCGTACTGGGCGCGCAGGTTCCAGTTGCCCAGCCAGTCGTGCACGGCGCGCAGCGAGTGCGGGTCGTCGAGCTGGGCGGCGAGCACCGGGGTCACGCCCAGGGTGAGCACGTCGCGGCGGCCCTCGGCGGCGAACCGCTCCAGCATCCCCACCAGCGGCAGGTAGGAGTGCGCCCACGCCTGGTAGAGCCACTCCTCGCCGACCGGCCAGGTGCCGTGGTGCGGAAGCCAGGGCAGGTGGCTGTGCAGGACGAGCGCGAAGCCCCCGATCGGCTCGCTCATGCGCGTGCGACCGCGACGAGGTCGAGCGAGGCGTCCACGTCCACGTCGTCGGCGGAGGTGATCTCGAAGTCCGCCGGCGCCACCGAGGTCACCGCGTCGAGCAGTTGCGCCGACCACGGCTCCCCGGAGACGGCGACCTCCAACTGCGCGTCGATGATCGACCCGCCCAGGGCGGCGTCCAGCCCGCGCAGCCGGGGGCCGTGGGCCAGCCCGCCCAGGAACTCCACGGTGAAGCCCGCGTCGCGCAGCAGCCCGGCCAGTTCACCGCCCGCCAGCTCGCGGGTGTGGAACGGGTTGAGCGGGGTGTCGCGGCCGGGGGAGAAGGTGATCCGGTTCGGCGTGGTGACCAGCAGCAGCCCACCGGGGCGCAGCACCCGGTGGCACTCCAGCAGGAAGCCCTCCTGGTCCCACAGGTGCTCGATCACCTGCAGGTTCGCCACCACGTCGACCGCGCCGGTGCGGACCGGCAGCGCGGCGAGGTTGCCGCGCACGGTCCGCACCGCCGGGTACGCCTTCGCCACGTGGGCGGCGGTGTACGCGTCGTAGTCGAGCCCGATGACCTGCCGGGCGGTGCCCGCCAGCAGGTCGGCGCCGTAGCCCTCACCGCACCCGGCCTCCAGCACCACCGCGCCCGCGCAGTGGTGGGCCAGGTTCAGGTACGCGGCCTCGTGCCTGCGGAACCAGTAGTTCTCTTCCGCGATGCCGGGGACGGTGCGCTCCCCGGTGAGCGGCAGCTTGTCGGCGGCGCCTGCGGTTTCGGTGGACACGCGGGAAGACGGTAGCCGATGGGCTACTGGTCAGTAAGGGTCAGGGCTTGCGGCCGACCGCCCCCGCGATGCAGAACTGCACCTCGTCGAGCGGCTTGAGCTGCGGGCCGTCCGGCCACCACTCCGCGCACAGCGAGAAGCCGGGCGGGACCAGTTCCAGGCCGGGGAACATGCTCTCGATGGCGGCGCGGGTGCGGAACAGGCCGGTGCCCATCGGGCTGTGCAGGAACACGTCCTCCATGCGCCGGGCCAGCGGGCTGTACTCGCTGGTCTCCGGGTCGAAGAAGTGGCTGATGCCGACCACCGAGCCCGAGGGCAGCGCGTCGATGTAGACCCGCATGATGTCGGCCGGGTCGCGCTCGTCCCCGTAGTGGTGGATGGTGCCCATCTGGAACAGCGCCAGCGGCTGGTCGAAGTCGATGTACTTGCGCACGACCTCGTCGGCCAGCACCCGCTCCGGCTCGAAGATGTCCTCGGCGGTGAAGTGGGTCTGGTCGTTCTCCTCCAGCAGCGCGCGCCCGTGCGCGAGCACCACCGGGTCGTTGTCGACGTAGACGACGGTCGACTCGGGGTTGATCCGCTGCGCCACCTGGTGGGTGTTCTCCGCGGTGGGCAGGCCGGAGCCGAGGTCGAGGTACTGGGTGATGCCGGTCTGCAGCGCCACGAACCGGGTGACGCGGATGAGGAACTCGCGGTTGTCGAAGGCGAGCTGCGCGGCCTCGGGGGCGACGCTCTGCACGCGGCGCAGGACCTCGCGGTCGATCTCGTAGTTGTCCTTGCCGTGCAGGAATGCGTCGTACACCCTGGCGATGCTGGCCTTGGAGGTGTCGATGTAGACGGGCACCCCTGGCTCGTCTGAGTGGGGACCTGCGGTAGACATGCGTTCCTCACCGGGTGTCGTGGATCATGGATGTTTCGCGATCAGGAGGTACCCTCACTGTAGGGGGACGGAACCGGCGGAAACCACGTCGGGTGATGATTGTTCTGCGAAGGGATGGCGGCCGTGGCGGAGGCGCAGAGCGGCGGGCCCACCGCGCGCCGCATCGTGCTCGGTTCCCAGCTCCGCAGACTCCGCGAGCGCGCCGAGATCACCCGCGCCGAGGCCGGGTACCACATCCGCGGGTCCGAGTCGAAGATCAGCCGCATGGAGCTGGGCCGGGTCGGTTTCAAGGAGCGGGACATCGTCGACCTGCTGGCCCTCTACGGGGTGGACGACCCCACCGAGCGCGACCAGTTCCTCGACCTGGTCCGCCAGGCGGGTGAGCCCGGGTGGTGGCACCGCTACAGCGACCTGATGCCCACCTGGTTCCAGGACCTGGTCGGGTTGCAGGAGGCCGCGTCCCGGTTGCAGATGTACGAACTCCAGTTCGTGCCCGGCTTGTTGCAGACCGAGGAGTACGCCAGGGCGCTGGTCAGCCAGGGCCGCCCCGACCTCGCCACCGCGGAGACCGAGCGGCTGGTCGCGCTGCGGATGTCGCGGCAGAACATCCTGCGCAGCCTGAGCGCGCCGAAGCTGTGGGCGGTCGTGGACGAGTCGGTGTTGCACCGGCCGATCGGTGGGGCGCGGGTGCTGCGCGAGCAGATCGATCACCTGCTGGAGGTGACCCGGCTGCCGAACGTGACGTTGCAGGTGGTGCCGTACGCGCTGAGCGGGTACGCGGCCGAGGGCTCGTTCTCGATCCTGCGCTTCACCGAGCCGGAACTGCCCGACCTGGTCTACCTGGAGCACCTCGGCGGCGCGGCGTACCTGGACCGGCCCGAGGAGATCGAGCGCTACAGCCGCGTGGCCGACCGGTTGACCGTCGACGCGGAGACGCCGAGCCACACGCGGCAGTTCCTGGTCAAGCGCCGCCAGGAGATCTGACCCGAATCTTATTTTGCTTCACCTTTTTGTGTCGCCCTGACAGCTCCTCGTTCGACTCTGCGCATCCCCGTTCGCACGTTCGAGTTCCACGAGCGGATGACACTTTCGGATGCACGTGCATGTGCAAGCCCTTCGACCGTGTTACGGTCAGCAACGGCAGATGCACGTGCAGACACGAGACGGTCCGGAGGTCGACAGATGACCGACATTCGCAACGGGATGCCTGCGGGGCTGCTGAGCGCGGCCCGGTGGCGCAAGGGGTCGCGCAGCGGGGCCTACGGCAACTGCGTCGAGGTGACCCCGGTCGCGGAGGACCACACCGCGATCAGGGACAGCAAGGCGCCCAGCGGACCCGCCCTGGTGTTCCCGCGCGCCGCGCTGACCTCGCTCACCCGCGCCGTGCGCGCGGGGACGGTGCACGCGCCCAGCGCCGAAGACCTGCTGCGGGTGCTCGTCCTCCGCGGCTTCGAGTTCCTGCACCCCCGAGACGCCAACGGGGACCTGACCGCCGTCGTCGGGGTGCGCGCCCACCACGACGTGATCGACGTGGTCCGGTTGCACGCCGAGGACGACGCCATCGCCTCCCGCCTCCCGGCGGACACCCTCGACGTGCTCAACCCCACCCTGGTCCTCTGGCAGCGCACCGGGTGGGCGACCGCCGTCCTGCGCCAGCTCGTGGACCTCGCCGACGAGCGCACGCCGGGTATGCCCGCCCGCGGGGAAGCGTCGGTCTCGCCGCTGCGCGGCTGCTGGGTGCCGACCACACCCGGCCGCGCGCGGTGGCTGCCCGCCACCGCCTGACCGCCGCCCGAGCACTCGTCCAGCGCAGAGGACGGTGGTCGCCTCCCCTGCGGGAGGTGGCCACCGTCCTCTGTGCGCTGGTCAGGTCTGCGAGACGACGACCGAGAGCATGCCGGGGCCCGCGTGCACGGCGATGGCGGAGCTGGCGTCGGTGACGACCCGCTCGCGCACCCCCGGGATGCGCTCGGTCAGCTCGGCCATCAGCTCGGCGGCCTGCCCGGGGGCGCCGACGTGCTCCACGGCGACGTCGACCGTGCGGTCGCCCGCGGCGGCGGTGGCGATGTCGGCGAGCCTGCGCTTGGCCCGGCCGCCGCCGATGACCCGGTCCAGCGGGGCGATCTGACCGTCCCGCATGGTCAGCAGCGGCTTGACCGACAGCGCCGTGCCGACGAGGTGCGCCGCGGCGCCGATCCGGCCGCCGCGACGGAGGTGGTCGAGGGTTTCCACGTAGATGAAGGTGGAGCCGCCGTCCAGGCGGCGCTGCAACGCGTCGATGATCCGGCCGGGGCTGCCGCCCGCGCCCGCGACCCTGGCCGCGGCGGTGACCGCGTACCCCAGGCTCATGCCCATGGTGCGCGAGTCGACCACGTTGACCGGCAGGCCGACCCGCGCGGCGGCCTCGCGGGCGTGCTCGGCTGTCTTGGACTGCCGGGAGGAGATGTGGACGGACACGACCGCGTCGGCCCCGTCCTCGGCCGCGGCGCGGTAGGCCCAGTAGAGCGCGGCGGGCTCCGGCGGCTCGGTGGACACCGGCCGGTCGGCGCGCATGGCGGCGACGACGGTGGCGGCGGGCACCCGGATCTCGTCGTCGAGGTGGTCGCCGATCCGGATGCGCAGCGGCACGACCCGAATCCCCCACTGCCGGGCGAGTTCCGGCGGCAGGCTCGCGGTGGAGTCTGTGATGACGGCGACCCTCATGGCCCTCGACCCTAGCCTTTCCCCAACCCCCGTCGGGGTTGCTTTGAGCGGTTGGCGGTGAGCACCGTCACGCGGTCGGCGGAAGGTCATGGTTGCACGTTCGCTACTGACGGGTAACATTGCGGTGCAAAAGGCCACCGTGCCAGCAGGCCGCAGGGCATGGCAAGGTCAGCCGAACCGCACATGTCCAACCACGGTGCGCTGGTCGCCGGATTTCCACGGCGGTACACGGTGCTCGTTCCCAGGAGGTCGAAGAAGACCCATGCCAAACATCGTTGTCCTGGTCAAGCAGGTGCCCGACACCTACTCGGAGCGCAGGCTCTCCGACTCCGACCACACGCTGGACCGTGATTCCGCCGACGCCGTCCTCGACGAGATCAACGAGCGCGCCGTCGAGGAGGCGCTGCTGATCAAGGAGGCGCAGGGCGGCGAGGTCACCGTGCTCAGCGTCGGCCCGGACCGCGCCACCGAGGCGATCCGCAAGGCGCTGTCGATGGGTGCGGACAAGGCCGTCCACGTCTCCGACCCCGCCCTGCACGGCTCGTGCGTGATCCAGACCTCCAAGGTCATCGCCGCCGCCGTCGGCAAGGTCGACGGCGTCGACCTGGTCATCGCGGGCAACGAGGCCACCGACGGCCGCTCCGGCGCCGTCCCGGCGATCCTCGCCGAGCTGCTGGGCTACCCGCAGCTCACCCACGCCCGCAAGGTCGTCATCGAGGGCACCACCATCAAGGTGACCCGCGAGACCGACGAGGGCCTGACCCACCTCGAGGCGTCCCTGCCCGCGGTGGTCAGCGTCGGCGAGAAGATCAACGAGCCGCGCTACCCGTCGTTCAAGGGCATCATGGCCGCGAAGAAGAAGCCGGTCGAGACGCTCACCGTCGCCGACCTGGGCATCGACGCGGGCGAGGTCGGCCTCGCCAGCGCCACGTCCACCGTCGTCGAGGCCGCCCCGAAGCCGCCGCGCGCGGCCGGGCAGAAGGTCGAGGACGAGGGCGACGGCGGCGCGAAGATCGCCGAGTACCTCGTCGGCCAGAAGCTCATCTGAGATCAGCAGCGAAGGAGGAAAGACAATGTCCGAGGTCCTGGTCCTCGTCGACCACATCGACGGCGAGATCAAGAAGGTCACCTTCGAGCTGCTGACCGCGGCCCGCTCGCTCGGCGAGCCGTCGGCGGTCGTCGTCGGCACGTCCGGCACGTCCGCGAAGCTCAAGGAGTCCCTGGCCGCCTACGGCGCGGAGAAGGTGTACGTCGCCGAGTCCGACGACGCCACCGGTTACCTGGTGACGCCCAAGGTGGACGTGCTCGCCGCGCTCGTCGCGTCGAAGTCCCCGGCCGCGGTGCTCGTGGCCGCGTCCGCCGACGGCAAGGAGGTCGCGGGCCGCCTGGCCGCCCGCACCGGCTCCGGCCTGCTGGTCGACGCCATCGGCGTCGAGGGCTCCGGCTCCGACGTGACCGCCGTGCAGTCGATCTTCGGTGGCGCGTTCACCGTCAAGTCGAAGACCACCGTGGGCACCCCGATCGTCTCGGTCCGCCCCGGCGGCGTCGAGTCCTCGGAGTCCGCGGGCGCGGCGGCCGAGGAGGTCGTGGAGGTCCCCGCGACCGACGCGGCCAAGGCCACGAAGATCACCGGTGCCGAGCCCATCGTCGGCGGCGACCGCCCCGAGCTGACCGAGGCCTCCATCGTGGTCTCCGGCGGCCGCGGCGTCGGCTCGGCGGAGAAGTTCGACGTCGTGGAGAAGCTCGCGGACGCGTTCGGCGCGGCCGTCGGCGCCTCCCGCGCGGCGGTCGACTCCGGCTACTACCCGGCGCAGTTCCAGGTGGGCCAGACCGGCAAGACGGTCTCCCCGCAGCTCTACGTGGCCCTGGGCATCTCCGGTGCGATCCAGCACCGGGCCGGGATGCAGACCTCGAAGACCATCGTCGCGGTCAACAAGGACGCCGAGGCGCCGATCTTCGAGATCGCCGACTACGGCATCGTCGGCGACCTGTTCGCCGTGGCCCCGCAGCTCACCGACGAGGTCGGCAAGCGCAAGGGCTGAGTTCTCCTGCTGGGTCCGCCCAGCACCACCGCCAGGGGCGGGCACCGGCACCGGTGCCCGCCCCTGGCGGTTCCCGGTGTCAGATCGCCGTGAGGTTGACCGTTAACGCAACCTCCACTGATCCGTCACGGGAATCACCCCGCGCAGGTCGCCTCCCCGGCGTGACCCTTGTGCCATGACGCGGACCCAGGTGCTGCTCAGCACGGCGAAGCCGGGAACCGACACCCCCCACTACTCACTGCTCGTCGCGCAGGACGGCGCCGAGGTCGAGGCCGCGCAGAGACTGCGCCACCGGGTCTTCGCCGAGGAGATGGGCGCGACCCTGCACACGCCCAGGCCCGGCCTGGACATCGACGCCTTCGACGCGCTGTGCGACCACCTGGTGGTCCGCCACGACGCCACCGGCGAGATCGTCGGCACCTACCGGATGCTGCCGCCGGGGCGCGCCGCGACCCTGTACTCCGACACCGAGTTCGACCTGGCCCGGCTGGCGGGCCTGCGCGGCGCGCTGGTGGAGACCGGCCGCTCCTGCGTGCACCCGGACCACCGCAGCGGGGCGGTGGTGAGCCTGGTGTGGGCCGGGATCGCCCGGTACATGTTCCTCTCCGGCCACAACTGGCTGGCAGGCTGCGCCTCCGTGCCGCTCGACGACGGGGGCGCGCTGGCCTCGGGCGTGTGGGACACCGTGCGGGACAAGCACTACGCCGACGAGCAGTTCCGCGTGCGCCCGCTCAACCCCTGGGAGCCGGTGGGGTCCTCCGGCCGCGTCGCGCTCCCGCCGCTGCTGCGCGGCTACCTGCGGCTGGGCGCCAAGGTGTGCGGCCCGCCCGCCTTCGACCCGGACTTCCGCGTGGCGGACTTCTTCATCCTGCTGGGCCTGTCCGACATCGACGAGCGCTACCTCCGCTTCTTCCTGGGGGAGGGCCGATGACCCGCCCGCTCCCCCTGCCGGTACCCCGCGCGGTCTCCCTCCCGGCAACCCGCCCGGTGCCATCTCCCGCCCCCCGCGCTGTGCCATCCCCCGCCCCCCGCCCTCTGGCCCACGCGTGGATGCCGACCTCGCCGTGCGGACCCCGCTGCCTGACCGGCGACGAGCCGACCGTCGGCGCGCTCCGGGCGGGCCTGCGGCTCAGCGGCGCCGCGTGCGTGCTGCTGGTGTGCGTGCTCGCCGTGCCGGTCCTCCCGTTCATCGGCCGCGACACCTTCGCCCGCCTGGTCTTCCGCTCCCTGCTCCGGGCGTTCGGCGTCCGGCTGGCGGTGACCGGCGGTGAGTCGCTGCGCGAGGCCAGGGGGCGCGGCGCGCTGGTGGCGACCAACCACGTGTCCTGGCTGGACATCGCGGCGGTGAACGCGATCCGCCCGATGCGCGCACTGGCCAAGCGCGACATCCGCGACTGGCCGGTCCTCGGCCGCGTCGTCGCGGCGGCGGGCACGGTGTTCGTGGACCGCGAGCGGCTGCGGTCGCTGCCCGGCACCATGGCGCACCTGGCCGAGGTCCTGCGCGCGGGCGCCCACGTCTACGCCTGCCCCGAGGGCACCACCTGGTGCGGCCAGGGCGTCGGCCGCTTCCGCCCGGCCATGTTCCAGGCCGCCATCGACGGCGGCGTCCCGGTCCGCCCGATCGCCCTGCGCTTCCGCACCGGGGACGGCCGCGAGACCACCGCCCCGTCCTTCATCGGCGACGAGACCATCGTCGACTCGGTCCGCCGGGTCGCCCGCCTGCGCGGCCTGGTCCTGGAGGTCAACGTCCTCGACGAGCTGGCCCCCGGCCGCGCCGCCGACCGCCGCGAACTGGCCGCCCTCACCGAGGCGGCGGTCAACGCCGCCCTCGGCCGGGCACTCGTCCCCACCCCCCGGAACCGGCGCGGGCCGCACCCGTCCAGGACCCGCCAGTCCGCCTAGGTCCTGTCCGGCGCAGCCCGGTCTTGTCGTCGGTGTACCCGGGTGGTGGCCAAGCACATCCACCCGGGCACACCCACCAAATCCCAAGGCGCCAAACCGGGAAAAGGACTAGACCTCCACCCGGGTCGAAGTTGCACGATGGCCCGATGAGCCACGATGGACCGATGAGCACCGCAGAGATCGCACCGGGGAAGTCGTTGTGGCTGCCGGAGAACCGGCGCACCACCTCGGCGGTGCTCCTCCTGATCACCATCGTGGCCTTCGAGCAGCTCGGCATCAGCACGGCGATGCCCAGGATGCTCGCCGACCTCGACGGCACCTCCCTCTACTCGTGGCCGTTCACCGTGTTCCTGTCGGCGAGCGTGGTCTCCACCGTGGTCTGCGGGCGGATCGCCGACCGCGTGGGCCCGGCCAGGGTGCTCTACGTGGCGCCCGCGGTGTTCCTCGTCGGGCTGCTGGTGGCGGGCACCGCGGACACCATGGCGGTGCTGCTGGTCGCCCGCGCGCTCCAAGGGGCGGGCATGGGTGCCGAGGCCACCTGCATCTACGTGCTGATCACCCTCGTCTACCCGGAGCGGTCCCGGCCCGCCGCGTTCGGTGCCCTGTCCGCGGCCTGGGTGGTGCCCTCGATCGTCGGGCCCACCGTGGCCGGGGTGGTCACCGAGCAGGTCGGCTGGCGCTGGGTGTTCCTCGGGTTGGCGCCGCTGGCCGTGCTCGGTGCGCTGCTGCTGCTCCCCGCACTGCGCGGGCTGCCCCGCCCGGACCGGTCCGGCACCCCGGCGGGCAGGCGGTGGCTGCCGGTGGCCGCGGTCGCGGCCGGGGTCGCGATCCCGGTGGTGAGCTGGGCCGCGCAGCACCCGTCGCCGCTGTGGCTGGTGGCGGGGGTGGTCGGGGTGGTGGTGCTGGTGGCGGCGCTGCGGACCCTGCTGCCGAAGGGGACGCTGCGCGCCGCCCGCGGCCTGCCCCGGGTGGTGCTGTCGCGCGGGCTGTTCGCCGGGGCGTTCCTGGCGGTCGAGGCGTTCCTGCCGCTGACCCTGGCGTCGGTGCACGGCTACCCGCTGGCGCTGGCCGGGTTGCCGCTGACGATCGCCGCGCTGGGCTGGTCCGGGGCCTCGCACTGGCAGGGCAGGCACCCGGAGGTGGAGCGGTCGGCGCTGATCCGGTGGGGGTTCGTCGTGCTGGGGGTCGCGTTGGCCGCGATGACGCTGGTCGCGGTGCCCGGTGGGCCCGGGTGGCTGGCGGTGCCGCTGTGGCTCTTCGCCGGTGCCGGGATGGGGATGGCGTTCCCGGCGATCAGCGTGCTGGCCCTGGGGCGGGCGCCCGAGCACGAGCGCGGGTTCGTCTCCGCGGCGGTGCAGGTCATCGACACCGTCTTCGCCGCCACCACGATCGCCCTGGGCGGGGTGCTGCTGGCGGGCATCGCCTCGGCCGCCGAGCCCACCGCCGCCGTGGTGGTCCTCGACCTGCTGATGGCCGCCATGGCCCTGGGCGGGGCGCTGCTGTTCCGGCGGGTGCGGGACGCTGCGGTGTGAAGTGCCGGTGGGCGGTGTCTCGTTCCGCCCCGGTCCGGGGGCGGTCTACTCTGGGAGCGCGATGACGTATCTCGACCACGCAGCGACGACGCCGATCCTCCCCGAGGCGGCGGCTGCCCTGACCGCGGCGTTGACCTCGTTCGGCAACGCCTCGTCCCTGCATTCCTCCGGCCGCCGCGCCCGGCGCGCCGTCGAGGAGGCCAGGGAGACCATCGCCGGGGCGCTGGGCGCCCGCCCGTCGGAGGTGCTGTTCACCTCCGGGGGGACCGAGAGCGACAACCTGGCCGTCAAGGGCATCTACTGGGGGCGGCGGGCCAAGGACCCGAAGCGCACCCGCGTGCTGGTCTCCGCCGTGGAGCACCACGCGGTGCTCGACGCGGCGCTGTGGCTCGCCGAGCACGAGGGCGCCGAGGTGACCCTGCTGGAGGTCGACGACTTCGGCCGGGTGCACGAGGACACGCTGCGCGCCGCCATCGCCGAGAACCCCGACGACGTGGCCCTGGTCAGCGTGATGTGGGCCAACAACGAGGTGGGCACGGTCAACCCGGTCCGCGAGCTGGCGGGCACCTGCGCCGCGCACGGCATCCCGTTCCACACCGACGCGGTGCAGGCCGTCGGCGTCCTGCCGGTGCACTTCGCCGAGTCCGGGGCGAGCGCGCTCACCGTCAGCGCGCACAAGGTCGGCGGCCCGTACGGCGTCGGCGTCCTGCTGCTGGGCCGCGACGTGCCGTGCGTGCCGGTCGCGCACGGCGGCGGCCAGGAGCGCGACGTGCGCTCGGGCACCCTCGACGTCCCGGCGATCGTGTCCATGGCCACCGCGGTCCGCGTCGCCACCGAGCAGCGCGCCGAGCGGGCCGCCCGCCTCACCGCCCTGCGCGACGAACTGGTCCGCGAGGTGCGCGCCGCCCTCCCCGAGGCCCTGCTCAACGGCGACCCCGGTGAGACCAGCGTGGACGGCGGCCCGTCCCGGCTGCCCGGCAACGCGCACTTCACCTTCCCCGGCTGCGAGGGCGACAGCCTGCTGATGCTCCTCGACGCCCGCGGCATCGAGTGCTCCACCGGTTCGGCCTGCACCGCGGGCGTCGCCCAGCCCAGCCACGTGCTGCTGGCCATGGGCGTGGAGCCCGCGCCCGCCCGCGGCTCGCTGCGCTTCTCCCTCGGCCACAGCACCACCGTCGCCGACGTCCGCACCCTCGCCGAGGCCATCGCCCCGGTCGTCGAGCGCGCCCGCAACGCCGGGCTGGCGGGCCTGCGCCGCGGGGCGGCCCGGACAGCGGAGGTCTGACCCGTGCGCGTACTGGCCGCGATGAGCGGCGGCGTCGACTCCGCAGTGGCCGCCGCCCGCGCCGTGGAGGCCGGGCACGACGTCACCGGCGTGCACCTGGCCCTGTCGGCCAAGCCCGGCACCCTGCGCACCGGCTCCCGCGGCTGCTGCACGGTCGAGGACGCCCACGACGCCCGCCGGGTGGCCGACATCCTCGGCATCCCCTACTACGTCTGGGACTTCGCCGAGCGCTTCACCGAGGACGTCGTCGAGGACTTCGTCGCCGAGTACGCCGCGGGCCGCACCCCCAACCCGTGCCTCAAGTGCAACGAGCGCATCAAGTTCGAAGCCCTCCTGGACAAGGCGATCGCCCTCGGGTTCGATGCCGTCTGCACCGGCCACTACGCCCGCCTGGAGGTCGTCGACGGCCGCCCCGAGCTGCGCCGCAGCGCCGACCTCGACAAGGACCAGTCCTACGTGCTGGCCTCGCTGACCCGTGAGCAGCTCTCGCACGCGATGTTCCCGCTGGGCGGCTCGGTGAAGTCGGACGTGCGGGTCGAGGCGCAGGAGCGCGGCCTGGCCGTCGCGGAGAAGCCGGACAGCTACGACATCTGCTTCATCCCCGACGGCGACACCCGCGGCTTCCTCCAGGCCAAGCTGGGCGCGCGGCCGGGGCACCTGGTCGACGACGAGACCGGTGCGGTGCTCGGCGTGCACGCGGGGGTGCACGGGTTCACCGTCGGGCAGCGGCACGGGCTGGGCATCGAGGCCCCCGCACCCGACGGGCGGCCCCGGTACGTGCTGTCGCTGGAGCCGGTGAGCGGGAACGTGCGGGTCGGCGCCGTGGAGAAGCTGGGCGTGCGCGAGATCGTGGCCGAGCGCCCGATCTGGCCGTCCGGGGTCGCCCTGGGCGGGGAGGTCGAGTGCGTGGCGCAGGTGCGCGCGCACGGGGGGACCTCGGCTGCGCGGGCCGCCCTGGTCGACGGGGCGCTGGTGGTGCGGCCGTCGGCGGAGCTGCGGGGGGTGGCGCCCGGGCAGGCCGTGGTGCTCTACCGCCCGGACCCGGCCGGGGACGTGGTGCTGGGCAGCGGGATGATCTCCACCACCCGCTGACCCGCTCCGGACCGGTGCCCGTCGGCACCGGTCCGCACTGGGAACCCGGTCAGCGGGTGGGGTCGAGCAGCAGCTTGCCCACCGTCTTCCTGGCGCGCAGGTCCTCGTGGGCCTGGCGGGCGTCGGCCAGCGCGTACTCGCCGCCGCCGATCACCTTCAACGAGCCCTGTTGGACCGCCGCGAACAGTTCCCGCATGGCGTGCTGCATCAGGCCCGGCTTGGTGAAGGCGTGCGGGAGCCAGAGGCCGCTGATCGTCGTGGAGTGCGACAGCAGGGCGGGGAGGTTGACCGGCTTGGGGGGCCGGCGGCTGGCCATGCCGAAGAACGCGAGCCTGCCGAGGGGTGCGAGGGCGGCGATGCTGCGGTCGGTGACCGTGCCGCCGGTCATCTCCAGGACGACGTCCACCCGCTTGCCGCCGTTGGCCTCGCGGATGGCGGCGGTGAGGTCGTCGGCGCCGGGGTCGATGGCGGCGTCCGCGCCCAGGCTCAGGGCCAGGTCGCGCTTGTCCTGGGTGCTGGCGGCGGCGATGACCCGGCCCGCGCCCATGGCCTTGGCCAGTTGCACGGCCAGGGTGCCGACCCCGCCCGCCGCGGCGTGGACGACGACCGACTCCCCGGCCTCCAGGTGGGCGGCGGTGCGCAGCAGCAGCCAGGCGGTGGTGCCCTGCACGACGAGGCCCAGGGCGGTGAGGTCGTCGACGTCGTCGGGGACCTCGAAGGCCATGTGCTCGGGGGCGGCGACGCGCTCGGCGTAACCGCCCGCGTCGACCATGGACACCAGGCGCCTGCCGTCGGGGGTGCGGCCGACCACCTCGTTGCCGGGGATGAGCGGCAGGGAGGCGGGGGCGAGGTAGCTGTTCTCGGCGTTGTGCGTGTCCGCGTAGTTGATGCCCGCGCGCGAGACCTCCACCAGCACCTGGCCCGCGCCCGCGGTGGGGTCGGGGAGGTCGGCGGGGACGAGCACCTCGGGTCCGCCGAACTCGGTGATCTGGATGGCGCGCACGGGTTCCTCCTCGGCTCGACGACTGCCAGGGAACCCTAACCCCGGGTCTCAGCCCTGGCCCGCCCACGGCCAGTCCGCCGGTCTGTCGTCCTGCCCACCGGCTCCGCCCAGCATGACCAACCCCCTCCGCCCGACCCGCCTGCGCATTCCGGGGCTCAGCCTAGGGCGCCGCACCCGCGTCGTGATTCCCTTGTGGAGCCCGCAACCGCGGGTGGTGCGGCGGACCCGCGTCAAGCTCACCCTGGGTGACAGGTGTCCCGGTCCGCCTGGGCGCCCGGTCCACTCGAACAGCCGTTGTGATCACGGCGGGTTGCGCCAACTGCCCCACAGTCCGCCTCGCCATCGGTGAGCGGCGGCGGAAAAGGTTGACCCGGTCGGGGGGAATGCGGATTCACCCTCACCCCGGGCCGAGTCACCGGAATTACCCGGGTGGACCGCCGGTCCGTGGGGGATTCACGCACGTCAGCCCGCATTGGGCTGTTCGGGTGGGTGAGTGAGTTGATCACTCACGTTTGGTGATCGGGTCAGAACGAGAGCTTCTGCACGTTCACCCGTTACGCAGGGACTCTCCACATCGACGTATCTGATGCCCACACTTTTGCTCTACTACCAATGAGCAGGTCGGTGTGAGTGCACATACCGACCGTGACCGACGACCTGTACCGGGGTGGCACTTCATGGCGAGCATGGACCCATACGGCGATCAGCACACCACAGACCTGGGCGGCGGGGAGGCCGACGGGGTCTGCGAGGTGGCCGGTCCCCCGCCAACCGTCCTCATGCGTCACCGGGCGAGGTTCCTCGACCCGTCCACCGCGCTGCCCGGCCGCGGCCACCGGCGGCCGGACTCCACGGCGTACCGCACCGACACCCTGCTGGTGCCGCTGCGCCTGGCCCGCGACGCCGCGCTGATCGCCCGGTTCAACGAGGCCATCGCCTCGCTGGGCGCCGAACTGGTGGTGCGCCTGCCGCGCACGCCGCGGTGGGCCGCCGCGCTGGAGTCCTTCGACGACGGGTTCGCCGTGCCGGTGCTGGTGCGCTGCCTGGAGGACTCCGACGCCGACGAGAGCCCGGACCCGTGGTGCGTGCTGGTGCGGCTGCGCCGCCGGTTCCCCGACGCCGACCTGGAGGGGATCGGCCTGGAGCACCTGGCGCTGGCGGCGTCGGTGCGGATGGAGGGCGCCCCCTTCGGCAGCGGGGTCCCCTTCGGCAGCGGCGTGCCGTTCGGCAGCGGCGTCCCCTTCGGCAGTGGTGTTCCGTTCGGCAGTGGAGTGGGGGGTGGCGGCGTGGCGTTGGCGACCGGGAACCGCAATCCGGTCCGGGTGTTCCTGCCCGAACCGCGCCGGGTGGCCGACCCGGCCGACCTGGTCGCCGGGCGGCGGCCGGTGGTGGCGGTGCTCGACACCGGCATCGGCGAGCACCCGTGGCTGACCGTCGGCGACCCCTGCGACGACCCGGTGGTGCAGGTGTCCGCGGAGTTCCAGGGGCTGCTGGCCGACCTGGAGGCGACCATGGTCGACGCCAGCGGCGCGGTCATGCCGCCGCTGGTGTCCCCGAACGACCAGCGCGACGTGCTGCAACCGCTGCTGGGCGTCACCGACTCGCACTCCGGGCACGGCACGTTCGTCACCGGCCTGGTGTTCCAGAACTGCCCGGACGCGCGCATCCTGTCGCTGCGGGTGCTGCACACCGACGGCATCACCACCGACGCGTCGGTGCTGCTGGCGCTGGAGTGGCTGCGCGAGCGGGTCCGCAACGCCCTGGACAACGGGATCGCCGAGGACCTCGTCGACGTGGTGTCGGTGTCGCTGGGCTTCTACCCGGAGCACGCCGACCGGCAGACCGGGCTGCTGCTGGCCGAGGCGGTGCGCAAGCTGACCGACCTCGGGGTGGTCGTGGTCGCCGCCGCGGGCAACGACGCGACCACCCGCCCGTTCGTCCCGGCGGCGCTCGCGCTCAACCCGGACGGCTCCAACACCGGCAACCCGCTGCTGGTGGCCGTCGGCGCGCTCAACGCCTCCGGTCGCACCGTCGCCGCGTTCTCCAACGAGGGCGACTGGGTCACCCGGTGGGCGCCGGGCAACGCCGTGGTCAGCACCGTGCCGCTGTGGCAGGGCCCGGAGGGCTCGGGCCTGGGCACCCCGGGCGACGGCACGCCGAACATGACCCGCACCTCCCCCGACCCCGACGACCTGACCACCGGGTTCGCCGTCTGGGCCGGGACCTCCTTCGCCACCCCGGTGGTGGCCGGGATGCTCGCGGCCAACCTGGCCGCCGCCAAGGACGCCACCACCGACCAGGACCGCTGCGTCCGGGCGGCCGACGCGCTCGCCGCCACCGACGAGCAGTTGCGGAAGCTGGGCTGGCTGTCCTGACCGCCGGTGCCGCCCGCGCGGCGGGACTGATCCCGCCGCGCGGGCAGTACTGTCTACTGCCATGGCCGGTCGTCCCAGGGCAGCGCGGTGAGCGCGGGGAACGCGCGCACCCTGCGCCGGGCGGGCGCGCTGTGGCGGCGGGCCAGGGTGGCCGTCTACGCCTACGAGTTCGCCAGGGCCCGGTCGCTGTCGGAGCAGGCGCTCGACGCGCTGGACAACGCCCCGGAGCCCACCGACCAGGACCTGATCCCGATGCGGGTCCGGGTGCTGGTCACCGCCGCCTACGCCGACACCGAGGTCGGTGAGGTCGAGCGCGGCCTGGGCAGGCTGGACACCGCGGGCGGGCTCGTCGCGGCCATCGCCGACCCGGCCAGCCGCTCGGAGTTGGAGCTGCTGTCCCGGGAGCAGCGCGGTTTCCGGCTGATCCGGGTCGGCCGCACCGAGGAGGGGCTGCGCACCCTCGACGAGATCGCCGACAAGCTGGAGCGGGAGCTGGCGACCGGGGTGGGGGAGCCCAGCGTGCTGGCGATCCTGCACCTCAACCGCAGCCTGGCCTACATCGGGCAGGCGCACACCGCCGCCGCGGTGGCCGAGGTCAACCGGTGCATCGAGCTGACCGAGCAGTACGAGATGGACCCGACCATCGCGATCAAGGCCAGGCACAACCTCGGCTACGTGGCCTACATGTCCGGGGACATGCCGACCGCGCTGCGGCTGTTCGAGGAGTCGGCTCGGACCTGCACCGAGCAGGCGCCGACGCTGCTGCCGATCGTCCGGCTCGACCAGGCCCGCGCGCTGCTGGCCGCCGGGCTCGCCGAGGAGGCCGCGCGCAGCCTGGACGAGGCGCTGCCGGTGCTGCGCAAGCAGCGCGGCGGGCAGGACGCCGCCGAGGCCGAGGTGGCCCGCGCGGCGGCGGCGCTGCTCGACGGCGACGCCGCCTTCGCCCACCGCCGGGCCACGTCCGCGCACACCAGCTTCACCAAGCGCGGCAACCGGCGCTGGGCGGCGATCGCCCGGCTGGCCGCGGTGCGCGCGCAGGCGCAGTCCGCGCTCGACGACCGCGGGCGCACGGTGCGGCGCACCCTGGTCGACACCGCGGTCCGGCTGGCCGAGGACCTGCGCGAGTTGATGCTGGAGGACGAGCGGGCGCTGGCGCTGCTGCTGGCCGCCCGGTTGCAGATCCGCCGCCGGGACCTGGGCTCCGCGCGCGAACTGCTCGACGCGGTGCCGCCGCCGCGGTCGACGACCCCGATCGACCACCGGATGCTGCTGCGGCTGTGCCGGGCGGAGCTGGCCATCGCCGCGGGCAGCCCGCGCCGCGCGTTCGCCCAGGCCCGGTCCGGGCTCACCGAGCTGGGCCGGGTGCGCGACAAGATGGGCGGGATGGAGCTGGTGTGCGGCACCGCCGTGCACGGGCAGGAGCTGGGCGAGCTGGCGGTGCGGCAGGTGCTGCGCAGGCCCCGCCCGGACGCGCGCGGCCTGTTCGGCTGGCTGGAGCGGACCCGCGCGCAGGTCTACCGGTACGAGCCGCTGCCGGTGTCGCTGCCGCGGGAGGTGGCGGCGAAGGCGGCCGAGCTGCGCAACGTGCGCCGGGCGGTGCAGTCGGCCCGGGTGGCGGGGCAACCGGTGGCGCAGTTGGAGAAGCAGACCGCGGCGTTGGAGCGGGAGGTGTCGCGGCAGGGCTGGTCGGCCGGGGCGCTGGGCAGCCCGCGCCCGGTGGCGGCGCTGGGCGAGGTGGCCGAGGCGCTGGGGCAGCGGGCGCTGGTGTCGTTCGCCAAGCCCGACGGCGCGGTGGTGGCCGTGGTGGTGACCGCGAACAGCACCAGGATGGTGCGCCTGGGCGACTCGGCCACCGCCGCGGAGTGGGCCGCGCGGCTGCACGCCGACCTCGACGCGCTGGCCCCGGACACGCTGCCGCCGCCGGTGGTCGAGGTGGTGAAGGCGTCCGCGGCGCGCAGCGCGGGCGCGCTGGACGCGCAGCTCATCCGGCCGCTGCTCGACGCGGTCGGCGACCGGGACCTGGTGGTCGTGCCGACCGGGCCGCTGTACGCGGTGCCGTGGGGGAGCCTGCCGTCGCTGCGCGGCCGGTCGGTGGTGGTCGCCCCGTCGGCGACCGCGTGGCTCTCCGCCGAGCGCGCCGACCCGCCCGGGGGCAGCACGCTGCTGGCCCGCGGCCCCGGCCTCACCGGGCTGGTGGCCGAGGAGGAGCACCTGCTGGCGGTCTACCCGGGCGCGGTCACCCTCGACGGCGGGCGGGCGACCGTGGCGGAGGTGCTGGCCGCGCTCGACGGCGCCGACCTGGCGCACCTGGCCGCGCACGGCGAGCACGAGCCGACGAACGCGCTGTTCTCCCGGCTGGAGCTGGCCGACGGCCCGCTGTTCGCCTACGAGGTGGCCCGGCTGCCGCAGCCGCCCCGGCAGGTGGTGCTGGCCGCCTGCGAGCTGGCGCTGAACTACGTGCGCCCCGGCGACGAGGCGCTGGGCTACGCGGGGGCGCTGCTGGCGGGCGGGGTGCGCACGGTGGTGGCGGCCACCAGCCGGGTCGGCGACGAGGCGGCGGCGACCGCCATGGCCGACTACCACCGCGGTCTGGCCGAGGGGGTCACCCCGGCCCGCGCGCTGGCCGCCTCGGTGGCCCGCGACCCCTACCGCAGGCCGTTCATCTGCCTCGGCGCGGGCTGAGCGCCGCGCCCGCGGCCCGCCTGTGGACAGGCGGTGGACAGCCGGTCGCCCGGCTCCCTACGATCATCGAACTGTGTTGTGGGCCACACCGACGTGGCCCGCGTCCCGCCCCGAATCCCCATGGAGGCAGTGCGATGAGCAGCCCTGTCACGCTCTGCGCGGCTTTCCAGGCCACCGCCGAGCGCAACCCCTACCTGGTGGCCCTGCGGACCCCCGGGGACGCCGTGTCGATCACCTGGCGCGAGTACGGGCGCCGGGTCCGCCGGATCGCCGCGGGCCTGGCCGCCCTCGGGGTGCGCCGCGGCGACGCGGTGGGCCTGATGCTGACCAACCGCCCGGAGTTCCACCTGATCGACGCCGCCGCGCTGCACCTGGGCGCAGTGCCGTTCTCGGTCTACAACACCAGTTCCGCCGAGCAGTTGGAGTACGTGTTCTCCAACGCGGGCAACGGGATCGTGCTCACCGAGCGGGCCTTCGTGCCGGTGCTGCGCGCCGCGGGGCCGAGCCTGGACGTCATCTGCGTGGAGGAGGGCGTCGAGGGCACCACCCCGCTGGCGGAGCTGGAGGCGGGCGGCGCCGAGGACTTCGACTTCGACGCCGCCTGGCGCGCGGTCGAGCCGACCGACCTCGCGACGATCATCTACACCTCGGGCACCACCGGCCCGCCCAAGGGCGTCGAGCTGACCCACGCGAACGTCCTGGCGGTGTCCGGGGCGCTGGACGACGCCTACGACATCACCGCGGGCGACCGGGTGCTGTCGTTCCTGCCCTCGGCGCACATCGCCGACCGGGTCGTGGCGCACTACGCGTCGATGCTCTACGGCACCCTGGTGACGACGGTGGCCGACGCCAGGCAGCTCGCCGCCGCGCTGCCCGACGCGCGGCCGAACGTGTTCTTCGCCGTGCCCCGGGTGTGGCAGAAGTTCACCCTGGCCATCGACACCGCGCTGGCCGCGGAACCCAGTGCCGCCAAGCAGAAGCTCGCGCACTGGGCGATCGGCGTGGGGATCAGGCGCAGCGCGCTGGTCCGCGCGGGCAAGCCCGTCCCGCCCGCGTTGGCGTTGCAGCACCGGATGGCCGACGCGGTCGTGCTGTCGAAGCTGCGCGAGAAGCTGGGCCTGGACGAGGCGAAGCTGTGCCTGTCCGGCGCGGCGGCGATCCCCATGGAGACGCTGGAGTTCTTCTGGGGACTGGGGATCGAGGTCTACGAGATCTGGGGCATGTCCGAGACGGCCGGGCTGGGCACCTCCACCCGGCCGGGCAAGCTGCGGTTCGGCACCGTGGGCATGGCCGTGCACGGCACCGAGGTGCGCCTGGCCGCCGACGGCGAGCTGCTGATCCGCGGCGGGTCGGTGATGCGCGGTTACCGCAACGACCCGGTGCGCACCGCCGAGGCGGTCGACGCCGAGGGGTGGGTGCACACCGGTGACATCGGGGTGGTCGACGGCGACGGGTTCGTCACCATCGTCGACCGCAAGAAGGAGCTGATCATCAGTTCCTCGGGCAAGAACATGTCGCCGACGAACATCGAGAACGCGGTCAAGGCGGCGAGCCCGCTGATCGGGCAGGTGGTGGCGATCGGCGACGACCGGCCGTACGTCTGCGCGCTGGTCGTGCTCGACGCCGACGCCGCCGCCGGGCTGGCCGCCAAGCACGGGCTGCCCGCGGACTCGCCCGCCGCCGTGGCCGGGGACGAGCGGGTCCGGGCGCTGGTCGCCGACGCGGTCCGCGCGGGCAACGCGAAGCTGTCCCGGATCGAGCAGGTCAAGCGCTTCCGCGTCGTGCCGGGCTTCTGGGAGCCGGGCGGCGACGAGCTGACCCCGACGCTCAAGCTGCGCCGCAAGCCGATCGCGGAGAAGTACGCGCACGACATCGACGACCTGTACGCGGGCTCGCCGACCGGCGAGACGGTCGACCTGGGCGGCTGATTCCCGCTCCGCGGCAACCTCGGTGGGGTGAGCGGCGTCTTCCTCGGTGGAGACGCCGGTCAGACCCGTGCGACCGCCCCTATCCCCCTTGTGTATACACTCGGTGTGTACCGGTTGACATCGACCTCTGGGGGGTACCGGTGACCACACGTCCACTGATCCCGCTCTTCGCTTCGCTCGTCTTCTCCGCCGTGCTGTTCACGGCGGGCTGCTCCACGGCGGACTCCGCCACCCCGGTCCCCGAGCTGGCCGAGCGCGGGACCACGCTCACCTCGGCCAAGCTCGGCAGGCAGGACATGACCAACAAGGTCAGCCTGACCGGCAAGGTGACCATCAACCCGATCTTCGGCCTGGTCGCGCCCGCCGACGGCGAGATGCGCTACGTCGAGGTCAAGGACGCCAAGGGCACCCCGACCAAGCCGACCCGCGCGGGCGCGGTGTGGGTGGGCGGCAAGCCGACCAACGTCGACGTGCCCGCGGGGGCGACCTTCGCGGGCAGGCTGGTCGACGACCGGGCCAAGGTGACCGCCGGGATGCCGGTCGTGTCGGCCAAGTTCGGCGGCTACGGCATCGTCGCCGACATCGACGGCGCGCAGGCCTACACGCTCTCCGACGGCCTGGCCGCGATCAAGGCGCAGATCAAGAACGGGCCCGGCCCGTTCGACTGCGCCGTGCTGGGCACCATCGCCGCGCTGCCGCCGGGCACCATCCCCGACCCGCCCGCGCCGCCCGCCGCGCCGCCCGCGCAGTCGAACCCGTCCGGCCCCCCGCAGGCCCCCGTGGCCCCGCCCGCCGAGCAGCCCAAGGACACCCGCTCGCCGTCGGAGGCCACCGGGATGCGCCTGGTGTGCACCCCGCCCGCGGACGTCAAGCTCATCAACGGCGCCGAGGCGACCCTGGAGGTCATCACCGCGCGGGCCACCGGCGTGCTGGTCGCCCCCGTGGAGGCGGTGGCGGGCAGGCAGGGCGCGGGCAAGGTCGACGTGCTCGGCCCCGACGGCGCCCGCCGCACCGTGGACGTGCAACTGGGCCTCACCGATGGCCGCGTGGTCGAGATCCGCGGCGGGCTCACCGGCGACGAGACCCTCGCGGTCCCCGGCCCGAACCTGCCCGAGGCGCCGCAGAAGCCGGGGAACTGACGTGACGCCCCTCATCCAGATCTCCGGTCTCACCAAAACCCTGACCGGACAGGGGGAACCGCGCCCGATCCTGTCCGGTGTGGACCTGACTGTCCACTCGGGGGACAGCGTGGCGATCCTCGGTCGCTCCGGCTCCGGCAAGAGCACCCTGCTGAGCCTGATCGGCCTGTTCGACCGCCCCGACGGCGGCCAGTACCTGTTGGGCGGCAAGGACATCACCCGCGTCCCCGAGCGGCGCGCGGCCCGGCTGCGCAGCGAGGAGTTCGGCTTCGTCTTCCAGCGCTTCTTCCTGCTCAAGCACCTCACCGCCGCGCAGAACGTGGCCATGGCCCTGGTCAACGGCCAGGGCTGGGCCGCTCGCCGCAACCGGCGGGCGAAGGTCATGGCGGCGCTGGAGCAGGTCGGCATCGCGCACCTGGCCAAGCAGCGCCCACCGCGGATGTCCGGCGGCGAGCAGCAGCGGGTGGCCATCGCCCGCGCCCTGGTCCGCCAGCCGAAGATCCTGCTCGCCGACGAACCCACCGGCGCCCTCGACACCGAGACCGGCGCGCTGGTCATCGACGTGCTGCACTCGGCCACCGACCGAGGCTGCGGGCTCATCCTGGTCACCCACGACCACGCGCACGCCAACCGGATGCGGCGCGTCGTGCGGCTGACCGACGGGGTGCTGCGGCCCGAACCCAGGGGGGTGCTGATCTGATGGCGCTCTCCGGGAAGCTGCGCTCCGCGGTCGTCATCGGCGGCCAGGGCATCCGCGCGCGCAAGCTGCGCACGTTCCTGTCCATGATCAGCCTGTTCCTCGGCGTGCTCGCGGTGGTGGCGGTGCAGGCCGGGTCCGAGATCGCCAACCGCGCCCTGCTGGCCGACATCGAGCTGCAGCAGGGCAAGGACGGCAGCGTCAACGTGAGCCTGCCGCAGCACGCCAAGACGGTGGAGATCACCCAGGAGGTGCTGCGCGGCCACCCCGAGGTCGTCGGCGCCACCGGCACCAAGGCCACGATCGGCGAGCCGGGGGTCATCGCGATCAACCCCGGGCCCGTGCCGTTCAAGTACGCCGACCGCTCCCAGGGCGCGTACGAGGTCGTCTGCGAGTCGAACGGCTACTGCGAGCAGCGCAGGGTCGAGAACCCCGCCCCGCCCGGGCAGGCGATCGAGCTGCAACTGGTCGGCCTGACCGGTGACATCCGCCAGTTCCGCCCGTTCCAGGTGCGGGCCGGTCAGTGGCTGGACTTCGGCGGCGAGCCGTCGCTGTCGCCGGGGCTCGTGCTGAACAAGGAGGCCGCCACCGGCTTCGCCCAGAACCGCGTCCCCGCGCAGATGCGCGTCGAGGGCGGCACGGCCGACGCCACCCCGCGCATCCTCGGCGTCGTCGACGACGGCTCGTCCACGCCCACCGCGTACGTGCGCGCCGACGAGCTGTTCACCTGGCTCTCCCCGGGCGCGGCCACCCCGGACCCGCGCATGGGCGGCGGCGCGTCGATGACCCTGTACATGTGGCCGTCGAGCCAACCGGTGGTCCAGACCCTCACCGCCCGCCTGACCGGGGCGGGGGCGGACCCGTCGCAGGTCTACAGCAACGCGGTCGACTCCCGCGAGCGGATCGGCTCCGAACTCGACCTGATGCGGTGGATCTTCCTCGGCATGGCCGCGCTGGTGCTGCTGATCGGCGTCGCGGGCATCCTCAACGTCGGCCTGGCCACGGTCGGCGAGCGCATCGAGGAGTTCGCCCTGCGCCGCGCGGTCGGCACCCCGAGGCTGCTGCTCGCGGGCATCGTGCTGGCCGAGACCCTGATCATCGGCCTGCTCACCGCCGCGGCGGCCATCGGGGTGGGCGTGGTCGGGCTGCAACTGGCGGGGAAGGTCCTCGGGTCCCGGACCCAGTTGTTGCAGGACGTGGCGTTCCCCTGGCAGGCGGGCGTGGCCGGGGTCGCCGCCGGTCTGATCGCCGGAATCCTGGGCGGGTTGCTCCCGGCGGTCCGCGCCGCCCGCATCCCGATCGCCACGGTCATGCGCGCCTGAACCAGGACCCGCCCCGGAACCCGCTTCCACAGCCGTTCCGGGGCGGTTCCCGGCGGCCTACAGCCCCGTGTCAGACCCGGTGGGCTCAGCCCGTTCCCGGTGCTGCTGCTCGACGAGCCGTTCCTGACCGGCACGGACCGACCGCGCCGGGGGGAAACCCGTCCGGCGGGCCAGTGCCACGACCACGACACCGACGGTGGCCAGACCCGCGGCGACCCAGGGTGTCGCGGCCACCCCCGCGGTGTCGAGCACCGCACCGCCGAGCAGGGAACCCCCCGCCATGCCGATGTTCCACCCGGTGACCCAGATGGAGTTCGCGGTGTCGGCGGCGTGTGGGGCGGCGCGGACCCCCGCGGTCTGCATGAGGACGGGCACCGCGCCGTGGGTGAGGCCCCACAGCGCCGCGCACCCGAGCAGCGCGGGCGCCGACGACGCGACCACCCCGAAGCCCGCCAGGCACAGCGCGCACAGGCCCAGCACGGTGAGCGTGGTCAGGCGCGGCGCGCGGTCGGCGGTCGCCCCCGCGGCCCACACCCCGGCCAGGGACCCGAGGCCGAAGACGAACAGCACCGTCCCCGCCGCGACGCCCCGGCCCGCCACGAACGGCGCGATGTAGGTGTAGAGCACGTAGAAGCCGAGCACGACCGCCACGGACGCGCCGTTGACCGCGGCCACACCGGGGGTCCGCAGGACCGCGGCCATGCCCGCGCCGCGGGTGGGCGGGGGTGCCGCGACGGGCGGCAGCACGCGGAGCCCGACCACGGCGAGCACCGCGGCCATCCCGCTGAGCAGGCCGAAGGTCACCCGCCAGCCGACGAGGTCGGCCAGCGCGGTGCCCGCCGGGATGCCCAGTGACAGCCCGATCGTCATGCCCGCCAGAGCCGTGGCGATGGCCCGGCCGCTCCGCTGCGGGTCCAGCCGCGCCGCGTAGCCGGGCACCAGCGCCCAGAGCACCCCCGCCGCGACCCCGGAGAGGACGCGGGCGGCCAGCGACAGCGGGAAGGACCCGGACACCGCGGTGACGAGGTTGGTCGCCGCGAACGCGACGAGCAGGGCCACGAGCAGCGCCCGCCGGGGAACCCGCAGGGTCAGCGCCGTCAGGGGGATGGCGGTGACGGCGGCGGCCAGCGCGTAGCCGGTCACGAACAGCCCGGCGCGGGACTCGCCGATCGCGAGGTCGGCGCTCAGCGCGGGCAGCACGCCCGCGGGCAGCGCCTCGGTCAGGATCGTCACGAACGAGGCGGCGGCGAGGACCAGCAGACCGGTGCGGGACCGGGGTGGAGGTGGAGTCATGCCCCGACGGTGCAACCCTCACGCTCGCGTGAGGGTCAAGCGGGTGTGAGCCGCGTCGCGGCAGCGCGCGCGTCGCGCAGGTAGGCGTCGAGCGCCTCCCGGTTGCGCGTCAGGCACCGGATGCGCCGGTCCAACTGCTCCCGCTGCGCGGCCACCTGGTCGATCATCTCCTGGCACGGGACCCGCGGCAGCAACGCGGCCGGGCCGTCGAGGTAGGGCAGGATGTCGCGGACGATCCGGGTGGGCAACCCGGCTTCGATGAGGCCGCGGATCTGCCGGACCACGTCCTCCGCGCCCGCGCAGTACTCCCGGTAGCCGTTGTCCCCGCGCGCGGGGCGGATCAGGCCCTCGTCCTCGTAGTGGCGCAACGCGCGGACGCTGACCCCGGTGGCCCGCGCCAACTCACCGATCCGCATGCGACCCACCCCCCGCCGTCGTGCCCACGCCAGGGCTCCACCGTACTCGCCAGATCCGACAACGAAAGCCGTTCCGGGAGGAGCCCCCCACCCGCCGTCGGGCTGCCACACGCGTGACCGCGTCGTCTCCCGAAGTCACGCCTCGGCGGGTTCCCAATCGGAATTGGCGCCGCACAGGACGAGGGCGGGGACCTCGGCATCGATGTCCCCGCCCAGCCACGCCGCGAACGGCGCCGCCGCCGCGGGTTCCACGGCCAACCGGAACTCGTCCCACAACCGGTCCCGGGCGGCGAGGATCGCGCCGTCGTCGACGAGCACCGACCGGGCGCCCGCCGCGCGCAGGACGTCGAACGGCAACTCCCCGACCCGGGTGGCCCCCAACGCCGAAGCCGCCACCGAATCGGTGGGGGAGTCCACCGGCCGCCCCGCCGCCAGCGCGTCGTGCAGGGACCGGCACCGCGTCGGCTCCACCGCGAACACCGGCAACCCGGTCAACGCCGACCCGGCGGCCAACCCGCCCCCGCCGACGGCCACCACCACCGCGTCCACGTCCGGGGCCTCGGCGACGACCTCGGCCGCGCAGGTCCCCTGCCCCGCCACCACCAACGGGTGGTCGTAGGCGGGCACGTACAGCGCCCCCGCCGACCCGGCCTCCGCCAGCGCGGCCCGCGCCGCCTCGGCGTACCCAGCGCCGTGGCGCACCAGCTTGGCCCCCGCCGCCTCGATCCGCGCCGCCTTCGCCGCGGGCACCGCCTCCGGCACGAACACCGTCGCGGGAACGCCGAGCAACCGGGCCGCGGTGGCCACCGCCGCACCGTGGTTGCCACCCGAAGCCGTCACCACGTGCGCGGGCAACTCCCCACCGAGCAGGGCGTTGAGCGCACCCCGCAGCTTGAAGGACCCGCTGAGCTGCAGGTGCTCCAACTTGAACACCACCGGCCGCCCGTCCACCTCCGCCCGCAGCAGCGGCGTCCGCCGGGCGTGGGGGGCGATCCGCCCGGCCGCGGCGGTGACGTCGGCGTGGTCCACGGGGCTCCTCGGGTCCGATGAGGGGTGGCCCCCACTGTAAGCCGACCGATCCACCACACTGCAGCGGTGACCACCGCACCCTGGGCCCCCGGCTCCGCCACCGGCGTCGGCTCCCTCCCCGGCCAGGACCCGCGCGAGGCCGCCGCCGTGGTCCTCGGCGAACTGCCCGACCTCCCGCACCTGCCCGAACTCCCCGGCCGGGGCACGGGCTCCGACACCATCGGCCGCACGGCGGCGCTGCTGGTCGACCTGGCGGTCGAACTCGTCCCCTCCGGCTACCGGGTCACCGCCCACCGCGGCATCGACCACCGCCGCGCCGAAGACCACCTCCGCCGCGACCTCGACGCCATCGAGGAGGCGGCCGAGACGACCGGGCCGAAGCTGCTCAAGCTCCAGTTGGCAGGCCCCTGGACCCTCGCCACCGGCGTCGAACTCCCCCGGGGCCACCGCGTCCTCACCGACCGGGGCGCCCTCCGCGAGTTCGGCGAATCCCTGGCCGAGGGCCTGACCCGGCACGTCGCCGAGGTCCGCCGCCGCACCGGCGCCGAGGTCGTGGTCCAACTCGACGAACCCAGCCTCCCCGCCGTCCTGGCGGGCTCCCTGCCCACCCCCTCCGGCTACGGCATGGTCCCCCCGGTCCCCGCCCCGGACGCCCGAGACACCCTCGCCACCCTCGTCGACGCCGCCAAGTCCGCCACCGGCCACCCGGTGGTCGTCCACTGCTGCGCCCCCCGCCCCCCGGTCGCCCTCCTCCGCTCAGCGGGCGCCGAAGCCCTCTCCCTCGACGCCACCCTCCTGGCCACCATCCCCGCCACCCTCTCCGACGACATCGGCGAAGCCTGGGACGCGGGGACCACGTTCTTCCTCGGCCTGGTCCCCAGCACCGACCCGACGTCCCCGGTCACCCTGCGCGGCCTGGCGGACCCGGCCCTCAAACTGGTGGACCGCCTGGGCTTCCCCCGCACCCTGCTCGCGGGTTCGGCGGTCGTCACCCCCACCTGCGGCCTCGCCGGGGCCACCCACGCCTGGGCCCGCCGGGCGCTGTCGCTGTCGAGGGACCTGGGCAAGGCCTTCGTGGAACCCCCGGAGTCCTGGTAGCCCCACCCACGGCGAACCCGGCGACCACCGCACGGGAGGTTGCCGGATCGGCGGTGCCCGATCCGTCCACAGCGGTCGAGCCGCGTCAGCGCAGCGGCTCGACCCCCGCCGGCAGCGCCCCCGCCGCCACCAACCCGTCCAGGTGCCCCAGCAGCACCGATCGGAACGCCCGGGCCGCCGCCGTGGGTGGCACGTCCGTCCGGTGCGCCAGCGCCACCGTCCGCCGGATGCCCGCCCCCGCCAGCGGTGTCGCCCGCAGCCACGGCCGCCCGGGCAGCACCAGGCTCGGCACGATCGCCAGCCCCAACCCCGCTTCCACGAACCGCAGCACCGCGTCCATCTCCCCGCCCTCCACCGCGAACAGCGGTTCGAACCCGGCGGCGCGGCACGCTTGGAGGGTGGTTTCCCGCAGGTCGTAGCCCACGCGGAACATCACCATCGGCCGGTCCCGCAGGTAGTCCAAGGGCACTGACGCGGGCAGCGGGGCGGCGTCGGCGGCTGAGGCCACCACCAGGTGTTCGCGCAGGATCGGGGTCGAAGTCAGCGCCGGGTCGATCCCCTGCGGGGGGACGATCACCAGGGCGAGGTCCAGTTCCCCGCCGAGCAGGGCCGCCGTCAGGTCGCGGGAGCCGCCTTCCTCGACCACCAGCCGCACCCCCGGGTACGCGTCGTGGAAGGTGCGCAGGACGTCGGCGAGGACGCCAACGCAGACGCTGGGGGTGGCGCCGAGGCGGATGCGGCCCCGGCGCAGGCCCACCAGTTCCGCGACCTCCAGGCGGGCGGTGTCCACGTCGGACAGGATGCGCTTGGCGACGGGGAGCAGCGCCTCCCCGGCGGGGGTGAGGGTGACGTTGCCGCGGGCCCGGTTGAACAGGGGGGCGCCCAGTTCGGCTTCGAGGCTGTGGATCTGCTTGCTCAGTGAGGGCTGTGCCACACGCGCGCGCTCGGCGGCCCGGGTGAAGTGGCGGGTGTCGGCCACTGCCAGGAAGTATGCGAGCTGCTGCAACGTCATAGTCTGAGGCTATCGTGTCCAGCACATTCATATATTGGACGACTTGTGGGGCCGCTCCTACGTTGGCGGCATGGCAGTCAGCACCGCGCCGGGAACCCCGGCGCCGCAACGGGTTCGGCGGTCGACCGCGGGGCGGGTGTGGTCGTCGACGGTGGGCAAGAAGGCCGTCATGGCCGTGTCCGGGGCGATCCTCTTCCTCTACGTCGTCGCGCACATGGTGGGCAACCTCAAGGCGTTCGCGGGGGCCGGGGCGCTCGACGACTACGGGGTGTTCCTGCGGGAGTTCCTGTCCCCGGTCCTCGGCTACGGCGGGTTCCTGTGGGTGGTGCGGGTCGTTCTCCTGCTCGCCGTGGTGCTGCACATGGTGGCCGCGGTCCAGCTCGCGCGGCGGGCGCGGAAGGCGCGGCCGGTCTTCTACGCGCACCGGCCGAAGGTGCAGGGGAGCTACGCCGCGCGGACCATGCGGTGGGGTGGGGTGATCATCGCCCTGTTCGTGGTCTACCACCTGCTCGACCTGACCGCGGGCGTGCTCAACCCGAACGGCGTCGAGGGGGCGATCCACGCCAACGTGGTGGCCGACTTCCAGCGCTGGTACGTGGTGCTCGCCTACACCCTCGCCGTGGTGGCGCTGGGGTTCCACCTGCGGCACGGGCTGTTCAGCGCGCTGCGCAGCCTCGGTGTGGCCAGCGCCCGCCGGGCCGCCGCCGTGCGGGGCACCGCGCTCGGTGTGGCCGTCGTGATCACCGTGGGCTTCCTCGTCGTCCCGTTCGGCGTCCTCTTCGGAATCGTGAGGTGACCATGTCCTACTCCGACTACACCAACTACTCCGAGGGTGAGTCGATCGTCGACACCCGGGCCCCGGACGGCCCGCTGGAGACCCGCTGGGAGCGGCGGCGGTTCGCCACCCGGCTGGTCAACCCGGCCAACCGGCGCAAGCTGACGGTGATCGTCGTCGGCACCGGCCTCGCGGGCGGCTCGGCCGCCGCGACCCTGGGCGAACTGGGCTACAACGTCCTGTCCTTCTGCTACCAGGACAGCCCGCGCCGCGCGCACAGCATCGCCGCGCAGGGGGGCATCAACGCCGCCAAGAACTACGCCGGTGACGGCGACAGCGTGCACCGCCTCTTCCACGACACCGTCAAGGGCGGTGACTTCCGCTCCCGTGAGTCCAACGTCCACCGGCTCGCGCAGGTCAGCACCCAGATCATCGACCAGTGCGTTGCCCAGGGCGTCCCGTTCGCCCGCGAGTACGGCGGCCTCCTGGACACCCGCTCCTTCGGCGGCGCCCAGGTCTCCCGCACGTTCTACGCGCGGGGGCAGACCGGGCAGCAGTTGCTCCTGGGTGCCTACCAGGCGCTCTCCCGGCAGATCCACGCGGGCACCGTGCGGATGCACCCCCGCACCGAAATGCTCGACCTGGTCGTCGACGACGGCCGCGCGCGGGGTGTGGTCGTGCGGGACCTGGTGTCCGGCGAGGTGAGCACGCACCTGGCGGACGCCGTGGTGCTCGCCACGGGTGGCTACGGCAACGTCTTCCACCTGTCCACCAACGCCAAGGGGTGCAACACCACCGCGATCTGGCGCGCGCACAAGAAGGGCGCCCTGTTCGCGAACCCGTGCTACACCCAGATCCACCCCACGTGCATCCCGGTCAGCGGTGAGCACCAGTCCAAGCTGACCCTGATGAGCGAGTCGCTGCGCAACGACGGCCGTGTCTGGGTTCCCGAGCGGGCGGGTGATCCGCGTGCCCCGCGCGACATCCCCGAGCAGGAGCGCGACTACTACCTCGAACGTCTCTACCCCGGTTTCGGCAACCTCGTCCCCCGCGACATCGCCTCCCGGGCGGCCAAGACCGTGTGCGACGCCGGGCGGGGCGTGGGGCCGGGCGGTCTGGGTGTCTACCTGGACTTCGCCGAGGCGATCGAGCGCCTGGGCCGCGACACCGTGTCCGCCCGCTACGGGAACCTCTTCGAGATGTACCAGCGCATCACCGACGAGGACCCCTACGAGGTCCCCATGCGCATCTACCCGGCCGTGCACTACACGATGGGCGGCCTCTGGGTCGACTACGACCTGCGCAGCACCATCCCCGGCCTGTTCGTCATCGGCGAGGCCAACTTCTCCGACCACGGCGCCAACCGGCTCGGCGCGAGCGCGCTCATGCAGGGCCTCGCGGACGGCTACTTCGTCCTCCCCGCCGTCATCGGCGACTACCTCGCCGACGGCCCGTTCGGCCCGGTGCCACCCACCGCCGTCGAGGACGCCGAGGACGAGGTGCGCCAGGGCATCGCCGCGCTGCTGGCGGTGGACGGCGACCGCACGGCCGAGTCGTTCCACCGCGAACTGGGCAGGCTCATGTGGGAGCTGTGCGGGATGGAGCGCAGCGAGGAGGGCCTGCGCAAGGCCCTGGAGCAGATCCCGCAGTTGCGCGCCGAGTTCTGGCGGCGGGTCAAGGTGACCGGTGCGGGCGGGCAGCTCAACCAGGAGCTGGAGAAGGCGGGCCGGGTGGCCGACTTCCTCGAACTGGCCGAGCTGATGTGCCTGGACGCCCTGCACCGCACCGAGTCCTGCGGCGGCCACTTCCGGGTGGAATCCCAAACCGCCGAGGGCGACGCCCGCCGCGACGACGACGCGTTCTCCTACGTCGCCGCCTGGGAGCACACCGGCGGAGCCCCGGTGTTGCACCGCGAACACCTGGAGTTCACCGCCGTCCGACCGAGTGTGAGGAGCTACAAGTGAGGTACACGCTGCGGGTCTGGCGCCAGCGCGGCCCCGAGGAATCGGGCGGGCTGGTCGACTACGACGTCGACGGCATCAGCCCGGACATGTCGTTCCTGGAGATGCTGGACGTCCTCAACGAGCGCTTGGTCCTCGACGGCGAGGAGCCGGTGGCCTTCGACCACGACTGCCGCGAGGGCATCTGCGGCATGTGCGGCCTGATGATCGACGGCGTCGCCCACGGCCCCGAGCGCGCCACCACCACCTGCCAGCTCCACATGCGCCACTTCGACCCGGCCGAGCCGATCGTGGTGGAGCCGTGGCGGGCCGCGCCCTTCCCGGTGGTGCGCGACCTGGTGGTGGACCGCTCGGCCCTGGACCGGATCGTGGAGGCGGGCGGCTACATCAGCGCCCCGGCCGGTGCCGCCCCCGACGCCCACGCCGTCCCCATCCCCAAGGCCGACGCCGACGCCGCGTTCACCGCCGCCGCCTGCATCGGCTGCGGCGCCTGCGTGGCGGCCTGCCCCAACGGCTCGCCGATGCTGTTCACCGCCGCCAAGGCCACCCACCTCGGGCTGCTCCCGCAGGGCCAACCGGAGCGGCTGTCGAGGGCCGAGGACATGCTCACCGCCCAGGACGACCTCGGCTTCGGCGGCTGCACCCAGACGGGCGAATGCACCCTGGTCTGCCCCAAGGGAATCCCCCTGGAAACCATCGCCACCCTCAACCACGACGTGCTCACCGCCGCCCTGCGCGGGCGCTGAGGCGCCACCGGCGTGGAGAGGCCCCGCCCGGTTGTCCCGGACGGGGCCTCGCTGTTCTGCTTCGGGCTACTCAGCGCCCACGCGCTTGGCAACCGCGAGGAAGGCCGCGAACCCCCCGGCCGGGATTGTCAGGGAGCCACTTTCCCGGCTCTTGGTGTCGCGGATGCCCGTCGCCGTGGCCGTGACCCGCAGCTCCACACAAGAGGCCAGGTTGCCGCTTCGGGTGCTCTTGCGCCACTGGTCAGTGTTCACTGTCCCTCACCTCTCGGATGAACCGGCGTGATTCGTCCGCCGGAAGGCATTGCTGTTGGACGTCGAGCCACGCGTCGGAGAAGCGCTTGACGTCGTCCTCATCCTCCACCGTGGAGGTGCCGCCGCCTTGCAAGTCCATGTGGACTGAATCGGGTTCGTCCGCTTCGGGGAAGCTCAGGATGAGGAGTTGACTGACCATCGTTTCATAGGCCCCGGCCACGAACGGCAGGACCTGGATCGTGATGTTCTCGGCCTCGGACATGGTGAGCAGGTGGTCCAACTGCTCGTGCCACGCTGCTGTTCCGCCAAGTCGGCGCCGGATGGCCGCCTCGTCGATCAGGGCGTGGAGTTCGAGCGGGTGGGGTTTCCTGGTCAGCACCGCCTGGCGTTCCCGCCGCTCGGCTGTCGCGCGATCTGCCTCCCAGTGGCTGGGGGACAGGATTCGGGAGCGTTCGGACAGTGCTGCCACATAGCCCGTGGTTTGCAGCAGGCCGGGGATCAGGACGGTGTCCACTGTCCGTGCGCGTGACGCCTCGGACTCGTCGGCGCGCAGGCGCGCGTACGCCTTCGGCAAGCTCTCCGCGTCGCTGATCTCGGCGGTGGCCGCCTCGGCGAGGTGGTAGACCTCGATCGCCTTCTCCCGCTCCGTCCTGTCCATGCCGAGTGCGGTCAGGACGCTGATGAACCGGTGGTAGCTGATGAGGTTGTCGCCGTTGAGCAGGCGGTAGATCGACTGTCGCGAGACGCGGGTCTCGGCGGCCAGTGCCGCGATGTCGTCGAGGTACCCGGCCCGTTCGACGTACGGCCTGATGTGGCGCCCAAGCCTGCGCTTCGCCCGTGTCGTGCCCACTGCCATGCGTGCACCCTAGCCACGCCGTGGCTACTCAGCGTGGGCGCCAGGGCCTTGAACATTCACTGTATGGAGCATGCTAGTTTGAGACGTCCAAATGGTAGCGTTTCAAGCGTCGATCAGGGCGGCAGGCATCTTCGTCGTTCGCATCCACCGCCCCCTCTCCTGAACGAAAGGCCCGCCATGCAGTACGGGTACTTCCTGCTGAAGATCGTCGGCTCCGACGGCGCCAAGATCGAGGAGTGGGACCTCCTCGACTTCTCGGAGGTGCCGTTGGACGGACACGACCCGAACGGCCCGGCCGTGTCGGAGGCCATCGCTTCGCTGTCCCGGTGGGGTGACGAGCGGTTGGCGTCGCACGCGGGCTACTACGAGCTGTTCAACATCTGCCTCGCCTCCCGCGCGGAAGGCGAGGAGGGAGAGGGCTACCCGCACGAGGTGATCGCGGAGGAGTACCGGGTCATGTTGTCCGGCAAGCGCTTGGACACCGCCGGTGTCATGGATGTGCGCCCCGGCAAGGGGTGATCCGGCGATACTGGGCGCATGAAGTGGTTCCGCCGCGCAGCACCCGAGCCCGCCCCGCAGCCGACCCCGGACCCGGCGGCGGCCGCGGCCCGGTTCTGGGCGGACTGGCACGAGCTGCTGCCCGAGATCTCCGCCGCCCTTGGCGACAACGAGCCCAACCGGGTGGAGAACGCGCTGTGCGAGCTGGTCGCCGCCCTGCACCCGGACCTGCACTTCTCCCTCGACCGGGGGCACCGGTCGATCTACTCGTTCGTGGTGTCCGGCCAGGAAGACCCGCTGCTGCGCCCCACCACCGACGCGTGGAAGGCCGCCGCGCCGCCGGACACCGCGATCTGGGAGTTCCACGACTCGGTGCCCCCGGTGCCGGACCCGACCGGGGTGACGGTGAACCTCGGCCCGCACCGGGTCGCGCTCGCCGACATCCGGGTGCACGCCCAGGTCGACCGGGCGGCGGGGCTCGTCGACGTGGCGGTGCACCACCCGGTGCTGGCCCGGCTCGACCCGGCTGCCCGGGCGGCGATGACCTTCCTGCCGCTGGACGCCACCCTGGGCGAGCGCGTGGCGGGCGCCCGGCTGCGCCGCGTCGAGGCCGCCGACGTCGAGCCCGAGGACAGCATCGACCTGCTTGAGCTGCGCAGACTCGTCGACACCCTGGACGGCTGAGCACGCGGATTGTCGGACCCTGTCGATAGTCTGTCCGCGTGACCGGAGTTGATCAGGACCTGCCGCAAACCACCGCCGCCGAGGCCGCGGACAGCGTCGAGGGCGTCGAGGACGTGCCCACCGACGTCCGCGAGCGGCACGCCGCGCTGAGCGAGGAGCTGCTGGGCCACCAGTTCGCCTACTACGTGCGCGACTCGCCGACGATCACCGACGGCGAGTTCGACGCGCTGCTGCTGGAGCTGGCGGGCATCGAGGAGCGGCACCCGTCGCTGGTCACCCCGGAGTCGCCCACCCAGCGGGTCGGCGGCACCTTCTCCACCGAGTTCGCCGCCGTCGACCACCTTGAGCGGATGCTCAGCCTGGACAACGCCTTCGACGTGGACGAGCTGGGGTCCTGGGTCGACCGGGTGCGCAAGGAGGTCGGCGACGCCGCGCACTACCTGTGCGAGCTGAAGATCGACGGCCTGGCGATCAACCTGCTGTACCAGGACGGCCGCCTCGTCCGGGCGCTGACCAGGGGCGACGGCCGCACCGGCGAGGACGTCACGCTCAACGTGCGCACCATGCGCGACGTGCCGGAGCGGCTCACCGGCACCGACGAGTTCCCGGTGCCGGAGCTGGTCGAGGTGCGCGGCGAGGTGTTCTTCCGGGTGGAGGACTTCCTCGAGCTCAACGCCGGGCTGGTCGAGGCGGGCAAGCCGCCGTTCGCCAACCCGCGCAACACCGCCGCCGGGTCGCTGCGGCAGAAGGACCCCAAGGTCACCGCGAGCAGGCCGCTGCGGATGATCTGCCACGGCCTGGGCAAGCGCGCGGGCTTCGAGCCGACCGCGCAGTCGGAGTCCTACCGGGCGCTGGCGGCCTGGGGGCTGCCGGTCTCCACCCACACCAGGGTCATCACCGACCCCGAGGGCCTGGCCGAGCACATCCGGTACTGGGGCGAGCACCGCCACGACGCCGAGCACGAGATCGACGGCGTGGTGGTCAAGGTCGACGAGGTCTCGCTGCAACGGCGCCTCGGCACCACCTCCCGCGCCCCGCGCTGGGCGATCGCGTTCAAGTACCCGCCGGAGGAGGCCACCACCACCCTGCTCGACATCCGGGTCAACGTGGGCCGCACCGGCCGGGTCACCCCGTACGCGGTGATGACCCCGGTCAAGGTCGCCGGGTCCACCGTCGAGCTGGCCACCCTGCACAACGCCTCCGAGGTCGAGCGCAAGGGCGTGCTCATCGGCGACCGGGTGGTCATCCGCAAGGCCGGTGACGTGATCCCCGAGGTCCTGGGGCCGGTCATCGACGCCCGCCCGGCCGACGCGCACCCGTTCGTCATGCCCACCGAGTGCCCGGAGTGCGGCACCACCCTGCGCCACGAGAAGGACGGCGACGCCGACATCCGCTGCCCCAACGCCCGCTCCTGCCCGGCGCAGCTACGGGAGCGGCTGTTCCACCTGGCCGGTCGCGGCGCGTTCGACATCGAGGTCCTGGGCTACGAGGCCGCCACCGCCCTGCTGTCCTCCGGCGTGATCACCGACGAGGGCGACGTGTTCACCCTCGACGAGGACCAGCTCTCCGAGGTGGAGCTGTTCCGCACCAAGGCGGGCGAGCTGTCGGCCAACGGCCGCAAGCTGGTGGCCAACCTGGAGACGGCCAAGGACCGTCCCCTGTGGAAGGTGCTGGTGGCGCTGTCCATCCGGCACGTCGGCCCGACCGCCGCCCGCGCCCTGGCCCGCGAGTTCGGCTCCATCCAGGCCATCGCCGACGCCGACGAGCAGGCCCTCGCCGACGCCGAGGGGGTCGGTCCCGCCATCGCCACCTCGGTGTACGAGTGGTTCGAGGTCGACTGGCACCTCGACGTGGTCGAGAAGTGGCGGGCCGCGGGCGTGCGCATGGCCGAGGAGCGCGACGACTCCACCCCGCGCACCCTGGAGGGCCTGTCCATCGTCGTCACCGGCAGCCTCGACGGCTTCTCCCGCGACGAGGCCAAGGAGGCCATCGTCAGCCGGGGCGGCAAGGCCTCCGGCTCGGTCTCGAAGAAGACGGCCTTCGTCGTCGTCGGTGAATCCCCCGGCTCCAAGCACGACAAGGCCATGCAGCTCAAGGTCCCGGTCCTGGACGAACAGGGCTTCGGTGTCCTCCTGGCGGACGGCCCCGAGGCCGCCGCCGCGGTCGCCACCATCGGCGACCCCGACGCCCCGGTCGAGGAGGAACCCGCCGCCGAGGAGAAGCCCAAGCGCAAGCCCGCCAAGCGCAAGCCCAAGGCCACCCCGCCCGAGGAGGACCGGGCAGCGGACGAGCGGGCCCAGGAGGAGCAGCAGGCGGAAGAACAGGCGGCAGAGGGGCCCCCGGCAGAGGAATCGCCGGTGGGGGAGCCGGTGCTGGAGGAGCCCGCCGGAAAACCCTCAGCCCGCGCCAAGAGCACTGCCGCCAAGAGCACTGCCGCCAAGAGCACTGCCGCGAAGGCTGCCACCGGGGACACCGCCACCGGAGATGCCCCAGCGGCCGATCCCGCTGAGGCGGAGTAGGCCACCACCCGAGAAAAAACCCCCGAACGGGGTATGTCCCGACGAGCGCCTTCCCACTACGGCGGGGAGCGCCCACCCGGCTGAGCCGACTCGGCCCGCCGGGCGCAGAGCAGGGCAACAGCACAACCGGAGGAGTTGGTGGTCGAGTTGGGCGACGTGTCCGTCAGACCAGCGCGGGTGGACGAACTGGACCGGGTGAGCGTCCTCACCACCGAGGCCTACCGGGCCGACGGCTACATAGACGGTTCCACCACCGGCTACGCCCAACACCTCGCCGACGCCGACTCCCGGATGCGCGCGGCCGAACTGCTGGTCGCGGTGGACGACACCGGCACCCTGCTGGGCACGGTCACCATCGCCCTCCCCGGCACCCCCTACGCCGAGATCTCCCGCGAGGGCGAACTGGAGTTCCGGATGCTCGCCGTCGGCGTCGAGGCCCGGGGGCGCGGGGTGGGCGAACAGCTCGTCCGAGCCGTCTTCGCCCGCGCCCGCGAACTCGCCCTGCCCCGGGTGGTCCTGTGCACCTCCTCGCAGATGACCACCGCCCACCGCCTCTACGAACGCCTCGGCTTCACCCGCCTGCCCGACCGGGACTGGAGCCCCGGCCCCGAGGTCCACCTGATCGCCTTCGCCACGGACACGCCCTGAGGCGCCACCGCCCCACTCCGAGGCCACCCGGACCAACGAGGCCCCGACCACCCCGAAAACCGCCGCCGCCCAGCCACCAGCCACCCGAACACCGCGGCACAGCCGCCGACCACCCCGAAAACCGCCGCCGCCCAGCCGCCAGCCACCCGAACACCGCGCACAGCCGCCGACCACCCCCGAAACCGCTGGCCCGGCCACCAGCCGCCCGACGCCACCAAGCGCAGCGACAACCAACCACCCGGCAAACCGCCGCCCCGGCTACCAGCCGCCGAACCCCACCGACTCAGCAACAACCAGCCACCCACCCACCCCTACAAGCCGCCGACCCGGCTACCAGCCACGCCGATCCCCACCGGCGCAGCCGCCGACCACCCCAAAACCGCCGGCCCGGCTACGGCCATGCCCGGGTGGGTGGATGTGTTTGGCCGGGGGTGGCGATCATGTGCAAGCCTGCCCGGGCGGTGGGGCATCCCTTCAGCCCCACCCTGTCACGCTGGGCCACATGATCGCCGTAGGGGCCCCGGCCAAGCACATCCACCCAGCCGGGCACCCCCACAACAATGACCGGGCTCGGCCAGCCGGGCACCCCCAACAATGACCGGCACCGAGGAGCACACAGCCTCAGTCCGGCAGGACCACCGCGACGATCCCCGCCAGGTGGGCCAGCCGGGCCACCTCGGCGGCGCGGAACATCGGCCCGCCCGGCCGCCCCACCAGCAGCACCCGGTCCGGCTTCCCCAGCGGCGTGGCCGCCAGTTCGGTCCCCAGCTCCCGCCACGTGTCCGGCACCCACGGCTCCTCGCCGTCGAGGACCGTGGCCCTGGCCAGCGGCATGAACGGCAGTTCCAGCCGCTCGATGTTCGGTGCGGCCGTGGAGGCGGCCAGCTTCGCCCCGCCGGAGTCGGTGCCGACCACCAGCGCCCAGCCTGCGCGGACGATCTTCGGCACGCCCTCGGTGAAGATCGCCAGCCCGTTCTTGGGTTCGGCGGCGACGTCCTCGACCAGTTCCAGCTCGCGGTGGGTGTCCAGCACCCCCGCGTACGGGCGCACCGCGTCGACCTCGACGCCCTCGATGGACTCGGCCGCGGTGATGAGGACGTCGGGGAGTCTGCCGCCGGGGAGTTCGACGACCAGGTCGTCGATGGCGGTCCCGCCGACGCGTTCGACCACGTCCACGCTGAGGATGTCGGCCCCGATCGCCCCGAGGGCGGTGGCGACCGCCCCCAGGGTGCCTGGGCTGTCCGGTAGCTGGACCCGGATCAGGAACGACAAGGCGAACGCCTCCCGCTACCCACTCGGTGCGCGGAACCCTGCCGCCCACGCCCTACGCCGATCGCCGATTGTCGCAGACCAGGTCACGCGCGTCCGGGCGGACCGGATCGCGGTATCAGGGGACCGGTCTAGCACCCCGGCCGCCGGGGAACAACCCGTGCGGGCCTTCCGCGACCCGCGAAATAGACTCCCGTGGTCAGGTCGGGACCTCTCCCGGCGTGGCGGACCCGAGCAGCGCCGCTGCCCAGACCGAACGCACACCGCAACGCAGACAACCCCGGGGGTTCGTCGAGTGCCCAGCATTTCCCGCAGCGAGGTCGAACACCTCGCCCGACTGGCCCGGTTGGCCGTCACCGAAGAAGAACTCGACCTGTTCGCGGGTCAGCTCGAGAAGATCGTGCAGGCGGTCGCCAAGGTCGGGCAGGTCGCCGACCAGGACATCCCGCCGATGTCGCACGCCGTCCCGCTGACCAACGTGTTCCGCAGCGACGTGGTCCGCCCCGGGCTGACCCCGCAGCAGGCGCTCGCCGCGGCCCCCGCCGCCGAGGACGGCCGCTTCCGCGTCCCGCGCATCCTGGGAGAAGAGGCATGAGCGACCTGATCCGCCTTCCCGCCGCCGAGCTGGCGGCGAAGATCCACGCCGGGGAGGTCTCCTCGGTGGAGGCCACCCAGGCGCACCTCGACCGGATCGCCGCGGTGGACCCCGCCGTGCACGCCTTCCTGCACGTCGACGGCGAGCGCGCGCTCCAGGCCGCGAAGGCCGTCGACGAGGCCGTGGCCGCGGGCCGCACCCCCGCGTCCCCGCTGGCCGGGGTGCCGATCGCGGTCAAGGACGTGCTGACCACCCAGGGTTCGCCGACGACCTGCGGGTCGAAGCTGCTGGAGGGCTGGCACGCGCCGTACGACGCCACGGTCACCCGCAAGCTGCTGGACGCGGGTCTGGTGATCCTCGGCAAGACCAACATGGACGAGTTCGCCATGGGGTCCTCCACCGAGAACTCCGCCTACGGCCCGACCCGCAACCCGTGGGACCTCGACCGCATCCCCGGTGGTTCCGGCGGTGGTTCGGCCGCGGCGCTGGCCGCGTTCGAGGCGCCGCTGGCCATCGGCACCGACACCGGCGGCTCCATCCGCCAGCCCGGGGCGATGACCGGCACCGTGGGCGTCAAGCCCACCTACGGCACCGTCTCCCGGCACGGTCTGGTCGCCTACGCGTCCTCGTTCGACCAGGCGGGCCCGTGCGCGCGCACCGTGCTGGACGCGGCGCTGCTGCACGAGGTCATCGCCGGGCACGACCCGATGGACTCCACCTCCATCGACGCGCCCGTGCCCCCGGTGCTGGCCGCGGCCCGCCAGGGCGCCGACGGCGACCTGCGCGGTGTCAAGGTCGGCGTGGTGCGCGAGCTGGTCGGCGAGGGCCACCAGCCCGGCGTGCTGGCCTCGTTCGAGGCGGCCGTGGCGCAGCTCCGCGAGCTGGGCGCCGAGGTGGTCGAGGTGTCCTGCCCGAGCTTCGACCTGGCGCTGGCCGCCTACTACCTGATCGCGCCGAGCGAGGCGTCGTCGAACCTGGCCCGGTTCGATGCGATGCGCTACGGCCTGCGGGTGGGCGACGACGGCTCGCACAGCGCCGAGGAGGTCATGTCGCTGACCCGCGAGGCCGGGTTCGGCCCGGAGGTCAAGCGGCGCATCATGATCGGCACCTACGCGCTGTCGGCCGGGTACTACGACGCCTACTACGGCTCGGCGCAGAAGGTGCGCACCCTGGTGGCGCGGGAGTTCGACGCCGCGTTCGCGCGGGCGGACGTGCTGGTCAGCCCGACCAGCCCGGTGACCGCGTTCCGCATCGGCGAGCGGGTCGACGACCCGGTGGCCATGTACCAGGTCGACCTGTGCACCATCCCGTCGAACATGGCGGGCAACGCGGCGATCAGCGTCCCCAGCGGGCTCTCCGCCGACGACGGCCTCCCCGTGGGGCTCCAGGTTTTCTCCCCGGCTCTGCAAGACCACCGGGGTTATCGGGTGGCCGCCGCCTACGAGGCCGCCCGAGACGCCGCACAGGGCGGCGCTCTCATCCACCGTGTTCCCGAACTGGAGGTCGTGTGATGGCTGCTCCGAAGAAGGTCAAGGGCGTGTTCGGCATCGTCGGTTCCGTCGCCGCGGCGTCCAGCGCGATCAACGGGCTCAAGACCGCCCGCGCCGACAACGACAAGCTCGCGCTGCTCAACGCGCTGGCCGGGGGCATCGCCGCGATCACCGGCGTGCTCATCGCGGTCCGCGCGCTGCGGAGCGGCAAGTGACAGCGGTCGTCGAACTGATGGACTACGACGAGGTGCTGGAGCGGTTCGACCCGGTCCTGGGCCTTGAGGTCCACGTGGAGCTGTCCACGAAGACCAAGATGTTCTGCGGCTGCCCCACCACCTTCGGCGGGGAGCCCAACACCCAGGTGTGCCCGGTGTGCCTGGGGATGCCCGGAGCGCTGCCGGTGGTCAACGGGGCGGCGGTGGAGTCGGCGATCCGGATCGGCCTCGCGCTCAACTGCGAGATCGCCGAGTGGTGCCGCTTCGCGCGGAAGAACTACTTCTACCCGGACATGCCGAAGAACTTCCAGACCTCGCAGTACGACGAGCCGATCGCCTTCAACGGCTGGCTCGACGTGACCCTCGACGACGGCGAGGTCGTGCGCGTGCAGATCGAACGCGCGCACATGGAGGAGGACACCGGCAAGTCGCTGCACGTGGGCGGGGCCACCGGCCGCATCCACGGCGCCGACCACTCGCTGCTGGACTTCAACCGGGCCGGTGTGCCGCTGGTCGAGATCGTCACCAAGACCATCGAGGGCACCGGCGCGCGGGCACCGGAGGTGGCCCGCGCCTACGTGCGCACCCTGCGCGAACTGCTCCAGGCGCTCGACGTGTCGGACGTGCGGATGGACCAGGGTTCGCTGCGCTGCGACGCGAACGTGTCGCTGATGGCCAAGGGCGCCACCGAGTTCGGCACCCGCACCGAGACCAAGAACGTCAACTCGCTGCGCAGCGTCGAGCGGGCGGTGCGGCACGAGATGACCCGCCAGGCGGCGATCCTGGTCGAGGGCGGCACCATCCGCCAGGAGACCCGGCACTTCGAGGAGGTCTCCGGCACGACCCGCGCGGGCCGGGCGAAGGAGACCTCGGAGGACTACCGGTACTTCCCGGAGCCCGACCTGGTGCCGATCGCACCGTCGCGGGAGTGGGTCGAGGAGCTGCGCGGCACCATGCCCGAGCCGCCCGAGGAGCGCCGCAGGCGGGTGCAGGCGGAGTGGTCGCTGTCGGACGCGGAGCTGCGCGACCTGGTCAACGCCGGGGCGGTCGACCTGGTCGCGGCCACCGTCGCGGCGGGCGCCCCCTCGGGTGAGGCCCGGTCGTGGTGGGTGTCGTACCTGGCGCAGTCGGCGAACACCCGGGGCGTGGAGCTGGCCGACCTGCCCATCACCCCGGCCCAGGTCGCCAAGGTCATCGCGCTGGTGGCCGACGGGTCGCTGACCAACAAGCTGGCCCGGTCCGTGGTGGACGGGGTGCTGGCCGGCGAGGGCGAGCCGGAGCAGGTCGTGGAGTCGCGCGGGCTCAAGGTCGTCTCGGACGACTCGGCGCTGTACGCGGCGGTCGACGAGGCGCTGGCGGCCCAGCCGGACGTCGCGGACAAGATCCGGGACGGGAAGGTCGCCGCCGCCGGTGCCATCGTCGGCGCGGTGATGAAGGCGACCCGGGGGCAGGCGGACGCGAAGCGGGTCCGCGAGCTGGTCCTGGAGCGCTGCGGGGTCTGAGCGGTGTGACGGGAAGGGCCGGTCTCCGCACGGGGGACCGGCCCTTCCGCGCGTCGCGTGCTGCCGACCGCCGAGGTTCCCGGTCGCGGCCTGCGGTCCGGGGTGATCACCCGTTCCCGGGCCGAGCCCTAGTCGACCCCGCCGCCGCCCGCCTGGGGCTGGACGAGGATCGCCACCGCGCGGTCGTCGCTGGAGAGGGGGGTGCCGCCGCGCTTGTTGACCGTGCCCGCGACCGCCACCTGGTCGGTCATCAGGTCCAGGCCGTCGACGCGGCCGTAGCCCTCGGTGTCGGCGAAGGAGACCGTGGGTTTGCCGGTGAAGGAGCCGTCCGGGGCCTGGGGGAGGCTTTGCAGGTGGCCCGCGGTGGACATGGCCACCCACAGCAGTTGGGTCGTGGCCGCGCAGCCCGCCACGCCGGGGCGGTCGGTCCACTTCCAGGCGGGGGTGCCCAGCGGTTTGCCCGCCTCCACCTGGTAGATCACGTCGGCGGCCGGGGTGCGGTCGGTGACCCAGGTCCGCGACCCGTCCAGGGAGGCGCAGACGCCGCCGGGGGAGACCAGGCCCGCGGCCAGGACCGGGCTGCCCGGGGTGGGGTTGTCCGCGGCGGGTTTGCCCTCGCCGGTGAGGCGCAGGACCTTGCCCGCCAGTGACGCCGGGTCGGCCGCCGCCGTGGGGTTGCCCGCGGTGCCGGTGGCCAGGAGCAGGGCGCCCCTGTGGTCATTGGCCAGGGAGCCGCGGTTGCCGGTGGTGCCGCGCGGGATGCCGGTGAGGACCGGTTTGGGGGTGTCGCCGGGGGCGATGCGGACCACGCGGTTGTCGGTGGGGGTGGTGACGTAGGCGAAGACGAGTTGGTCCTCGGCGTAGGTGGGGGACAGCGCCAGGCCGGTGAGGCCGCCGTCGCCGGTGCCGTCGACCGGGACGGTGGCGAAGAGCGCGGGTTCGGTGTCCTTGCGGACCAGCAGGATGCGGCCGGTGGTGCGCTCGCCGACCAGGGCGGTGGGGTTGGTGCCGTCGCCGGGGAGGGCGGCCACGGCCATCAGCGTGTCCAGGCAGGTGGCCAGCACCGAGTCGTGGAAGTCCTTGCAGCCGTCCGGTGGGGGGACGGAGGTCTGCGGGCCGCTCGGTGCCCCGCCGCCCTGGCCGCCGCCACCGCCGCCGGAGCCGCCCTCCTGGGGGTCGGGTGCGGCCTGCGGGCTGAGCTGCGGCGCTTCCGACCAGTTGCCGGGGGCGGGCTGGTCGGTGAAGGAGGCGCACGAGGACAGCAGCAGTGCCGCCGCCGCGGTCGAGGCCGCGAGCACGCGGGACCCGCGCGGCATACCGGACATGCTCACCGACCCTAGGCGGGGGGTCGTGAACCCGGGGTGAGCGCGGCGGGGTCCGCGTCGGCCCTGGCCCGTTCCACCGCCGCCACCCGCCGCACCAGCATCGCCAGTTCCGCCACGATCACCTCCGGCGCCTCCAGCGGCATGAAGTGGCTGGTCGGCACCACCCTGGTCCGCGCGTGCGGCAGCCCGGCCACCGCCTCCAGGGTCCGCCGGGGGTCGGCGACGACGTCGTACTTCCCGGCCAGCACGGTCACCGGGACGCCGATGCCGGTCAGGTCCCGCTCCGGCACGTCGGCCAGGGCCAGCGCCAGGGTGACGTACCAGCGCGAGTCGTGGCCGAGGAAGCGGCGCACCGCCTCGGCCACCTCGTCCGCCTCCGCCCCGCCGGGCAGCATGAAGCCGGTGTGCTGGAGCAGCGTCGCCGTGGCGCGGTTGACCGGCACCCGGTGCAGCACCGCGTCGACCAGCGGGCCCAGCCCCTTGACCGCGTGCGCGGCCAGCAGCCCCAGGGCGCGCCCGAGCGGCCGGGGGACACCGGCCACCCCGAGCAGCGCGCCGAACATGTCCCCGGGCACCCCCGCGGCGAGCATCAGCCCGGACACCCGGTCGGGGTACCGCTGGGCCAGCTCCGTGGCCACCATCACACCCATCGACCAGCCCATCACCACGCACCGCCGCACGCCCGCCGCGTCCAGCACCGCGAGCGCGTCGGCGACGTGGTCGGCGAGGGTGATCCGGCTCTCGTCGGCCGGGCGGTCCGAGCCCATCGTCCCCCGGTGGTACCAGCTCAGCACCCGCACGCCGGAGTCCGGCAGCAGCAGGGCGGGCCAGGCCTCGGGGATGGTGCCCAGGCCGGGGCACAGCAGCACGACCGGCCCGGTGGAGTCGGTGTGCCAGCCGCGCACGCGGGTGCCGTCGGCGGAGAGGACGTCGTGTTCGCGCACGGGAACCGAGTCTGCCGCACCGGCCGCCGCCCGCGCTTAGTGTGTGTGCTGTGACAACCACCGTTCTGGTACCGGACGAGCAGGGACTGGTCACCCTCGGCGCCCTCGACGGCGTCCGGGCGGTCCGCTACGCCGCGGGGGCCGACCTGCCCCCGGAGGCGGCCGACGCCGAGGTGCTGGTGCCCGACTTCCTCGCCGCCGACCAGGCCGCGCTCGTGGCCGCGCTGCCCAGGCTGAAGCTGGTGCAGTTGCTCACCACCGGTGCCGACGCCTGGATCGGCAGGCTGCCCGACCACGTGATGCTCTCCACCTGCCGGGGCGCGCACGGCGGCAGCTCCGCCGAGTGGGTCGTCGGCGCCCTGCTGACCGTCTACCGGGACCTGGTGGGCTTCGCCGACGCGCAGCGCGCCGGGCGGTGGACCACGCACGTCACCGAAACCCTCCAGGGCAAGCAGGTGCTGGTCATCGGCGCGGGCGACCTGGGCAGGCAGTTGGAGCGGCGCCTGCTCGCCTTCGACGCCGAGGTCACCCTGGTCGCCACGTCCGCCAGGCCCGGGGTGCGCGCGCTCGCCGAGCTGCCCGCGCTGCTGCCCGAGCACGACGCGGTGGTGCTGGTCGTCCCGCACACGCCCGCCACCAGGGGCATGGTCGACGCGGGGTTCCTGGCCCGGATGCCCGACGGCGCGGTGCTGGTGAACGTCGCCCGCGGCCCGGTCGTGGACACCGGCGCCCTGCTGGCCGAGCTGACCTCCGGGCGGTTGCGCGCCGCGCTGGACGTCACCGACCCCGAGCCGCTGCCCGAGGGCCACCCGCTGTGGTCGGCGCCGGGCCTGCTGCTGACCCCGCACGTGGCGGGGAGCTGCACCGGGCACCGCGAGCGCGCCTACCGGGTCGTCGCGGAGCAGGTCGCCCGGTTCGCGGCGGGCGACAAGCCGGAGAACCTCGTGCAGGGCGACTACTGACCGCGTTCTTGTCATCCCGGCCACATCCGCCCCGGACGGGAAGTCGGCAAAAGGCGAGGTCAGGTCAGGCAGGCGGGAATCGGCGATCGAGGTCACGCCTGGTGGGCACCGGCCTCCCCCATCGTTTAGTGTCCGGCCCGTGAGCACCGATGACTTCTACCGGGCCTCGGAGTCGAAGACCTCCGGACCCGGCTACGACAAGGTCGCCTACGACGACGGGGCCACGGCCGCGTTCAAGGCCCCGCACGACGAGGTCTACCCGGAGGAGCGCAAGCCCGCCCGGGAGCCGCACGAGTGGCACTTCGGCGCGGACCTCGCGCTGTTCGTGCTGCGGGTGACCCTCGGCGCGCTGATCCTCGCGCACGGCCTGCAGAAGGTGTTCGGGCTGATGGGCGGCCCCGGCATCGGCGGGTTCGCCGAGTTCCTGGGCACCCAGGGCTTCCAGCAGACGACCCTGCTGGCCTGGGTCACCGGCGGTACCGAGCTGGGCGCGGGCGCGCTGCTCATCCTGGGCCTGTTCACCCCGGCCGCCGCGGCGGGCGTGCTGGGCGTCATGGCCAACGCGATCTGGATCAAGGTCGAGCCGCAGGAGTTCGTCGGCGCGGTGGAGCTGGAGGTGCTCTACGCCGCCGCCGCGTTCGCGCTGCTGTTCGCGGGCGCGGGCAAGATCTCCCTCGACCGCAACACCCCGTGGTTCCGCCGGGCCCCCGCGTTCGGGTTCATCTTCCTGCTCATCGCCGCCGGGCTGTCCGTGGTGACCCTGGTCGTCCTGCGGTAGGAGTGCCGATGGAAAGGGCCGCACCCCGACGGGGGTGCGGCCCTTTTCGCGTCTTCGCCGACTACCGCGACGGGTCGCGCACCGCGCCGGTGGAGGCGTCGGTGGCCATCCGCGCGTAGGCGCGCAGCGCGCTGGTCACCGGGCGGTCCCGGTCGACCGGCTGCCACGGGCGCTCGCTGGCGTCCATCTTGGCCCGGCGCTCGGCCAGCACCGCGGGCTCCACCAGCAGCTCCAGCAGGCGGGCGTGCACATCGATGCGGATCTGGTCACCGTCCTCGACCAGGCCGATCGCGCCACCGCCCGCCGCCTCCGGGGAGACGTGGCCGATGGACAGGCCGGACGTGCCGCCGGAGAAGCGGCCGTCGGTGACCAGCGCGCACTTCTTGCCCAGGCCGGTGCCCTTGAGGTACGCGGTCGGGTGCAGCATCTCCTGCATCCCCGGCCCTCCCGCCGGGCCCTCGTAGCGGATCACCAGCACCTCACCCGGCTGGACGACCTTGTTGAGGATGACCGACACGGCCTCCTCCTGGCTCTCCACCACCCGGGCCGGGCCCTGGAAGGTGAACAGCTCCTCGTCGATGCCCGCGGACTTGATCACCGCGCCGCGCTCGGCCAGGTTGCCGTGCAGCACCGCCAGGCCACCCTCGGCGGTGTGGGCGTGCTCGACGTCGTGCACGCAGCCGTTCACCGCGTCGGTGTCCAGCGACGACCAGCGGTTCTGCGTGGAGAACGCCTGCGTGGTGCGCACCCCGCCCGGGGCGGCGTGGAACAGCTCGATCGCGGCCTCCGACGGCGACTCGGCGCGGATGTCCCACGCGCCCAGCCACTCCTCGATGGTGGCGCTGTGCACGGTGTGCACGTCGGTGTTGAGCAGCCCGCCGCGCCACAGCTCGCCCAGGATGGCGGGGATGCCACCGGCCCGGTGCACGTCCTCCATGTGGTAGTCGGAGTTCGGCGCGACCTTGGACAGGCAGGGCACCCGCCGGGAGATCGCGTCGATGTCGGCGAGGGTGAAGTCGACCTCGCCCTCCTGCGCCGCGGCGAGGATGTGCAGCACGGTGTTGGTGGACCCGCCCATGGCCATGTCCAGCGCCATCGCGTTCTCGAACGCCTTGCGGTTGGCGATGGTGCGCGGCAGCGCGGTCTCGTCGTCCTGCTCGTACCACCGCCTGCACAGCTCGACCACGGTCCGGCCCGCCTGCTCGAACAGGGTGCGGCGGGCGGCGTGGGTGGCCAGCGTGGAGCCGTTGCCCGGCAGGGCCAGGCCCAGCGCCTCGGTGAGGCAGTTCATCGAGTTCGCGGTGAACATGCCCGAGCAGGACCCGCAGGTCGGGCAGGCCGAGCGCTCGACCAGGTCGAGCGCGGCGTCGTCGACCCCGCTGTTGGCCGAGGCGGAGATGGCGGTGACCAGGTCCGACGCGGGGTGCGCGACGCCGTCGACGACGACCGCCTTGCCCGCCTCCATCGGCCCGCCGGAGACGAACACCACCGGGACGTTGAGCCGCATGGCCGCGTTGAGCATCCCCGGGGTGATCTTGTCGCAGTTGGAGATGCACACGATCGCGTCCGCTTGGTGGGCGTTGACCATGTACTCCACCGCGTCGGCGATGACCTCCCGCGAGGGCAGCGAGTAGAGCATCCCGCTGTGGCCCATGGCGATGCCGTCGTCCACGGCGATGGTGTGGAACTCCCTGGGCACCCCGCCCGCCGCGCGGACGCCCTCGGCCACGATGTCGCCGAGGTCGCGCAGGTGCACGTGCCCGGGCACGAACTGGGTGTAGGAGTTGGCGATGGCCACGATGGGCTTGCCGAAGTCGCTGTCGGTCATGCCCGTGGCGCGCCACAGGGACCGGGCTCCGGCGGCGTTGCGGCCGTGGGTGGTGGTGCGGGAGCGCAGCGCTGGCACGGCTCCTCCAGATCTCGTCAGTGCTCGGGGGGCGAAAAGCGGGGACGGCGGCCGGGTCGGCGGTCGTCGGTGCCGGGAGCGGTACCCGACAGGTTACTCCGGTCCGGCCGCCCGCTCGCCCCGCGCGGCGCCCGGTTCCGCCGCCCCGACCACGGGGGCGGACTCGTCCACCGGCTCGGCGTCGGGTTCGGGCACGGGGTCGGCGCCCGGTTCCGGCGCGCGCTCGGTCGGGTCCGGGACGAGGCCGCCGCTGATGAACGACAGGGCGGGCAGGTGCCGCACCCGGACCTGCGGCAGGGCCACCTCGGTGCCGTCGTCGAGCACCGCGGTCACCCCCGCCTTCCCGGTCAGCCGCAGGCCGCGCAGCAGCCGCCACGGCACCCGGCGCGACCCGGTCAGGGTGTGGGCGACGAGGCCCTCGGTGTCGGCCACCGTGCGCACCCGCAGCACCCACACGATCAGGGCGACCGGGATCAGGTAGATCCACAGCAGGTACGGCGCGGCGGCGGCCACCGGTGTGGCGCAGATCGCCAGCAGCAGCGCGGCGAGCACCGCGATGCCGGGCACGCGGAACACGAGACGGGTCGGGACCTGCTGTTCAGCCACCCCCTGATGGTGCACCGGGCGCCCGCGCGCCCCGCGCCCGGGTCCGCGCGCGTCCCAGGACGCGGTCCAACATCCGAGACACGCGTCTCGCAGAGTTGACGCTCTACTGCGAACGAACTAACGTCCCCGACGTGCCTGCTCAGTCCATTCTCGTACTTCCGCCGCGCGTTCGCCGCTGACGGAAGCCGACTCAGCATCGAACGCGCGACCCTCGTGCGACCTTTGAGGTCGACGGGGGTTTTTTCGTGCCCAGAGCCGCCCCACCCGACCGACGACCGCCCCCGCACCGCCCACTGGAACCACGAACCCACGAGGCAGAACCGATGACCAGCGCAACTTCTCGGCCCAGCGCGGCCGCGGCGAACCCCGCCACCGCGCACGCCCCCCGACCCAAGCCCGCGCCGCCGACCGGCACCCCGGTGCGGGTCACCGGGGCGCAGTCGCTCGTCCGGTCCCTCGAGGCGGTGGGCGCCGAGATCGTGTTCGGCATCCCCGGCGGCACCATCCTCCCGGCGTACGACCCGCTGCTGGACTCCACCAAGGTCCGGCACGTGCTGGTCCGCCACGAGCAGGGCGCGGGCCACGCGGCCACCGGCTACGCCCAGGCCACCGGCAAGGTCGGCGTCTGCATGGCCACCTCCGGCCCCGGCGCGACGAACCTGGTCACCCCGCTGGCCGACGCCAACATGGACTCGGTCCCGGTCGTGGCCATCACCGGCCAGCAGACCCGCGCGCTCATCGGCACCGACGCGTTCCAGGAAGCCGACATCTGCGGCATCACCATGCCGGTCACCAAGCACAACTTCCTCGTCACCGACCCCGCGGACATCCCGCGCACGATCGCCGAGGCGTTCCACCTGGCCAAGACCGGTCGGCCCGGCCCGGTCCTGGTGGACATCCCCAAGGACGTCCTGCAGGAGCTGACCTCCTTCTCCTGGCCGCCGGAGCTGCGGCTGCCCGGCTACCGGCCCACCACCCGCCCGCACGGCAAGCAGGTCCGCGAGGCCGCCAAGCTCATCCGCGCCGCCAAGCGCCCGGTCCTCTACGTCGGCGGCGGCGTCATCAAGGCCGAGGCGTCCCCGGAACTGCTGGAGCTGGCCGAGCTGACCGGCATCCCGGTCGTCACCACGCTGATGGCCCGCGGCGCGTTCCCCGACTCGCACCGGCAGAACCTGGGCATGCCCGGCATGCACGGCACCGTCCCCGCCGTCGGCGCCATGCAGTCCTCCGACCTGCTGATCGCCCTCGGCGCCCGCTTCGACGACCGGGTCACCGGCGCGCTGGACAGCTTCGCCCCGAACGCGCAGGTCGTGCACGCCGACATCGACCCGGCCGAGATCTCCAAGAACCGCCGCGCCGACGTGCCGATCGTGGGCGACTGCAAGGAAATCATCACCGAGCTGATCGCCGCGGTGCAGGCCGAGGCCGAGCCCGCCCAGGACCTGGCGCCGTGGTGGGCCACCATCGACGAGTGGCGCCGCACGTTCCCGCTGGGCTACGAGTGGCCCGAGGACGGCACCCTGTCCCCGCAGTACGTCATCGAGCGCATCGGCGCCATCGCCGGACCGGACGCCGTCTACACCGCGGGCGTGGGCCAGCACCAGATGTGGGCCGCCCAGCACATCCGCTACGAGAACCCGCGCACCTGGCTCAACTCCGGCGGCCTGGGCACCATGGGCTACTCGGTGCCCGCCGCCATGGGCGCCAAGTTCGGCCGCCCGGACGCGGTGGTGTGGGCCATCGACGGCGACGGCTGCTTCCAGATGACCAACCAGGAGCTGGCCACCTGCGCCATCGAGGGCGCCCCGATCAAGGTGGCCGTCATCAACAACGGCAACCTGGGCATGGTCCGGCAGTGGCAGAACCTGTTCTACTCGGAGCGCTACTCCCAGACCGACCTGGGCACGCACAAGCACCGCATCCCCGACTTCACCCTCCTCGCCGAGGCCCTGGGCTGCGCCGGGCTGCGCTGCGAGACCAAGGAGGACGTCGACTCGGTCATCCAGCGGGCCATGGAGATCAACGACCGCCCGGTCGTGATCGACTTCGTGGTCGGCAAGGACGCCCAGGTGTGGCCGATGGTCGCCTCCGGCACCGGCAACTCCGAGATCATGGCGGCCCGGGGCATCCGCCCCCTGTTCGACGAGTGAGCGAGCGGAGAGCTGTGTTGAATTTCTCCCACCACCCGCCCCCTCGTCCCCGCCCGGCATCGTCCCCGACTCGCGTCGGCGGACTGCGGACCGGGGCCGCGGACCTGGACAGCCCGAAGCGTGAAAGCGGAGAGAGCGCATGAGCACCCACACCCTGAGCGTCCTGGTCGAGAACAAGCCCGGCGTGCTCGCCCGCGTCTCGGGCCTGTTCTCCCGGCGCGGGTTCAACATCGAGTCGCTGGCCGTCGGCCCGACCGAGCACCCGGACGTGTCCAGGATGACGATCGTGGTCGCGGTCGAGGAGCTGCCGCTGGAGCAGGTCACCAAGCAGCTCAACAAGCTGGTCAACGTCATCAAGATCGTCGAGCTGGAGCCCTCGGTCGCCGTGCAGCGCGAGCTGCTGCTGGTCAAGGTCCGGGCCGACGCCACCGTGCGCAGCCAGGTGCTGGAGACCGTGCAGCTCTTCCGGGCCAAGGTCGTCGACGTGTCCCCGGAGGCGCTGACCATCGAGGCCACCGGCACCCACGACAAGATCGAGGCGCTGCTGCGGATGCTGGAGCCCTACGGGGTGCGCGAGATGGTGCAGTCCGGCATGGTCGCCATCGGCCGCGGCCCGCGCTCCATCACCGCCACGGCGGTCCGCTAGACCCCCTGTTTTCTCGCGAGTTCCACCGAAGGGAAGTACTGAGCACCATGTCCGTCGAGATCTTCTACGACGCCGACGCCGACCTGAGCATCATCCAGGGGCGCAAGGTGGCCGTCATCGGTTACGGCAGCCAGGGCCACGCCCACGCGCTGAGCCTGCGCGACTCCGGCGTGGACGTCCGGATCGGCCTGCCCGAGGGGTCCAAGTCCAAGGCCAAGGCCGAGGAGCAGGGGCTGCGCGTGCTCACCCCGGCCGAGGCGTCCGCCGAGGCCGACCTGATCATGGTCCTGGCGCCGGACACCAAGCAGCGCTTCATCTACAGCGACGACATCGAGCCCAACCTCAAGGACGGCGACGCGCTGTTCTTCGGCCACGGCTTCAACATCCGCTACGACCTGATCAAGCCCCCGGCGGGCGTGGACGTGGCCATGGTCGCCCCCAAGGGCCCCGGCCACCTGGTCCGCCGCCAGTTCGTCGACGGCAAGGGCGTCCCCGCGCTCATCGCCGTGCACCAGGACGCCACCGGCGGCGCGCAGGCGCTGGCCCTGTCCTACGCGGCGGCCATCGGCGGCGCCCGCGCGGGCGTCATCAAGACCACCTTCACCGAGGAGACCGAGACCGACCTCTTCGGCGAGCAGGCGGTGCTCTGCGGCGGCGCGTCCGCCCTGGTGCAGACCGGCTTCGAGGTGCTGACCGAGGCGGGCTACGCCCCCGAGATCGCCTACTTCGAGGTCCTGCACGAGCTCAAGCTCATCGTCGACCTGATGTACGAGGGCGGCATCGCCCGCCAGCGCTACTCCATCTCCGACACCGCCGAGTACGGCGACCTCACCCGCGGCCCGCGCGTCATCACCCCCGCGGTCAAGGAGGAGATGAAGAAGATCCTGGGCGAGATCCAGGACGGCACCTTCGCCCGCGAGTGGGTGGCCGAGGACGAGAACGGCCGCGAGAACTACCGCAGGCTCCAGCAGGAGGGCGAGGCCCACCCGATCGAGGAGACCGGCAAGAAGCTGCGCGGCCTGATGTCCTGGGTCGACCGGCCGATCACCGAGACCGCCTGAGCGGTTCTCGACGGGGGAGGGGTCCGCGGCGGTGGCGCCGCGGACCCCTCCCCCGTCCCGGTCAGAAGTCGGGGTGCGTCCGCAGGGTGATCAGGGCCTCCGGGGCCAGCTCCGGCTCGAAGGACCAGCCGGGGAACCCGCCCCAGGCGATCGACTCGCGCAGGTACTCCACCAGGGTGATCCCCGGCCGCCCCGCCACCCCGTCCAGCTCGACGTCGGCGTGCAGGGACGGCAGCCGCACGTCGTGCGTGCCGCCGCTGAGGTTCGCCTTGCGCAGCTCGTCCGGGGCCAGCGGGAAGGTCAGGTCGTCGCCCTGGTCGAACTGCTCCAGCTCGTAGGCCAGGTGGTAGGCGTTGCCCAGGCACAGCGGGTCGGGGAAGTCCGGCCCCGGCGGCACCGTCGTCGGCGCGGGCTCCTGGTGGTGGGTGAGGAACAGCAGGTCGCAGTCCCCGGCGAACCACACCTCCCCCACGTGCCGCAGGCACGCCTCCAGCGACAGCGGCAACCCGCCCACCCGCTCCACCAGCGAGTCGACCAGCGCGTTGTCCGAATCCGTGGGCGGCTGGTGCGGCCGCACCATACGATCGGAGGACACCCAGCCGAGTTCCGGCAGGGCGGCCGCGAGCCGGGACACGTGCTGCGAAACCCGCACCATCGTCTCCTCCGCCACGGCGGCGGCGTCCTCCAGCAGGTCGTCCGGCACCGGACCGAGCGCCCGCAGCTCAGCCCACACGGTGACGTGCTCGCCGCGCAGATATCGCCCGTAGTAGGAGGTCACCCGTCGTACGCTACTGAGCGCAACCGCACACCCCCGCCAACGACACGTCCCCACCCGGGTGACGGCCAACCGCGAACGGTATACCTGACCCCCGACACAGAGCTTGAGGAGACGGTGATGGACAGCGCCCCGATCTACGACGACAAGGCCGAGGTCCGCGGCAGGCTGGACCTGACCAAGGCCGACTGGCAGCGAGCCGCCGAACCCGATGCCGACCCCGACGGCGAGTACGTCGAGATCGCCTTCGTCCCGCACACGGACGGCAAGACCTACATCGCCATGCGCAACTCGAAGTTCACCGGCCCGGACGACACGGTCCTGGTGTTCACCGAGTCGGAGTGGGACGCCTTCGTGGCGGGCGCCAAGGCGGGGGAGTTCGACGAGCCCTGGTGAGCACCGGGGGAGCAGGTTTGGGGGAACTGGCAGGTGGGGACTGAACGCCCGGTGTGGCTGACACCCGAGGAAGTGGCCGCGAGCGGGCCGGAGCACGCCCGGGAGCCGTCAGCCGCACCCGGTCCGGCACCCGCGACGCCCTCCGGTTCGGAGCTCGGGCCGTCCCCCGGGTCGGCGACGGTCTCCGGGCACCTGCCGATCCCACCGCACACCACGGCCTCGGCGCCCGACCCCGCCGCGACCGCCGCCGCGGACCCCCGTGCCGCTGCGGTTGCGCGCCCGGCTGCGGATTCCGGCGCCGCTGCGGTTGCGGGCCTGACCTCGGATTCCGGCGCGGTCCCGGCCGCCGCGGAAAGCCCGGCGCAGGATTCCGCCGCCGCAGCGGCCGCCGTCGAGGGCGAGGTGGTGGGTTCCGGTGCTGCTCCCGCCGTTGTCGGGGGCCCGGCCGCGGGCGCCACTCCGGCCGCCACCGGAAGCCCGGCAGATCCCGGCGTGCCCGCGACCGCGGGTTCGACCCCCACCCCGACCGCGGGTGCGAACCCCGGCACCGCTCCGGCCTGCCCCCCTGAAGCAGCCCCGGAGCCGAGCGCGGCGAGGCTTCCGCTGCCGAGCGCGGCGCCCGCCGCGGGAACCGGCGCCGGACCGGCCGACGCGTCGGCGGCGGCGCGTTGCCCGCTCGAAGCCGGCTCGCTTGGTGTGGCATCTGTTGCGGGGGCTGGTGCCGGGTCAGGTGGGGCGCGGGTGGTGGCATCTCGTTCGTTCGACGCCGATTCACCCGGCGCGTTCGCCGTGCCGCAGGGTGGCGATGGGTTCGCCGGTGCCGGGACCGTCGTGGCGTCCGTCGTCGTGCCGGTGCCGGGCGAGGCGATCACCGTGGCCGCGATGGCGGCGGATCAGCGGCCGGACCCCGGCTCCCCCGCGCCTCCCGTTCCGGTCCCGGAGCCGGTGGGCGCGGGTCTGCAGCCTGCCCCGGTCGCGGTTGCGACATCCGGGGAACCGGCCGCCCCACCGCTCACCCAGGGACCGCGAATGCCGTCGACCCCGAGACCCGGACCACCCGGCGAGGCACCACTCACCCCCGCCGAACCGTTCGGACCACCACCGGACGAGTCCCCACCCGCCGCGTCCACCGAGCAGCCGGACCGCCCCGCCGACGCCCCCGACCCGCGTCCCGGCACCGAGTCGAGCGCCGCACCACCGGCCTCCACCCCGCCCTCGGACGCCGTCAGCCCAGCCGAATCCCCGAGGCCCACAGCGGCATCAGTGTGGACGCTGCCGGAAGACCTCCCCGCGAAGCCTCCCGCCGATCCCCCCGCACCCAGGCCCGTCCGCACAGACCCGTCCTTCTCAGGGGAACTCCTCCTCCCCGCACCGGACCGCCACCGTCCGCAACAGCACCAGCCCGGAACCCCTGTGCCACAGGGCTTCCCCACCCAGCCCGGTACCACCGCGCCCCCACCCCGCGCGCAGCAGAATCCACCGCACCACAACCCCGGATGGCAAAACCCGCACCAGCCCCCCGGTCCGCAAAACCTCCCGCAGCAGCCCCAGGCACAGCAGAACCCGTCGCAACAGCCCCCCGCGCAACGAACCGGCCCCCACCACAACCCGGACCGCCGCGACCCCGTCCACCCCGGCCCCGGTCCGCGACAACGCCAAGGCGACCAGCCCCCCGCCCCACCGGGCTTCCCGCCCGACCCCGGCTCGCCCCGGCAGAACCCGGGCCCGCACAGCGCCGGGCAGCGGAGCCCGGAGAGGCAGAACCCGCCGCGCCGAAACCCCGGCAACCCCGGCCCGGGCAACCCCAACCCGGCGCAGCCAGCTCCGCCGTGGCCGAACCCCGGCAGGCCGACCCCCGTGGAGCAGGACCGCGCGCACCGGGGCCTGCCCCCGCAGGACCCCCGGCAGCACCCCGGTCAACCGGGTGCTTCGCCGCGGAACCCAGACCGGGTGAACCCGGCGCACCAGGTGCCGCCCGGGCGGCAGGATTCCCCGAACCACCGCCCCGAACAGCGGAACCCCGCCCAGCAGAGCGCGGGCAACCAGCCCCCTGGCAACCAGCCCCCGCCCCGGCCGGAACCCCAGCAGCAGTCCGGCCAACGGCCCACCCCCGGAAGGCCCACCGGCCCACACCCGACCCCGCCGCAGCCCGGCCGAACCGCGCAGCACCAACCCCCACCGCAATCCACCGGCACCGCCCGCTCACCCCAGCCCCCGCCTCAGCCCAGCGGAGCCGTGCAGCCACCCCAACCGGGCGGGACCACGCAACAGCCCGCACCCCGGTCCAGCAGGGCTGCGCAGGCGCAACAGCCCGCACCCCAGCCAGGTGGGGCCGTGCCTGCGCACCAATCCCCGCCGCAGTCGGGTGGGTTGGCGCAGCCGCAGCAGTCTGCGTCCCAGTCCGGTGGGGGTGCCCAGGCGCACCAGTCCGCGCCCCGGTCGGGTGGGGCTGTGCCGACGCAGCAGTCTCCGCCGCAGTCGGGTGGGTTGGTGCAGCCGCAGCAGTCCGTATCCCAGTCCAGTGGGATTGCGCAACCGCAGCAGCTCGCGCCTCAGTCGGATAGGGGCACTTCTGCGCAGCAGTCTCCGCCGCAGTCGGGTGGGTTCGTGCAGCCGCAGCAGTCCGTATCCCCGTCCGGTGGGGGTGCCCGGGCGCATCAGTCCGCGCCCCAGTCGGGTGGGGCTGTGCCCGCGCAGCAGTCTCCGCCGCAGTCGGGTGGGTTCGTGCAGCCGCAGCAGACCGCCCCCCGGTCCAGTGGCGGCGCCCAGCCGCAGCAGTCCGCGCCCCAGTCGGGTGGGGCCGGGCCTGCGCGTCAATCCCCGCTTCAGCCGGGCGGGGTCGCGCAGCCGCAGCAGTCCGCACCGCAGCCCAGCGGCACCGCGCAGCGGCCCCGACCCGGCAGGCCCGCGCAGCACCCCCCGCGACCCGGCGGTTCCGCGCAACCGACCGGCGCGCAGCGCACCCCACCCAACCCCACCCAGTCGCGCCCCGCCCCGCCCCAACCGTCCCGCCCGGCTCCGCGCCCGGCCCCGCCGCCCCGCGCCCTCCCGCCCCCCGCCGTCATCTCCACCCTCCCGCCGCCACCCCCGGTGACCTCCTTCGGCCCCGGCGGCTTCGGCCCGGCGGGTTCCGGTGCGGGCGTCACCGGCACGACCCCCGTCCCGCTCCGGCAGGACGCGGCGGAGGCCGATCCGGGTCCGGCGGTGGAGACGCGCCGGAGCAGGCCCGCGTACCTGGTGGAGGGCGATGACGACGAGATGTTCGGCAACGCCGACTTCACCGCGCCGCCCGTCATCGGGGAATGACGTGTCTCGTGGCTCACCCTGCGGTGGAACGGTTCAGTGACCGGCCTAGACTCCCTGTGGTTACAGAGTGGTAACCGCACCCAAAAATGCTGTCAGCACAGGAGCCCGCGTGACAACTACGAGCCGCCCCGTCGTCCTCATCGCCGAGAAGCTCGCGCCGTCCGTGCTGGACGTCTTCGGCGACGAGTTCGAGGTCCGCCACGTCGACGGCACTGACCGCCCCGCCCTCCTCGAGGCCGTGGCCTCCGCCGACGCGCTGCTCGTGCGCTCCGCGACCCAGGTCGACGCCGAGGTGCTCAAGGCCAGTGACACCCTGAAGGTCGTCGCCCGCGCGGGTGTCGGCCTGGACAACGTCGAGGTGCCCGCCGCCACCGATCGCGGTGTGCTGGTGGTGAACGCGCCGACGTCGAACATCGTCTCCGCCGCCGAGCACGCGGTGGCGCTGCTGCTGGCCACCGCCCGGCAGATCCCGGCCGCGCACCAGACCCTGCAGGAGGGTCAGTGGAAGCGCAGCTCGTTCTCCGGGGTCGAGGTGTCCGGCAAGACCGTGGGCGTCGTCGGCCTGGGCAAGATCGGGCAGTTGTTCGCGCAGCGCCTCGCCGCGTTCGGCACCACCCTGATCGCCTACGACCCGTACGCCTCGCCCGCGCGCGCCGCCCAGCTCGGTATTGAGCTGGTCGAGCTGGACGACCTGCTGGCCAGGGCGGACTTCATCTCCGTGCACCTGCCCAAGACCCCGGAGACCAAGGGGCTGATCAGCGCCGAGAAGCTCGCGCTGACCAAGAAGGGCGTCATCATCGTCAACGCCGCGCGCGGCGGCCTCATCGACGAGCAGGCGCTGGCCGACGCGGTGCGTTCCGGCCAGGTCGGCGGCGCGGGCATCGACGTCTACACCAAGGAGCCCACCACCGAGTCGCCGCTGTTCGGCGTCCCGGGCGTCGTGGTGACCCCGCACCTGGGTGCCTCCACCGCCGAGGCGCAGGACCGGGCGGGCACCGACGTGGCCCACTCGGTGCGGCTGGCGCTGCGCGGCGACTTCGTCCCGGACGCGGTCAACGTGGCCGGTGGCGTCGTCGGCGAGGAGGTGCGCCCGTACCTGTCGCTGACGCAGAAGCTGGGCACCGTGCTGACCGCGCTGGGCAGCAAGGCCCCCACCGCGATCACCGTGCTGGTGCGCGGCGAGCTGTCCTCCGAGGACGTGTCGGTGCTGTCGCTGGCCGCGCTGCGCGGGGTGTTCACCGGGATCGTCGAGGACCAGGTGACGTTCGTGAACGCCCTGCAGATCGCCGAGGCCCGGGGCGTGGCCGTGGAGGTCGCCACCGAGACCGAGAGCGCCAACCACCGCAGCGTGGTGACCCTGCGCGGCGCGTACGCCGACGGGTCGGTGGTGACCGTCAGCGGCACCCTGTCCGGCCTGGACCAGGTGCAGAAGCTCGTGGAGGTGCACGGCCGCGCGTTCGACCTGCGCGCCGAGGGCGACGTGCTGCTGCTGGAGTACGCCGAGCGCCCGGGCGTGATGGGCGCGGTCGGCACCCTGCTGGGCGAGTCCGGCATCAACATCGACGCCGCGCAGATCAGCCAGACCGCGCAGGGTTCCGACGCCGTCATGCTGCTGCGGGTGGACCGCGCGGTCGACCCGTCGGTGCTGGAGTCGATCGGCGCCTCGGTCGGGGCGAGCATCGTGCGGGCCATCGACTTCGGCTGAGTCGACCGCTCCACCCGTCCACGGGTTGGGACGCGGCGGAATTGCCGAACGGTGCCCGGATCGGTTGGTTGACAACCCTTCCGGGCACCGTTCGTGTCATATATCGGCCCAGAAGACATCTCGAAACCACCCGAACAGGTGGCGCGATGCGGCATCCGGGCGGCTTCCCGGTAGCCTTCGTTCGACTACCAGGCCCTGACAGTTCGGGCCGATACCCCGGGAGGTGTGTGCATGCGGCTCGCGGTGATCCCAGGTGACGGGATCGGGCCGGAAGTGATCGCCGAGGCACTGAAGGTGCTGGGCGAGGTCATACCGACCGCCGAGATCACCCGCTACGACCTGGGCGCGGCGAGGTGGCACGCGACTGGTGAGCTGCTGCCGGAGTCCGTTCTCGGTGAGCTGCGGGACCACGACGCCATCCTGCTCGGTGCGGTGGGGGACCCGTCGGTCCCCAGCGGCATCCTGGAGCGCGGGCTGCTGCTGCGGCTGCGCTTCGAGCTCGACCACCACGTCAACCTCCGCCCGGCCCGGCTGTACCCGGGGGTGAAGAGCCCGATCGCCGACCCCGGCGAGATCGACATGATCGTCGTCCGGGAGGGCACCGAGGGCCTGTACGCGGGCAACGGCGGCCTGCTCCGCAAGGACACCCCGCACGAGATCGCCACCGAGGTCAGCGTCAACACCTCCTTCGGCGTCGAGCGCGTCGTCCGCGACGCGTTCACCCGCGCGGCGGCCCGCCCCCGCAAGCACCTGACCCTCGTCCACAAGACCAACGTGCTCACGCACGCGGGTTCGCTGTGGTCGCGCGTGGTGGAGGAGGTGTCGTTGCAGCACCCGGACGTCACCGTCGCCTACCAGCACGTGGACGCCACCACCATCCACATGGTCACCGACCCCGGCCGCTTCGACGTGATCGTCACCGACAACCTGTTCGGCGACATCCTCACCGACCTCGCGGCCGCCGTCACCGGCGGCATCGGCCTCGCGGCCAGCGGCAACCTCGACATCACCCGCCGCAACCCGAGCATGTTCGAGCCGGTCCACGGCAGCGCCCCGGACATCGCGGGCCAGGGCATCGCCGACCCCACGGCGGCCGTCCTGTCCGTCGCCCTGCTCCTCGACCACCTCGGCGAGCACGAGTCGGCCCGCCGCATCGAGGCGTCGGTCGCCTTCGACCTCGCCACCCGCGACCACAACTCCCCCGGCGGCACCTTCGCCATCGGGGACCGCCTCGCGGCCCTGGTGTCCTCGAACGTCCGCACCGGCTGACCCGGCCACCGCACCACCCGCGAAGGCCCGCTCCCACCCGGAGCGGGCCTTCGCCGCTTCCCGGGCTTGCCCCGGCGAAAGCGCTTGCCCCGCCCATCGCGGACGGCGTGTGCGCGGGTCAACCGGCTGAGCGCGAGCGGGCGAGCGGGTGTCAGGGGCGGCGTCAGCCCAAGCGTCCGCTCGGAGCGGGCAGCCGCGTGCGCGGGACCAAGCCGCTGTCCTGGCGCCCGGCGCAGCCGAAGGCGCGGTGGATCGAGCGGGCAGTCACACGCAGCACAACGGTGAGCCACCGCCACGCGCAGCCAGGAACCCCAGCAGGCCAAGCGGGCGGCCACGCGCAGCACTGCGGTGAACCACCGCCGCTCGCACCCGAGGTACCCGAGTTGGCGCGAGCAAGTGGCCGCGCGCAAGAAGATGGTGGAACGCTGGATCGGGTGGTTGTTCTTGGTTGGGGGAGAAGACCCTCTGCCAAGCTGGCCAGCGACGGTGGGCATCCCTTCGCCCACTCACGCGCACCGCGGCAGAGGGTCTTCGTAGGGGCCCCGACCAAGAACAACCACCCGATCCAGCACTACCCACCCAAAAGAGCAGCCCCCGAATCAACCCAACCACGCGGCACCGACAGAAAAGCCGAGCAGGCAGGCAGTTGTCCACAGGCGGCACGGAGCAGCCCCCGACTTCCATCCAACCCGGACCCACCGACGGGAACGGTCGTCCGGGTCGGAGTTGTCCACGGTCCACGGGATGGGAAGCGGGGTCCGCGAGTTGGTACCCGGCCCGCAGGTGTGCCACCATCGGACCGTGGCTCACTCCGCCCTGATCATTATCGACGAGCGCGTCGGCTGACTCCGCACCACGGAGCACCGGCGCGCAGACCTCTCGCATGTTGCGGGGGGTCTTTTTGTTTGTCCACTCCCTGCACACCTCTCGATGAGGAGCGATCCCGTGACCCGCACGACTCCGGCCGGAACTCCGCTCGGCGACTCCTTCCACGTCTACGACACCACCCTGCGCGACGGGGCGCAGCGGGAGGGGATTTCCTACTCGGTGGCCGACAAGTTGGCCGTCGCCCGGTTGGTGGACGGGTTGGGGGTGGGGTTCATCGAGGGCGGGTGGCCGGGGGCGATGCCGAAGGACACCGAGTTCTTCGCCAGGGCCGCGGCCGGGGAGTTGCAGTTGCAGCACGCCGCGCTGGTGGCGTTCGGGTCGACCCGGCGGGCGGGGAGCACCGCCGCGAAGGACCCGCAGGTGCAGGCGTTGCTGGCGTCGCAGGCGCCGGTGGTGACGCTGGTGGCGAAGTCCGACCGCAGGCACATCGAGCGGGCGCTGCGGACCGACGTGGCCGAGGCGGCGGAGATGGTGCGCGACACCGTGGCGTTCCTGGTGGGGGAGGGGCGGCGGGTGTTCCTCGACGCCGAGCACTTCTTCGACGGGTACGCGTTCGACCCGGACACGTCGCTGCGGGTGCTGACCGCCGGGTTCGAGGCGGGAGCCGACGTGGTGGTGCTGTGCGACACGAACGGGGGGCAGTTGCCGCTGGGGTTGGCCGAGACGGTGCGGGAGGTGATCGCGCGGACCGGGTTCCGGGTGGGCATCCACTGCCAGGACGACACCGGGTGCGCGGTGGCCAACAGCGTCGCCGCGGTGCAGGCGGGGGCCACGCACGTGCAGTGCACGGCCAACGGGTACGGGGAGCGGGCAGGCAACGCGGACCTGTTCCCGGTGATCGGGAACCTGGCCGTGAAGCTCAGGATGGACGTGCTGCCGGAGGGGAAGCTCGCCGACCTGACGCACGTCTCGCACGCGCTGGCCGAGCTGGCGAACATCGCCCCGGACACCCACCAGGCGTACGTGGGGCACTCGACGTTCGCGCACAAGGCGGGCCTGCACGCCAGCGCGATCAAGGTCGACCCGCTGCTCTACAACCACATCGACCCGACCGTGGTGGGCAACGACATGCGCGTGCTGGTCACCGAGATGGCCGGGCGGGCGAGCCTGGAGCTCAAGGGCCACGAGCTGGGCGTCGACCTGGTGGGCAGGCCGGAGGCGGTGGACAGCGCGCTGCGGAAGGTGAAGGACCTGGAGTCGCGCGGGTGGTCGTTCGAGGCCGCCGACGCCTCCCTGGAGCTGCTGCTGCGCGGGGAGATCGCGGTGGTCGACCCGGACGCCCCCGCCACCGGGCACCCGTTCGAGCTGGAGTCCTACCGGGTGATCCTGGACCACCGGCTCGACGGCGAGGTGGTGTCGGAGGCGACGGTGAAGGTGCACGTGGCCGGGCACCGGGTGATCGCCACCGCCGAGGGCAACGGACCGGTGCACGCCCTGGACGCGGCGCTGCGCCGGGCGCTGGTGCCGCACCTGCCCTGGGTGGACGAGGTGGAGCTGACCGACTACAAGGTGCGCATCCTCACCGGGGCGTCGCGTGCAACCCAACACGGCACCGATGCCGTCACCAGGGTGTTGGTGCAGTCCTCGGACCGCGAGCTCGAGTGGACCACGGTGGGTGTGCACGGCAACATCGTGGAGGCGAGCTGGCTGGCGCTCTGCGACGCGCTCGCGCACAAGGCGATGCGGGTCCGGTCCGGGGTCGGCGCGGGCGGCCTGCGCGGGTAGGCCGCCCCCGAGCGGGAGGAGGCGGTCGGCGTGCGGGTTCTGCTCGTCGGTGCGGTGGTGGCGGTGTCGGTGGCCGGGTGCGCGGGGGGCGGGTCGGCGGAGCGGGAGCCCGCGGCGGCGCCACCGGCGACCTCGGCGCCCGCCGCGGACGTGTGGCTGGACCGGGTGGAACCGGCGGACGCGGTGTCCCGGGTCGGGGTGCCGGGGACGTGCCCGCTGCCGTTCGCCTTCGACGTCGCCGCGGGGTGGACGGCCGCGGCGGGGGACGGGGAGTCCCGCGACGGGCTGGCCGCCGACTGCGCGGTCAGCTCGGACACCGGGCGGCTGCGGGTGTGGGTGGGCGGTGAGCCGGGCAGCACCCCGCGCGGCGCGCTGGAGCGGTTCATCCAGGGTGAGGGGACCATCGCCGATCCGACCTACCGCGAGTCCACAGTGGGCCGGGGCACGGGCGTGGAGCTGACCTTCGCCCGCCCGGACGGCGGCGCGCCGGGGCGGGCGTTCGCCGTGGCCACGCCGCTGCGCACCCTGGTCGTGTCGGTGGAGACCGGTTCGGCGGCGGCCTACGAGCAGGCGCTGCCCGGCTACCTGCTGGCCAAGCAGAGCCTGACCCCGGTCGAGCGCTGAGGCCGTTCTAGTGTGGGTGCCGTGCGTATCGCTCGAATTGCCCATCCAGCAGGTGTCGCGTTCGTCTCGATCGAGGGCGAGGGGTCCGACCAGGTCGCCGCGGAGATCTCCGAGCACCCGTTCGGCACCCCCGAGTTCACCGGGCGCCGGTGGCCGCTGGCCGACACCCGGCTGCTCGCGCCCATCCTGCCCACCAAGGTGGTCTGCGTCGGCAAGAACTACGCCGACCACGCCAGGGAGATGGGCGGCGAGGCCCCGGCCGACCCGGTGATCTTCATGAAGCCCTCGACCACCGTGGTCGGCCCCGGGGCGGCCATCAAGCTGCCCAGGGACTCGTCCCGTGTGGACTTCGAGGGCGAGCTGGCGCTGGTCATCGGCCAGCCCTGCCGGGACGTGCCCGCCGCCAGGGCGGGCGGCGTGATCCTCGGCTACACGATCGCCAACGACGTCACCGCCCGCGACCAGCAGCAGCACGACGGGCAGTGGACCCGGGCCAAGGGGCACGACACGTTCTGCCCCCTGGGTCCGTGGATCGAGACCCGGCTCGACCCCGCCGACCTCGACCTGAAGACCACGGTCGACGGCGAGGTCAAGCAGGACTCCTCCACCGCGTTCCTGCTGCACGGGGTGCCCGAGCTGGTCGAGTGGATCTCGAAGGTGATGACCCTGCTGCCCGGTGACGTGATCCTCACCGGCACGCCCGCGGGCGTGGGGCAGATCGTGGCCGGGCAGACGGTGTCGGTGTCCATCACCGGCCTGGGCACCCTGACCAACCCGGTCGTCAACCGCTGAGCCCGCGGGCCGATCCCCCGCGCGGGCGGGGGATCGGCCCACCGGTCACCGGCGGGCGAAGTCCGGCACCGGTTCGCTGAGCACCCCGCGCCCGATCACCTGCGCCGGGACGCGGTTGAGCACCGGGAAGCGCCGGATGAGCCGGATCGGCAGCGGCAGCGTGGCCGACCGCGCGATCTCCACCCGCCCCGCCAGCGCGGGCGCGATCGCCCTGCGGTGCAGGAACCGTTGCAGGCCCTGGATGAGCACCGTCGGCAGCAGCCTGCGGTACCGGACCCGTGCCAGGTCGGCCTCGGTGACCCGCCCGCGCGCCAGCGGTCCGGCCAGCAGCCGGGCCGCGGCGATGGCGTCCTGCACCGCCAGGTTGATGCCCACCCCGCCCAGCGGTGACATCGCGTGCGCCGCGTCGCCCAGGCACAGCAGGCCGTCGCGGTGCCAGCGGGTCAGCCGGTCGAGCTGCACGTCCAGGGTCTTCACCTCGTCCCAGGAGCCCAGCGCCCCTGCCCGGTCCGCCAGCCACGGCGCCACCGCCACCACGTCGCGCAGGACCGCCGACACCTCGCCCCGGCGGGCGTCCGCGTCGGACCCCTTGGGGATGAGGGTCGCGGCCTGCCAGTACTCCCGGCGGTCGATCAGCACGGTCGCGCGCCGGTCGCTGATCAGCGGGACGATGCCGCGCGGGTCGGTGTCGTGGCGGGGCAGGCGGAACCACCACACGTCCATCGGGGTGCGGTAGCGCTTCTTCGGCAGCAGCGCGGCGTCGCGCAGCACCGAGGAGCGGCCGTCGCAGGCGATGGTCAGCCGGGCGCGGAGTTCGCCGGTCTGCCCGTCGCCGGTGCGGTACTCGATGCCGGTGACCCGGTCGCCGTCGCGGAGCAGGCCGGTGGCGGCGGTGTTCATCCGCAGCTCGAACGTCGGCTCCCGCTTGCCCGCCGCGGCCAGCAGGTCGAGCAGGTCCCACTGCGGGACCATGGCGATGAAGTTGTTCGGCCCCGGCAGCGAGCGCAGGTCGGCCACCCTGGCGACCCCGCCGGAGAAGGGCACCTCCACCTCCTCGATGCGGCTCTGCGGGATCTCCCGGAACGCCTCGCCCAGGCCCAGCGCGTCGATCAGGTCCAGGGTCGGCGGGTGCACGGTGTCGCCGCGGAAGTCGCGCAGGAAGTCCGCGTGCTTCTCCAGCACGGTCACCCGGATGCCCGCCCTGGCCAGCAGCAGCCCCGCGACCATCCCCGCCGGACCGCCCCCGACCACGAGGACGTCTGTGTCGGTCATGGCTCTCCCCTCTCCGGTTCCAACTGTTTTCAACACTCGTTGAATAACTGTGCACCCGGCCTCCGGCGAGGTCAAGGCGGATCGGCAGGGATACGCTGATCAGGCTATGAGCACCCCAGACGCCACCACCCCAGTCCGAGCCCGCTTCTGCCCGTCACCGACCGGCACCCCGCACGTCGGGCTCATCCGCACCGCCCTGTTCAACTGGGCCTTCGCCCGGCACACCGGCGGCAAGCTGGTCTTCCGGATCGAGGACACCGACGCGGCCCGCGACTCCGAGGAGAGCTACGCGGCGATCCTCGACGGCCTGCGCTGGCTCGGCATCGACTGGGACGAGGGTCCCGAGGTCGGCGGCGAGTTCGGCCCCTACCGGCAGAGCCTGCGCGCGGACAAGTACGCCGAGGTCATCGCCAAGCTCACCGAAGCCGGTGAGCTGTACGAGTCCTACTCCAGCAACGAGGAGGTCGAGGCGCGGCGCAAGGCCGCGGGCCAAGACCCCAAGCTGGGCTACGACAACCACGACCGCGACCTCACCGACGAGCAGCGCGCCGCCTTCCGCGCCGACGGCCGCGAACCCGTGCTGCGGCTGCGGATGCCCGACCGGGCCATCGCCTTCACCGACCTCGTCCGCGGCGACATCAGCTTCCCGGCGGGCAGCGTGCCCGACCCGGTCCTGGTGCGCGCCAACGGCCAGCCGCTCTACACCCTGGTCAACCCGGTCGACGACGCCCTCATGCGGATCACCCACGTGCTCCGCGGCGAGGACCTGCTGCCTTCGACCCCCCGCCAGATCGCGCTCTACGAGGCGTTGCAGCGCGTCGGTGTGGCCGAGTTCACCCCGCACTTCGGGCACATGCCCCTGGTCCGCGGCGAGGGCAACAAGAAGCTGTCCAAGCGCGACCCGCAGTCGAACCTGTTCGCCTACCGCGAGCGCGGGTTCGTCCCCGAGGGGATGCTCAACTACCTGGCGCTGCTGGGCTGGTCGATCGCCGAGGACCGCGACATCTTCTCCATGGCGGAGATGGTCGAGGCCTTCGACATCGGCCGGGTCAGCGCCAACCCGGCCCGCTTCGACCTGAAGAAGGCCGAGGCGATCAACGCCGAGCACCTGCGCGCCCTCGACACCGGCGACTTCGTGCGCCGGGTGCTGCCGTACCTGAGCGCCGCGGGCGTGCTGCCCGCCGAGCCCACGGCCGACCAGGTGGCCACTGTGGACGCCATCGCGCCGCTGGTGCGGGAGCGGCTGGTCGTGCTCTCCGACGCCGCGGGCATGGTCGGCTTCCTCTTCGCCGACGACGCGGGGTTCACCCCCGAGGCCGACGCCGCGGCGAAGAACCTCGGCCCGGACGCCGAACCGGTGCTGACCGCGGGCATCGCCGCGCTGGACGCACTGTCCGAGTGGACCACCCCGGCCATCGAGGAAGCGCTCAAAACCGCCTTGATCGACGGTCTGGGACTCAAGCCGCGCAAGGCGTTCGCGCCGGTGCGCGTAGCCGTGACCGGGCGAACCGTGTCCCCGCCGCTGTACGAGTCGATGGAACTGCTGGGCCGCGACCGCACCATGGGGCGGTTGCGCAAAGCGCTTCCCTAGTGGGGAACGGGTAACGCGATCCGGAGGTCCCGCGATAGTCTTTTCCCGGCTGTCGCGGGACCTTCGCGCTTGACCGTGTCAGAAGCCGGAACACCACCCGGGCAGACGAATCGCGGACCCCGGCGCGGCACTTAGCCTCGCGTGATGAGAACACCGCTCGCGCCCCTCCCGGCCGCCGCCGCCCCCGAACGGCAGGCGCGAGCGCCCCGCACCGAACCGCCCCGGATCACCGCCGTGTGCCTGGACATCGACGACACGCTGATCGACTTCACCGGCTCCGCCAGGAAAGCCCTGCACCGCCTCATCGGCCGCGACGACATGTGGGCCGCCTGGCAGCGGGTCACCGACGAACACCACGCCAGGGCCGTCGCGGGGGAGTACGACTACGACACCATGCGCAGGGCGCGCACCAAGGCCTTCCTGGCCGACCTCGGCGCCCTGGTGGACGACGAGGCGGTGGCGGTCCTCGAAGACCGCCGCCTGGCCCAGATGCGCGGCGCGTGGCGGCTGTTCCCCGACACCGTCCCCTGCCTGGACTGGCTGCGCGCCGCGGGCCTGAAGATCGGCGCCGTCACCAACGCCTCCGGCCCGCACCAGCGCGCCCGCCTCGCCGACCTGGGCCTGGGCCGCTTCTTCGACGCCGTCCTGAGCCCCGCCGCGATCGGCGCGGCCAAACCGGACCCGCAGATCTTCCACGCCGCCTGCGAACACCTCGGCGCCCCTCCCGAGGAGACCCTCCACATCGGCGACCGGCTCGACCTCGACGCCCACGCCGCCCGCGACGCCGGCCTGCACGGGGTCTGGCTCGACCGCCCCGCACCCGGCGGCCTCGGGGCCGGGAACCGGGCCGACGACCCCGACCCGGACGTCGGCGTACCCGTCCTCGACTCCCTCGCCGACCTGCCCGCGCTCCTCGTCAGCGAGTACCGCACACCGGCCGTGACCAGCGGGTCCGCCGTCCCCGATCCCCGGAGCTGACCCCCGATTTCACCCCGGAGGGGGCTGTGGTCTAACATCTTCTCCGGCAAGAGGGACAGGCCACCGGGTAGCTCTCGGAGGCCGGAACCGAATGCCATTGGGGTATGGTGTAATTGGCAGCACGACTGATTCTGGTTCAGTTAGTCTAGGTTCGAGTCCTGGTACCCCAGCGGTAGAGCACCACAGCGAGTCTGCTAAGGTCTCTCCCAGCAAAACAGAACACGAAGTAAGAGTTGTTCTAGGGCCCCGTCGTCTAGCGGCCTAGGACGCCGCCCTCTCAAGGCGGTAGCGCGGGTTCGAATCCCGTCGGGGCTACAGGGTTTGGGGTCCCCCATCAGCGGAAAAGATGCTGATGGGGGACCCTTTCGCTATGCCACCCGGGGGGCGACCCCCCGGACCCCCACGGTGCGGTGGGTGCCTGAACCAGCGTGGTCGGGTGGCTCTGGTGGTCGGGTGGCTCTGGTGGTCGGGTGGCTCTGCTCGGGCTTCGCCCGTGTGTTTGGTGGGCGAAGTGGGGCTTCGGGGGAGTGCTCGTTGGGGTGGATTGTGTTCTTTGGGGGAGAAGAAAGCATGCAAAGCTGACCCGCGACGGTGGGCATCCCTTCGCCCACTCACGCGCACCGGGCATGCTTTCTTCGTAGGGGGCCCGAAGAACACAATCCACCCCAACGAGCCCCGTCCCGGGAAGTCTCCGCAATCGGTGGCGGGGGCTAGAGGCGGTTTTGGAGGGCGTCGGCGGCGGCCAGGAGGTCGGCGGCCCAGCGGGCGCCGGGGCGGCGGCCCATGCGGTCTATGGGGCCGGAGACGGAGATTGCCGCCACGACCGTGCCGGAGGCGTCTCGTACTGGGGCTGAGACGCTGGCCACGCCTGGTTCGCGTTCGGCGACGCTTTGGGCCCAGCCCCTTCTGCGGACTTCCAGGAGTGCGCGTTCGCCGAAGACCGCGTCTGCCAGGAGGCTGCGCTGGGTTGCCGGGTCCGACCAGGCTGCGAGGACTTTTGCCCCTGAACCCGCTGTCATCGGGAGGCGGGTGCCGATGGGGACTGTGTCCCGCAGGCCGCTGGGGGGTTCTGCGGAGCAGACGCAGATTCGGTGCAGGCCGTCGCGGCGGTAGAGCTGGACGCTCTCGCCCGTGCGGTCGCGCAGTCTCGGGAGTACCGCCGTCGCGGCGTCGAGGAGGGGGTCGGTGGCGCCGCCCGCCAGTTCCGCCAGCGCGGCGCCGGGGCGCCACCTGCCGTCGGTTCCCCTGCGCAGCAGGCGGTGCACCTCGAGCCCCACCGCCAGGCGGTGCGCCGTCGCCCGGGGCAGGCCCGTCTTCGCGCACAACTCCGCCAGGCCGCAGGGTTCCTTCGCCACGGCCTGCAGAACGGCCATTGCCTTGTCCAGAACTCCGATGCCGCTATGCTGTCCCACGTCTCGATACTACTTTCCCGTCATGTGGGAAGTCCAGTCTGTTCGAAGTGCGACCGGGAAGCTGATGGTGATGAGCGATGGGCAAAACGCTCGCTGAGAAGGTGTGGGACCAGCACGTGGTGCGCCGCGGTGACGGCGCCGAACCGGACCTGCTCTACATCGACCTGCACCTCGTGCACGAGGTGACCAGCCCGCAGGCGTTCGACGGCCTGCGGCTGGCCGGGCGCCCCGTGCGCAGGCCGGACCTGACGATAGCGACCGAGGACCACAACGTCCCGACCATCGGGATCGATCTCCCGATCGCCGACCCGGTCTCGCGCACGCAGGTCGACACGCTCCGCCGCAACTGCGCGGAGTTCGGGGTGCGGCTGCACCCGATGGGCGACGTCGAGCAGGGCATCGTGCACGTGGTCGGCCCGCAGCTCGGCCTGACCCAGCCGGGCACGACGGTGGTGTGCGGCGACAGCCACACCTCCACCCACGGCGCGTTCGGCGCGCTGGCGTTCGGCATCGGCACCTCCGAGGTCGAGCACGTGATGGCCACGCAGACGCTGCCGCTGCGGCCGTTCAAGACCATGGCGATCACCGTCACCGGCGAACTGCGCCCCGGCGTCACCGCCAAGGACGTGATCCTCGCGGTCATCGCCAAGATCGGCACCGGCGGCGGCCAGGGCTACGTCCTGGAGTACCGCGGCCCGGCCATCGAGAAGCTGTCGATGGAAGCCCGGATGACCGTGTGCAACATGTCCATCGAGGCGGGCGCCCGGGCCGGGATGATCGCCCCGGACGAGACCACGTTCGAGTACCTCAAGGGCCGCCCGCACGCCCCCCGGGGCGCCGACTGGGACGCCGCCGTGGCCTCCTGGCGGGAGCTGCGCACCGACGACGACGCGACCTTCGACGCCGAGGTGGTCGTCGACGCCGCGTCGCTGACGCCGTTCGTCACCTGGGGCACCAACCCCGGCCAGGGCCTGCCGCTGTCGGCGACCGTCCCGGACCCGGAGCTGATCGCCGACGAGAACGAGCGCGTCGCCGCGGAGAAGGCCCTGGCGTACATGGACCTGGCGCCGGGCACCCCGCTGCGCGAGATCGGCGTCGACACCGTCTTCCTCGGCTCCTGCACCAACGGCCGGATCGAGGACCTGCGCGCCGCCGCCGACGTCATCCGCGGCAGGCGGGTCGCCGAGGGCGTGCGGATGCTCGTGGTGCCCGGCTCGATGCGGGTCCGCGCGCAGGCCGAGTCCGAGGGCCTGGACGCGGTGTTCCTGGCCGCGGGCGCCGAGTGGCGGCAGGCGGGCTGCTCCATGTGCCTGGGCATGAACCCGGACCAGTTGGCCCCCGGGGAGCGCAGCGCGTCCACATCGAACCGCAACTTCGAGGGCAGGCAGGGCAAGGGCGGGCGCACCCACCTGGTGTCGCCGCTGGTGGCGGCGGCCACCGCCGTGCGCGGGACGCTGTCGTCCCCGGAAGACCTGTCCGACGACCTCGTCGGCGCCGCGACCAGCGGCGACGACCGGAACTGAGGGGAAGCGACCATGGAGCCGTTCACCACCCACACCGGCGTCGGGGTGCCCCTGCGCCGGTCCAACGTGGACACCGATCAGATCATCCCGGCGGTCTACCTCAAGCGGGTGACCCGCACCGGCTTCGAGGACGGCCTGTTCGCCGCCTGGCGCTCCGACGAGCACTTCGTGCTCAACCGGGAGCCCTACCGGGCGGGCAGCGTCCTCGTCGCCGGACCCGACTTCGGCACCGGGTCCTCCCGCGAGCACGCCGTCTGGGCGCTGTCGGACTACGGCTTCCGGGTGGTCGTCTCCGCCCGGTTCGCCGACATCTTCCGCGGCAACGCGGGCAAGCAGGGGCTCGTGGCCGCCGAGTGCGAGCAGTCCGACGTCGAGCAGCTCTGGAAGCTGCTCGAAACCGAGCCTGGGACGCAGGTCACGGTGGACCTGGTCGAGAAGACCGTCAGCGCCAAGGACTTCACCGCCAGGTTCTTCGTGGACGACTACACCCGTTGGCGGCTGCTCGAGGGCCTCGACGACATCTCCCTGACCCTGCGCCACGAGGCCGACATCGACGCGTTCGAGCAGGCCAGGCCCAATTGGAAGCCGGTGACGACCCCGATCGCCACCCCCTGATCGAGGAGCCGGATTCCCCTTGTCGAGAAGGGGTATCCGGCCCCTTCCCCGGCCCCTTCCCGCCCCTCCCGGACACTTCACAACACACGCCGACCCCCGCGCGACGCCCCCCGAAAACCCCGAATCCGACCCCCCGAGGGATGCGGATCGGGACGGTTAAGGAAAAATCAGGGCGCGTCGCGTGGAAATCGCGCGCATTTCGGCCTATCTTGGGCAAGAAGTCGGCTCGCTTGGGTCGTAAACGGCAGTGTGGCTCTCTTACGGAGGACTGAAGGGTGAACAAGGCCCAACTCATCGAGGCGCTCACCGAGCGCCTGGGCGACAAGAAGGCCGCAGGCGCTGCGGTCGACGGTCTCGTCGACGTGATCGTCCGCACGGTCAACAAGGGCGAGAAGGTCAACATCACCGGCTTCGGCGTGTTCGAGAAGCGCGCCCGCGCCGCCCGGACCGCGCGCAACCCGCGCACCGGTGAGACCGTGAAGGTCAAGAAGACCAACGTTCCCGCCTTCCGCGCGGGCACGATGTTCAAGGAGGTCGTGAGCGGCGCGAAGAAGCTGCCCAAGGTCACCGCGGCCAAGGCCACCACCGCGCGCGCGGCGGCGGGCACCACCACCCGGGCGACCACGACCCGCGCGGCGGGCACCGCCACCACCACCCGCACCCGCGCGGCGGCGGCGAAGCCCGCGGCGGCGACCACGCGCGCCACCACGACGCGCAGCCGGGCGGCGGCAGCCAAGCCCACCGCGACCGCCACCAAGGCGACCACGGCGCGCACCACGAAGGCCACCGCGGCCAAGCCGAAGGCCGCCACCACGGCCAAGGCGACCCCGGCCAAGGCGACCACCGCGAAGGCGACCACCGCCAAGACCACGGCGGCCAAGGCCCCCGCGGCGAAGAAGGCCACCCCGGCGGCGGCCAAGGCCACCACCACCGCGGCCAAGAAGGCCGCCCCGGCCGCCAAGGCCGCGCCCAAGGCGGCGGCGAAGACCACCTCCGCCGCGCGCAAGACCACCTCCGCGGCACGGAAGACCACCACCAAGAAGTAGTCGGTGCACGGTCGTCCGAGAGGACGGAAGTCAGGTCGCGAGAGCCCCGCACGCTTCCCCCGTGCGGGGCTCTCGCGCATCCGCGCCCGGTTCCGGAACCCGATCCGGCGGCATTGACCACACCGATCCGGTGAACGCGCGAATTGGCAACGAAGGACAGCGCGCTCCCGGGAAATGCTGAGCCGCACTCACACGCCGGACTCCGCCGAACCCATCGCGCGTCTCACCGGCGGGCACTCCCGGACCGACTCCCCGTTCGGACTGCCCGCCCGGACCGGCGACCCGCGGCGGGTTGTCCGCGCGCAATTCCCGCGATCGGACCGCGCTCACGGCGCCAGGTAATGCGCGCCGACCAAGCGCGGTTTCCGGCCTTTCGTGAACGACAGGACCCACACGCTGCCCTTGCGGCAACGGGAGTCGGTGGGCACGTCCGTGCCCCGGCTCAGCTCCGCCACCACGTCCGGGATGACCCCGCCCTGGCTGCACACCACCGGTGTCCCGCCCGCCGCCGCGATCGCCAGCAGCCGCGCCGCCGCCCGCGCCGGGTGCCGCTTGTGGCTCGGCTCGGCCAGCGCGGGCTCGGTGGTCAGGGACAGCCCCAGCAACCCCGCCAGCGGCGCCACCGTCGCCGTGCAGCGCAGCTTCGGGACCGCGTGCACCCGATCGGGGTGGAACAGCGGCAGCAGCCGCGTCAGGGCGCGGGTCTGGCGCTCGCCGGTCTTCGACAGCGGCCGCTCGTCGTCCGGGCCCGCCCACAGCTCCTTCTTGCCCGCGTGCGCGTGCCGGACCAGCAGCACCGTCGTGGCGTCCGGGCCCACGGCGGTGAAGCGCGCCAGCACCCCCCGGTCGGCCGGGTGGGTCAGCACCGGCGCCGCGTCCGCCACGCCCAGCCAGCGCAGGGCGTCCACTTCGTCGTTGACCGCGAAGGCGCCCGACACGGCACGGGCGGCGAAGTAGTCCACCACCTTGTCACCCGCGGGCACGGTGTAGGCGACGCGGGACAGGTGCGCGCCCAGGACCGCGCGGAAACCGGTCTCCTCCGCCACTTCCCGCACGGCCGCCGCGCAGGTCGTCTCACCCCGGTGCAGCTTGCCCTTGGGCAGGCTCCAGTCGTCGTAGCGCGGCCGGTGCACCACCGCCACCTCGAGGGCGCCGGAGTCCCCCCGCCGCCACAGGACGCCGCCCGCCGCGTTGATCCGCCCCGACATGCTCAGCCGAGCGCCCGGTGCTTCACCAGCATCTGCGCCTGGTGGTCGCGCACCGTGGACTCGCCCGCCGGTGAGGGTTCCCAGTCGCCCTTGGCCGAGAGCACCCAGCACCGGGTGGCCGGGTCCAGCGCGGAGTCGAACATCTCGTCGAGCTGCCTGGTCAGCCTCGGGTCCTTCACCCGGACCTGCACCTCCACCCGGCGGTCGAGGTTGCGGTGCATCATGTCCGCGCTGCCGATCCAGTGCTCGTCGCACCCGGCGAAGACGAAGACCCGCGAGTGCTCCAGGAACCGGCCCAGGATCGACCGGACCCGGATGTTGTCGCTGAGCCCGGGGATGCCCGGCTTGAGCGCGCAGATCCCGCGCACCACCACGTCGACCTCGACCCCGGCCTGCGACGCCCGGTACAGCGCGTCGATGACCCCTTCGTCCACCAGGGAGTTCACCTTGATCCGCACCCCGGCCCGCCTGCCCGCGCGCCGGTGCTCGATCTCGTCCTCGATCCGCTCCACGATCCCGCGGCGCACCCCGTAGGGCGCCACCAGCAGGCTGCGGTACTCGTCCTGCCTGGCGTACCCGGTGAGCACGTTGAACAGGTCCGTCAGGTCCGAGCACACGCCCGCGTCGGCGGTCAGCAGGCCCACGTCCTCGTAGAGGCGCGCGGTCTTCGGGTTGTAGTTGCCCGTCCCGATGTGGCAGTAGCGGCGGATCGTGGACCCCTCCTGGCGCACCACCAGCGAGGTCTTGCAGTGCGTCTTGAGGCCCACCAGGCCGTAGACCACGTGCACCCCCGCCTTCTCCAGCGCCCGCGCCCACTTGATGTTCGCCTGCTCGTCGAAGCGCGCCTTCAGCTCCACCAGCGCCACCACCTGCTTGCCCGCCTCGGCCGCGTCGATCAGCGCGTCCACGATCGGGGAGTCGCCGGAGGTCCGGTACAGGGTCTGCTTGATGGCCAGCACGTGCGGGTCGCTCGCCGCCTGCTCGATGAACCGCTGCACGCTGGTGGAGAACGAGTCGTACGGGTGGTGCACCAGCACGTCGCCCTCGCGCAGGGTGGCGAACACGCTCTTGGGCGTCTCCCGCTCGCCGAACGCCGGGTGCGTGGCCGGGACGAACGGCGGGTCCTTCAACTCCTTGCGGTCCACGCCGTAGACCTGCCACAGGAAGGTCAGGTCGAGCAGGCCGCGCACCACCACGACGTCGTTGGGGTGCACCTCCAGCTCGCGCAGCAGCAGCTCCAGCATGTGCTCGCTCATGTCGTCGGCGACCTCCAGGCGCACCGACGGGCCGAACCGGCGCTGCGCCAGCTCCCGCTCCAGCGCCTGCAGCAGGTCCTCGTCGCGGTCCTCCTCGACCTCCAGGTCGGCGTTGCGGGTGACCCGGAAGGCGTGCACCTCGCTGACCTCCATGCCCGCGAACAGCGAACCGAGGTGCGCGGCGATGAGCTCCTCCAGCGGCAGGAAGATCGCCACCTGCTCGTCGGCGCTGCGGTCGATCGGCACCAGCCTCGGCACGTTGTCGGGGACCTTCACCCTGGCGAACCGCTCGGTGCCGCCCTCCGGGTCGCGCACCGTCACCGCCAGGTTCAGCGACAGGCCGGAGATGTAGGGGAACGGGTGCGCGGGGTCGACCGCGAGCGGCGTGAGCACCGGGAACACCTGACCGCGGAAGTAGTGCGACAGCCGGGTGCGCTCCTCCTCGGTCAGCTCCGACCAGGTGGAGATCTTGATGCCGCACTCCGACAGGGCCGGGCGCACCCGGTCGGTGAACGCCTTGGAGTGCTGCTCGACCAGCTCCTGGTTGCGCTTGGAGATGTAGGCCAACTGCTCGCGCGGGGTCAGGCCGTCCGCGCTGCGCACCGACAGGCCCGTCTCGTTGCGCCGTTTGAGCCCGGCCACCCGGACCATGTAGAACTCGTCGAGGTTCGAGGCGAAGATCGCCAGGAACTTGGCCCGCTCCAGCAGCGGCTGCGAGGCGTCCTCGGCCAGCGCCAGCACCCGGGCGTTGAAGTCCAACCAGGACAGCTCGCGGTTGAGGTAGCGGTCGTCCGGGAGGTCCGTCTCGGCGACCGCGGGCGTCACCGCGGGCGGCGCGGAGGGAACACCCCGCGGTTCCGGCGTCGACTCCGGTGCGCTGGTCGGGGTGGCCGCGGGCTCCTGGGGCTGGTTGTCGGTGCTCACACGCCCCATTGTCCGGTACCGATCCCGGAATGGCCTGTTCCGTGACCAACGCGTGGGTGAACTCTCAGCATCCTGACCAGCCCACTCACCCGGCAGCGTGGATCAGCCCCCGACCCGGCGGTGTCGATCAGCCCGCCCACCCGCCGGTGTCGATCAGCCCACCCACCCGGCGGTGTCGATCAGCCCGCCCACCCGCCGGTGTCGATCAGCCCGCCCGCCGGTCAGCCCACCCGCCCCGCCGCGCGGACCCGGTGCGCGGTGTGCGCGCCCAACCCCAGCGCGGCGGCCACCGCCAGGTCGGCGGCGGTGTCCACGTCGCACCGCAGCGCCGCCGACCCGAGCCCCACCGCGATCGCGTCCGCGCCGTGCGCCGCCGCGGAACCCGGCCCGAACCGGGGGTCGAGCCCGCCACCGGCCGCCGACAGCAGCAGCACCGTGCCGGTGCCCGGCCGGTCCGGGGTGAACGCCCGCCGCCCGGCCGCCTCGGCCACCGCCGCGCGCAGTTGCGCCGGGACCAGCGCGGGCAGGTCGGCCTGCAGCGCGCCCACCACGGAGGCGGGGTCGCGGGCGCGCAACCGGTCCGCGCCGAAGGCCAGGGCGGCGTTGAGGCCGGGCAGGCCGGGCTGGTCCACGCACTCGGCGCCGCTGCCGCGCAGCGCCTCGACCACCCTGGCGTCCTCGCACACCACCAGCACCGCGCGCACCGCCGCCACCGCGGCGGCCACCGTGTCGCGCACGACGGCCAGCACCAGGTCCCGGTGCCCCGCGGCCCCGCCCGGGGCGGCGCCGCGCAGCCGCGACTTGGCCCGGTCCAGGTGCTTCACCGGCACCACCAGGTCCACCGGGGGATCGACGGGCAGCTCAGCGCACACCCCGCCGATAGTGCCAGTGCCCGCCCCAGCCGACCCCGTCTGGACCGCGCGGGTGGTGGCCGTGGACACTCACAGGTCACGGACGCGTCGAGGAGGACGAGTTGGGCGAGCGGGAACGGGGCGGGTTCTGGGTCGGTGCGGCGGCATCGGTCTTCTACCCGCTGAGCTGGCTGGGCAGGCGGACGTACCTCGGCGCGGACAAGCTCCCCGCCACCGGCGCGGCCCTGCTGGTGATGAACCACGTCTCCCACCTCGACCCGCCCAACGACGCGGTGTTCGTGCACCGCAACCGGCGCGTGCCCCGGTTCATGGCCAAGGACAGCCTGTTCCACGTGCCCCTGTTCGGCAGGATGCTCGCGGGCTCCGGTGGCATCCCGGTCTACCGCGGCTCGGCCGAGGCCAGGGACAGCCTGCGCGCCGCGCACCAGGCGCTGCGCGAGGGCAAGGTCGTCGTCATCTACCCCGAGGGCACCATCACCAAGGACCCCACCGGCTGGCCGATGAAGGCGCGCACCGGCGCGGCCCGGCTGGCGCTGGAGAACGACGTCCCGGTCATCCCGGCCGCGCGCTGGGGCACCAACCACATCTGGGACGGCTACACCAAGAAGTTCCACCCGTTCCCGCGCAAGGAGGTCACCACCGCCCTCGGTGACCCCATCGACCTCTCGGCCTACCGCGGCCTGCCGGTGACCAGCGCCCTGCTGCGCGAGGTCACCGACGTGATGATGCGCGAGGTGCGGGCCCTGCTCGCCGGGGTGCGCGGGGAGGAACCGCCCGCGGAGTTCTTCCGCGCCTCCGCGCGCGGCGCCTCCTCCGACGAGAGCGCGGGCTGAGCCGTGGGCGGCCACATCACCGTCCTGGGCGCGGGCTCGTGGGGCACCGCGTTCGCCAAGGTCATGGCCGACGCCGGGCGCGAGGTGGTGCTGTGGGCCCGGCGCCGCGACGTGTCCGAGTCGATCACCTCGACCAGGGAGAACGCCGAGTACCTGCCCGGGGTGCGGCTCCCCGCCCCCCTGAGGTCCACATCGGACCCGCGGCGGGCGCTGGACGGGGCGCACACGGTCGTGCTGGCCGTGCCCAGCCAGAGCCTGCGGCACAACCTCACCTCCTGGCGCAGCCTGATCGCCGACGACGCCACCCTGGTCAGCCTGGCCAAGGGCGTGGAGCTGGGCACGCTCAAGCGGATGAGCGAGGTCATCACCGACGTCACCGGGTTCGCCGAGGACCGCATCGCGGTGGTCTCCGGGCCCAACCTGGCCAAGGAGATCGCCGAGGAGCAGCCCACCGCCACGGTGATCGCCTGCCGCGACCACGACCGCGCGGTGGCGCTGCAACGGGCCTGCACCACCGGCTACTTCCGGCCGTACACGATCACCGACGTGGTCGGCTGCGAGCTGGGCGGGGCGTGCAAGAACGTCATCGCCCTGTCTTGCGGCATGGCCGACGGCCTGGGCTTCGGCGCGAACACCCTGGCCACGCTGATCACCCGCGGCCTGGCCGAGACCAGCCGCCTGGGTGCCGCGCTGGGCGCGGACCCGCTCACCTTCGCCGGTCTGGCGGGCCTGGGCGACCTGGTCGCCACGTGCTCCTCGCCGCTGTCGCGGAACCGGACCTTCGGGGCCAGGCTGGGCCGGGGCGAGACCATGGCGCAGGCGCGGTCCGCCGCGGCCGGGCAGGTCGCCGAGGGGGTCAAGTCCTGCTCGTCGATCCGGGAACTGGCGCTGCGCCACGGCGTCGAGATGCCGATCACCGAGGTCGTGCACCGCGTCTGCCACGACGGGTTCCACCCGCGCGAGATGGCGGGCGCCCTGCTGGGCCGCCAGACCAAACCGGAGCGCGAGCGGTGAGCGGCCGACCGGACACCAGGGGCGACGGGACGCGCTGCGTGCACGCCGGTTCCGCGGTCGCGGGCCCGGACGTGCCGCTGGCCCCGCAGCCGGTCCTGGCCGCCCCGTTCCACCTGGGCGGCGAGGACTTCTACGGCCGCGCGTCCAACCCCACCTGGCGGGCCCTGGAGTCGGCCATCGGCTGGCTCGACGGCGGCGAGTGCGTCGTCTACTCCTCCGGCATGGCCGCGGTCTCCGCGCTGCTGCGCACGGTCCTCGGCGCGGGCGACGTCGTCGTGCTGCCCTCGGACGGCTACTACCTGGCCCGCTCCTACGTCCGCGACCACATGGCCGCCCACGGCCTGGAGGTCCGCGAGGTCCCCACGGCCGCGCACTGGACCGAGGAGACCGTCCGCGGCGCCCGGCTGGTGCTGCTGGAAACCCCGTCCAACCCGGGCCTGGACGTCTGCGACATCACCGCGGTCGCCGACCTCGCGCACGCGGCGGGCGCGCTCGTCGCGGTCGACAACACCACCGCGACCCCGATCGGGCAACGCCCGCTGGAACTCGGCGCGGACCTCACCGTCGCCAGCGACACCAAGGCGCTCTCCGGCCACAGCGACGTCGTGCTGGGCCACGTCTCCGCCCGCGACCCGGAGCTCCTCGCCCGGCTGCGCGCCGAGCGCACCGCCTCCGGCGCGGTCCCCGGCCCGTTCGAGACCTGGCTGGCCCACCGCGGCCTGGGCACCCTGGACCTGCGGCTGGCCCGGCAGGCGGAGAACGCCGCCGCCCTCTACCAGGCCCTGCGCGACCACCCCCGGGTCACCGGGCTGCGCTGGCCCGGCGCGGCGGCCGACCCGGCGCACCCCGTGGCCCGGCAGCAGATGCGCCGCTTCGGCGGCGTGGTGACCTTCGTGCTGGAGTCGACCGAGGCGGTGGAGGAGTTCCTGGCCCGGACCACCCTGGTCGCCTCCGCCACCAGCTTCGGCGGCCTGCACTCCACCGCCGACCGCCGAGCCCGCTGGGGCGACGCGGTCCCCGACGGCCTGGTCCGCTTCTCCTGCGGCTGCGAGGACCCCCGGGACCTGGTGGCCGACGTCCTCGCCGCACTGCGCTGATCCCCCGGGGCCGGTCCGGGTTTCGACCGACAGCACGGAGGCCGCGCACCCCGGGTGGGGTGCGCGGCCTCCGTCGTCGTGCGCTGCCTAGACCGGCAGCGTCATCTGCATGACCAGGTCCCCGGTCGGCGCGGGCGACCCGCCCGCGGGCTCCACCGTCACACCGATGTCCTGCGCCGCGCCGATGCCCGGCGTGGTCAGCAGCGAGGCGTGCCCGGACGGGTTCGGCGCCATCAGCCCGATGGGGCGCGGCGCGCCGTCGCCCATCAGCCACACCTGGTAGGTCTTGCCGTCCGGCGCGGAGGGCACGTTGCCCGCCAGCAGCATCACCTGCCCGCGCTCGCGGGACACCACGACCGTCCCGTTGAGCCCGGTCGTGGTGCTGCCGCTGACGACCCTGGCGTCCCCGGCCGAGAGCAGGTTCGACACCGCCGCCGCCTGCTGCTGGGTGGAGTCCAGGTCGTTGGTGTTGCGGACCAGGAGCACCCCCAGCGACACCGAGACGACCAGCAGCAGCGCCGCGGCCACCCCGAGGAACTTCGTCACCAGCGGTGCCCCCGCCGCGGACCGGCGCTCGCGCCGCGCGGTGAGGTCGTCGACCGGTGGGAGCTGGCGCACCTCGGCGATGCGGGCCAGCACCTGCGACTTCAACTCCGCGGGCGGCTGGTCCGACGCCGCCTCGCCCAGCCGGGTGGCGGTCGCCTGCAACTCCCGCACCTCCTGGGCGCAGGACTCGCACTCGGCCAGGTGGCGCTCGAACTCGGCGCGCTCGAACTCCGGGATCGCGTCGAGGGCGTACGCCCCGGTCAGCGCGTGGATGTCAGCGGTCATCGGGCCACCCCCAGGCAGTCGCGCATCCGGATGAGCCCGTCGCGCAATCGGGTCTTGATGGTTCCGAGAGGAGTGTCCAGCAGGTCGGACACCTCGCGGTAGGTCAACCCGCGGTAGTAGGCCAGTTCGACCGACTCCCGTTGCAGGTCCGTCAGGCTCGTCAGGCAGCGCCGCACCTGCTCGTGCTCCAGCCGGGTGCTCACCTGCTCGGCCACCTCGTCGAACGGCCGGGTGGTCTCCCGGCGGTGCGCCTTGTCCTCGCGGTCGGTTGCCGACTGCGCCGAGCGCACCCGGTCGACCGCGCGGCGGTGCGCCAGCGTCATCGCCCAGGTCATCCCGCTGCCCCGCTCGGTGGAGTAGCGGGCGGCGGTCCGCCACAGCTCCAGCATGACCTCCTGGGTGACCTCTTCGGACTGCGCCGGGTCGCGCACGATCCGCCGGACCAACCCGAAGACCGGGGCGGCCACGAGGTCGTAGAGGCGCTCGAAGGCCTTCTCGTCCCCGCGCGCCACCTGTTGCAACAGCGCCCCCGCGTCCGGCGGCGCCTGTGTGACAGTGTCCGCCTCCCCGGCGATGCGCCGCACTCGTTCGGCCATGTGCACTGCTCCCGTCCGTGGCGCGGCCCGACCCGCCGCGCTGGTTGTCCGCCACCACGTGTTCGGCACCGGGGTGTTCGCGGATGGGTTCGACCCCCGGTGCGGTGGGCCGGTTCCCCGGTTCCCCCGGAGGTGTTCCATTCCGTGGACCGAGTTGCCGCCCGCGCGACCCGGTGTTTACCTATGCCCCGTGTTGCAGCGCGCCATGACCGACGAGCGGGGCCCCCGCCCGGTTTGTCGCGCGCTCTGTCTCTGTCGGTGATACCGCCCCGAGGCCTTCTCCCCGGCCGCGCCGTGTCAGTTCACCCCCATGGAAGAGACGTAGGAACATGTTCGCCGTACCGCCCAATACCGTGGCGCTGGTCAGTCCCGCCGCGTTCGCGCACCCCGCCCTGGTCGCCGCCGAGTTCGCGCGCGACCGGGACCGCTGGCGCGGCCTGCTGCGCTACGACCCCGACCGGCGCTTCGCCGCGCTGGTCGAGCTGACCGAGGACCAGGAGGTGTGGCTGATGGGCTGGCTGCCCGGCCAGGGCACCGAGCTGCACGACCACGCGGGCACCACCGCGGCGTTCACCGTGGTCTCCGGGACGCTCACCGAGCAGGTGGCCCACCCCGGGCACCACGAGGACGTGGTGCACACCCTGGTCGCGGGCCAGTCGCGGGTCTTCGCCCCCGGCTACGTGCACCGCATCCACAACGCCGGGCCCGACCCGGCGGTCAGCATCCACGTCCACCGGGTGACCGGTCCGACCGGGGGCAGCCGCCGGGTCGACCGGTTCACCGGGGTCGAGCTGCGGTGACGTGCCCGGGGACCGGCCGCCCCGGTTCCAGGTCCGCGGCGGGCACCGGCTCGCCGTAGACCGTCCGGATCGGCAGCACCCCCGCCCAGGCGGTCCCGGCGGCGACGTCAGCCTCGTCGTCGCCGGGGCCGCCCGCGCGGACCTTCACCGCCGCCTCCGCCAGGTCGACGGCCAGCACGGCGGTCTTGGCCAGTTCCTTGTCGGTCGGCGGCCGGGCGTGGTCCCAGGAACCGGGCGTCAGGTGCTCGGTGATCACCCGCAGCGCGGCCAGCTTGGCGGGCGGGTCGAGGACCGGCACGGCGGTCGCGTGCACCACCGCCGAGCGGTAGTTCATGGAGTGGTTGAAGACCGACCGGGCGTAGACCAGCCCGTCGAGCAGGGTCACCGCCACGCACACCTCGACGCCCGCCGCGGCCGTGCGCAGGCTCAGCGCGCCGGTGGACCCGTGCAGGTAGAGGGTGTCGCCGTCGCGGCCGTACCCGGTGGGCAGCACGAGCGGCGACCCGTCGACGACGGTGGACAGGTGGCACACCAGCCCGGCGTCGAGCACCTGCCAGAGGACGGCCCGGTCGGTCACCGCGCGGTGGCTGCCCCGGCGGACCCGGGTGCGGTCGGTTGCGGACAGTGGTGCGTGCGGAGAAGGGTTCACCTCCCCAGGCTCGGGGATGAAGTGGAATGCTGACAGGGCCACGACCGCGCCATTCCAGGAGGCCACTGTTGTCCGAGAGCCCCGCGCTGCCGGTCCGCCTCAACCGCGGTTCGACCACCCCGCTGGCCGTCCAGCTCGCCGAGGAGCTGCGCACCTTCGCCGCCGACGGCAGGCTGCGCAGCGGCGACCGGCTGCCCTCCACCCGGGCGCTGGCCACCCAGCTCGCGGTCAGCCGCACGGTGACCGCCGCCGCCTACGAGCAACTGCACGCCGAGGGCTGGATCGCGGGCAGGCACGGCTCCGGCACCTACGTCACCACCGCCCCACCCGGCTCCCCGCGCGCCCGCCCCCGCCGCGCCAGGACCGCGGCACCGGGCGCCCCCGCGGTCGACCTGCGCCCCGGCTCACCGTGGATCGGCGGCCTGGACCGCTCCGCGTGGCGCCGGGCCTGGCGCGGTTCCGCCGACGTCACACCGTTGCAGCGCCACGAGCGCGCCGGGGTCCCCGCCTACCGGGCGGCGGTCGCCGAGCACCTGCTGCGCCACCGCGGCCTGCGCGTCAGCGGCGAGTACGACGAGGCGGGGGAGGGCGAGTCGGTCCTGGCCACCGGCGGCACCACGGCGGCGGTCGCGGAACTGGCGGCGTCGGTCCTGCGCCGGGGCGACCTGGTCGCCATCGAGGACCCCGGCTACCAGCGCGCCGTCGCCACCTTCCGCGCCGCGGGCATGCGCGTCGTCCCCGTCCCGGTCGACGCCGACGGCCTGCTGCTGGACGCGGTCCCGGCCTCGGCCAGGGTCGTCTACTGCTCCCCGGCGCACCAGTACCCGCTGGGCAGGCGCATGTCGGCGGGCAGGCGCGTCGAACTCGTCGAACGCGCCCGCCGCCAGGGCTGGCTCGTCGTCGAGGACGACTACGACGGCGAACTGCGCTACGACGTCGCCCCCCTCCCGCTGCTCGCCGCCCTGGCCCCCGACGTCGTCGTGCACCTGGGCACCACCAGCAAGATCCTCACCCCCACCCTCGGCACCGGCTGGATGGTCGCCCCGCCCCCGGTCGTCACGGCCGTCCTGGAACACCGCGACAACACCGGCACCACCCCCGCCGCCGCGGGCCAACTCGTCCTGGTCGAACTCGCCCGCAACGGCGACCTGGGCCGCCACCTGCGCAAGCTCCGCCGGGAACTCTCCGAGCGCCGAGCCCTCCTGGTCACCGCCCTCACCACCGCCCACGTCCCCGTCCTGGGCGACGACGCAGGCGCCCACCTGGTCATCCCCCTCCCCGACACCCCGACGGAACGGGCGGTCATCGACGCCGCCCGCACCCACCACCTCGTCCTCGACGGCCTCGCCCGCCACCACCAGGGAAAGCCGACGTGGTCCGGCATCGCCCTGGGCTACGCCGCCTGCTCCCGGACCCAGCTCACCGAAGCGATCCCCACCCTCGTCGACCTCGTCACCACGACACGGCCCTCGTAGGGTCCGTCAGCGCAGGAGACGACTGTCGAAGCCTGCCGCGAGCAGCCGGTCGTAGGCGGCCGAGATGTCGGCAGGCACGTCCTGTTCGGCGGCGAAGCCCTGCTTCGGATACTCGATGACCCGCTGGAGGTCGCCGACCAGCATGTCGATGACCAACTTCTCGTCGCCGATGGACCGCACGTAGTCCCCGAGTTCCAACGGCTCCGACGTGCACACGACCTCGACCTCCGGCCAGACCGCTCGACAGGTGGCATAGGCGCGGCGTTCCATGTACGGCTTGGAGATGATCAGCGCTGAGCGCGGCGTCCGCCCGCGCTCAGCGAGCAGCGCCCGCGAGAACGTCACGTTCTGCCCGGTGTTGCCCGCCTCCGGTTCAACCAGGATGGCGCTGTCCGGTACGCCAAGGCTCATCGCGTGTTCGCGGTAGTGCACGGCTTCGCCCCGGGGGAACCGCTCGGCCGTGGTCGGGCTGTTGCCGCCGCTGAACACCACGAGGGGGAACACGCCCGATCGGTACAACTCTGCCGCGTGGCTCGCGACACCGAGGTCATGGCTGCCCAGCCCGATGGCCACGTCGCAGGGGCGCACCTCATGCCCCATCCGGTGGTAGTCCCAGATCAGTTCAGCGTCCTGCCGGTGCTGTTCGGTGATGCCGGTCGGTGCCATGGGGTGTTCGTCCTCCAGTTGGTTCACTGTGCCCGTTCGAAGGCGTGGCGGATGCTGTCGATGCTGGCTGACTGGTGTGACATGCCGTACTCGCGAGAGGTCTCCGCGGCTTGGCTCAGGAGTCGCAACCCGCTCGCGGCGGTGGCTTTGTCGGTCAGGAGGATGTGGGCGTGGGCGGTGTCCAACCGGACGCGCTGCATGGGGGAATCCGCAGCGTGAGCAGACAATGCCACCTCGATGTAGCTCAAGGCGGTGGACAGATCACCTGCTCCCCGGTGGGCGAGCGCCAATTTCTGATGCGCCACCGCCCAGTCCGCTGGCTCTTCGAGGTCTTCAAAACGCCGAGTGGCCTCATTCATGACCCTGATGGCATACGCGTTGTCGCCTTCCTTGCTCAGCGCGGTGCCGATCCACAGTCGAGCCCGCGACCGGTCTCGGGGGCTGAGCCGCTCGTCTTCGGTGAGGACTTTGTAGCGCTTGGCGGCAGACCGCAAGCGCCCACCCATTTCCTCGGTGACCGCGAGCGACAACTCGACTTGCGCCGTTCGTCTGGGTACCCGCAAGTCTTGGAAGAGTCGCTGTGCCTTGTGATAATTCTGCCGCGCGGAAAAGGCGCCGTGGATGTCCCCTCGATCGCGTTGCGAGTCGCCGAGGAGCACCAGTGAGCGGGCGTGCAGGTACAGGCCGTGGCTGTCCAGGCTGTGGGGGTCGAACCGTCGTAGCCAGCGGTCGACCAGACTGGCTGCGAATTTGAAATCTTGGCGGGCGAGGCAGGCTGCGGCCCGCCCCAGGTCGTCCATCCAGGTTTCGTAATCCCACTCGCGTGGGGCGCTCCGGTAGTAGCCCTTGAGGGGTGTACTGCCGTCCTGCATGAGCAGCAACTCAAAGCGGACTCTGGCGTCGGAGTCGGCCCGCGACAGGGCAGTGTCCAGGATCGCTTGTTTGTCCGGTCGAGGTGTGGTGTCGACTCCCAGCGCCTCCCACTTGGTGACTGTGCGGACAGCCACCCCGAGGTAGTCGGCAAAGGCGCGGATGCTCAGACGCAGGGCACGGCGAAGCGCTTGGGCTTCGAGCCCAGTCCACTGCCGAATCGAAGCCATCTCCTGTTCCTCCTGCTCTGTATGCAACCACGTTCGTGCACCGCGATGCACTGCAGGTGCTACGGAAGTGCCACAATCGTTCGTTTCGCTCATGGCCCCCGTTGACGAGAATTTTCAGTACAGCATCCCCCGTATCGGCGGCGCGCGGAAGCCTTTCAGACCCTGATAGAAGATTTCCGAGCTCCAGTATCCATACCGTCCACGGGGTATCCGACAGACGGGAGTTGATCAGTGAAGGTTCCGGACGCCACCAGCGTGTCGGTCACCCCTGCTGACCAGTTGTGCACCCGACCGTGTTCGCGCGTCTTCGAGGGCGGTTACACGTTCCGGCTCGCCAAGGGGGACACCGGGGTCGTGGTTTTCCAGGGGACGTGCGTCGAGCAGCGGAGAGTCCTCGTGGTCCGGGACATCCCCTTTCCCTCACGGCCGATCGAGGGGCCGCAGAGCCCGTTCCTCGTGCTGCCCAAACCCGACGCCGTGAGCTGGGACGACAACGCCGCTCTGCGGGTGTTCGCCAAGGCGTGCATGAACCTCGTGCACGACCGTCATCGCCTCGTGCGCGGGCATTCCCGGCGGGATGCCTGAGGACATGGCCGTTCACAAGGCGGGAAGTGGTGCGCGTCTGCGGCACGACATCCGCGCGAAGACCGCGAGGGCGTTGCTGCTCTCCACGGAACTGGACTCGGCACGCGTCGAGCGCGGTTTCACGACTCGGCAGTTGGCGGAGCTGATGACCATGTCACCGGCGATGATCAACCGGATCATGAATGGGCGGAGGATTCCGGACGCGCTGGAACTGGGGGGTCTGTGCGCTCTCCTCGACATCCCGCCGCGTCGTCGGGAACACCTGTACGGCCTGCGCCGGGCGAGCGAGGAGATGAACTGGGTGATCCATGCCACCCCGTCGACGCGCGACCCGGACGACGTGGTCCGCTCGCTGTGGTCGCTGGCTGACGGGATCACCACCTACGCCACGAGCGTGACCGGGCCGCGAGCGCTGGGCAACTCCGGGGGGTCGACCGCACTGGCGTCCCCAGGGCACCACGGCGACACCATCTGGACCCGCTACGTCTCGGCCGACGCCATCGAGCGGGCTCCGTACGACCTGGGGACGCAGGAGCTCCGGCTCGCCCGCCTGGCCCGGTTCGACGGCATCCGGATCGTTCCCCGCACCACGCCGCCACTCCTCCAGCACCCCGTGCGGGTCCTGCACTTCCGGACCTTCTCGCCCGTGGCAGTCCTCGACCTCGACTTCACGACCGTCATCCTCGAAAAGGACAGCGCCGTGCACTACGTCGACTCGCTTCGCCGGGTCGCGGAGTCGGCCCTGTCCACGGGAGATTCCCGGAAGGTGCTGGCCCGCCTGTGGGGCGAGTTCGACTGAGGTGGGTACCGGTGGACGCCGGTCGCCCACACCACAGCCGGGCATCCCGGAAATCCCCGCCGGGTAGGGTCCACTCCCATGGCCAGCTCAAAGATCCGCGTCGCGGTGGTGTTCGGGGGGCGGAGCACCGAGCACGCGGTGTCCTGCGTGTCCGCGGCGAGCGCTCTCGCGAACCTCGACCCCGACCGCTTCGAGGTGGTGCCGGTCGGCATCACCCGGGAGGGCGCGTGGGTCCTGGGGCCGAGCGACCCCGGCGCGCTGCGCATCGAGGGGCGCACCCTGCCCACCATCACCGCGGGCACCGCCGTCACCCTGCCCGCCGACCCCGGCTCGGTCGGCCTGGTCGTCCTGGAACCGGGGCGGGCGGGGGAGGTGCTGACCGGTGTGGACGTCGTCTTCCCCATGCTGCACGGCGCCTACGGCGAGGACGGCACCATCCAGGGGCTGCTGGAGATGGTCGGCGTCCCCTACGTCGGCCCCGGGGTGCTGGCCAGCGCGGTCGCCATGGACAAGGGCTACACCAAGAAGCTGCTGGAGGCCGAGGGGTTGCCCGTCGGCCGGTACGTCGAGCTGCGGCGCGGCGCCACCACCCTCACCGGGCAGGAGCGCGACCGGTTGGGGCTGCCCGTCTTCGTGAAGCCCGCCCGCGCGGGCTCGTCCACCGGCATCAGCCGGGTCACCTCGTGGGACGACCTGGACGCCGCCATCGCCGCCGCGCGCGAGGTCGACCCGAAGGTGCTCGTCGAGGCCGGGGTCGTCGGGCGCGAGGTGGAGTGCGGGGTGCTGGAATTCCCCGACGGGCGGGTGGAGGCGTCGGTGCCCGCGGAGGTGCGGCTGGTCGACGACTCGGTGGACTGGTACGACTTCGACGCGAAGTACCTCGACGACGTCGCCGAACTGGACATCCCGGCCAAGCTGGACGACGAGGTGTCCGAACGGCTGCGGGCGATGGCCGTGGACGCGTTCCGCGCACTGGACTGCCAGGGCCTGGCCAGGGTGGACTTCTTCGTCGGCGCGGGCGGGGAGCTGACGGTCAACGAGGTCAACACCATGCCCGGCTTCACCCCCACCTCGGCCTACCCGAAGATGTGGGCCGTCACCGGCCTCGACTACCCGGCACTGCTGGCCACCCTGGTCGACACCGCCGTGGCCAGGGGAACCGGATTGCGCTGAGGCCCGGCCCGACCACCAGCCACCCAGAACCCCACCCGGCGCAGCAACAACCAGCCGGCCACCCCGACAACCACCGGCCCGGCAAGCGAATGCCCGCATGAGTGGATGTGCTGCTTGGTCAGCCGACCACCCCGAGAACCGGCGGCCCGGTCAAGCAGAGGCCCGGGTGGGTGGAGGTGCTTGCCCAGCCGATCACCCCCGAAACCGCCGGCCCGGCGAGCAACTGCCCGGGTGGGTGGATGTCCTGAACGCAGGCCGACCGCCCCGAGAACCGCCGGCCCGGCTACACAGAGGCCCGGGTGGGTGGATGTGTTTGGCCGGGGGTGGCGATCATGTGACAGCCTGCCTGGGCGGTGGGGCATCTTTTCAGCCCCACCTGACGCACTGGAGCACATGATCGCCATAGGGGCCCCGGCCAAACACATCCACCCAGCCGGGCACCCACGACAAACGACCGGGCTCTGAAAACGGCCAAGCCCACCCAAGCACCCCAGCGAAACCCAGTCTCAGGACACTACGGCCGCACCGGCTGCGCCGGCAGCACCCGACCGACCACTTCGGACACCGTTTGCAGCGGACCGGTGCCCAGCCCGTCGGGCAGGGTCAGCGCCACGTACACCGGCCGGTCGACGGCGAACCACGTCGACGCCCCGGTGCCCTCGACCGGCAACCACTGCACCCCGGATACCACGCGGAGCTGCGCCGTCGGCGTCAGCTCGCCCGGTTTCGACAGGCCGCAGCGCAGCACCACCGGCTCCGCCACCCGGTCACCCCACACGACCGCCCCGGCCGGGGCGGGGTCGGCGACGGGCAGCTTCTCCAGCGTGCCGTCGCCGTTGGGCAGCGCACCGGTGAGCTGCCCGACCAGGGACGCGCACGACGGCGACCCGGCGTCCGGCGCCTCCACCGGGACCAGGCCGACCGGGCCGGTGCGCGGGGCCGCCATGGGATTCGATGCGGTGGGGTCCTGCGCGGCGGTGTCGGCGGGTCCGAGGAACCGGCTGGCCAGCACGACCCCGGCGACCAGCAGCGCCACCAGGACCGCGGCGGCGACCACCGCGCGGCGGGACGGTCCGGCGGCGGGGGCGGGGGTGGTCGGGACGTTCACCGCCCCAGTGGACCACGCCTCAGAGGTGCACCACCGGGCAGGTCAGCGTGCGCGTGATGCCCTCCACGTTCTGGATGTTGGCGACCACGAGCTGCCCCAGCAGGTCCACGTTGTCGGCCTCCGCGCGCACGATCACGTCGTAGGGCCCGGTGACGTCCTCGGCCGTGGTCACCCCTTGGAGCCCGGCGATCTCGGACGCGACCGCGGCGGCCTTGCCGACCTCGGTCTGGATCAGGATGTATGCGTGCACCACGGCGCGCCCCTTCGCGGCTAGGTGTCCCCAAGAGGTAGGAACGTGTCCAGCAACGTACCCCAGACGCGGTTTCGGTGGGGGGTCCGAAAGTCGGTGATCGGAGGACATGGGTGCGACCTGAGATCCCGGGGGCCCCGGAGACGGTCGCCGACGTCGGCGAGTTCGGGCTCATCCGGCGGCTGACCGAGGGGCGGGTCCAGCCCGCGGCCACGCTGCTGGGCCCCGGCGACGACGCCGCCGTGGTGACCGCGGCCGACGGCAGGGTCGTGGCCAGCACGGACGTGCTGGTGGAGGGCGTGCACTTCCGGTTCGACTGGTCGGACCCGGCTCAGGTGGGGCGCAAGGCGGTCGCGGCGAACCTGGCCGACGTGGCGGCCATGGGCGCGGTGCCCACCGCCGTCCTGGTGGGCCTCGCCTGCCCGGCGACCACGAAGACCACCGTCCTGGAGGGGCTCACCGACGGCATGTGGACCGAGGCCCGGCGGGCGTCGGTCGGGGTGGTCGGCGGCGACATGGCGACCGCCCCGGTGCTGGTGATCTCGATCACCGCGCTCGGCGAGCTGCGCGGTCGCGCACCGGTCACCAGGTCCGGGGCCAGGCCCGGCGACGTGCTGGCGGTGTCGGGCAAGCTCGGCTGGAGCGCGGCCGGGCTGGCCGTCCTCAAGCGCGGTTTCCGGTCCCCGGTCAACGTCGTGGCCGCCCACCGCTCGCCGGAGCCGGACTACGCGGCCGGACCGCTGGCCGCCGACGCCGGTGCCACCGCGATGCTCGACGTGTCCGACGGCCTGCTCGCCGACCTCGGGCACCTGTGCGCGGCCTCCGGCGTCGCCGTCGACGTGCGGTCGGACCTGGTCGAGGTGCACCAGCGGCTGATCGACGTCGCCTCCGCGCTCGGCGGCGACCCCCGGCACTGGGTGCTCACCGGCGGCGAGGACCACGCGCTGGCCGCCACCTTCCCCGACCCCGACGCGGTGCCCGACGGCTGGCGCACCATCGGCACCGTCACCCGACCCGGCACCGGCCCCGCGGTGACCGTCGACGGCAGGCCCTACCCGGGGGCCACCGGCTGGCAGCACTGGCGCTGACCGTCGGGGTGGTGGGACACAATCGGGTGGTGCGCATCGAAGTCCTCACCTACGACCACCCCGATTCGACCACCCTCATCGCCGAGGTCCAGCAGGAGTACGTCGTCCGCTACGGCGACGTCGACCTGACCCCGGTCGACCCGGCCGAGTTCGCCCCGCCGCACGGGCTGTTCCTGGTCGGCTACCTCGACGGCGTCGCGGTGGCCACCGGCGGTTGGCGCCGCCACGGCGAGCACGACGCGGAGATCAAACGCATGTACGTCAACGCTTCCGCCCGCGGTCGGGGGCTGGCCAGGCGGGTCCTGGCCGAACTGGAGGACACCGCGCGGGCGGCGGGCCTGCGCAGGCTCGTCCTGGAGACCGGCGACGAGCAGCCGGAGGCCATCGCGCTGTACCGGTCCGCCGGCTACACCCCGGTGCCCCCGTTCGGCTACTACGCCGACGAGGAGGGATCGGTCCACCTCGGCAAGGAACTCCGGTCGCTGGGGACCGATCACGACACCCGAGTGAGTGACGAACGGGTCGGCACACCCGAGTAGGCTCCGACGCCGTGCCACAACCGCTGTCCGAGACCGTCGAAGCCGGGTGGGCCGAAGCGCTCGCCCCCGCCGCCGACCAGATCGCCACCATGGGCGAGTTCCTCCGCGCGGAGATCGCCGCGGGCCGCCGCTACCTCCCGGCGGGCGAGAACGTCCTGCGCGCCTTCAAGCAGCCCTTCGCCGACGTCCGGGTCCTCATCGTCGGGCAGGACCCCTACCCCACCCCCGGCCACGCCGTGGGCCTGTCCTTCTCCGTGGCCCCGGACGTGCGGCCCATCCCCAAGAGCCTCATCAACATCTACAAGGAGTACCAGGAAGACCTCGGCCTCCCCCTCCCGTCCAATGGGGACCTCACGCCGTGGGCCGAGCACGGGGTGCTGCTGCTCAACAGGGCGCTCACCGTGGAACCGGGCAAGGCCAACTCCCACCAGGGCAAGGGGTGGGAGCAGGTGACCGAGCAGGCCATCCGGGCGCTCGCCGCGCGCGGTGGGCCGCTGGTCGCCATCCTGTGGGGGCGCAACGCGCGCAACCTCAAGCCGATGCTCGGCGACGTGCCCGCCATCGAGTCGGCGCACCCCAGCCCGCTGTCGGCGCACGCCGGTTTCTTCGGGTCGAAGCCGTTCAGCCGGGCCAACGCGCTGCTCGTCGAGCAGGGCGGCGAACCGGTGGACTGGAAGCTCCCGTAAAACCGGTTGTTCGCCCCCGCTAGCGTCGGACGCGTGCGGAACACCAGAGACCTGGTCCTGATCGCGTCCGGTGCGGGGGTGTCGCTGTTCGGGTCCGCGGTGACGCTGCTCGTGCTCCTGGTGCACTTCAAGGAGTTCGGGGCGTTCGCGGTCACCGCGGTGCTGATCGCCGAGTTCCTGCCCATCGCGCTGGGCGCGCCGCTGGCCGGGCTGCTGGTCGACCGGCTGCCCAACCGCAGGCTGATGATCGCCGGGCAGGTGCTCCAGGGCGCCGCCGTGCTCGGCATCGTGGCGGTGCTGGGGAACCTGGCCGCCACGCTGGTGCTGCTGTTCGCCCTGGGGTGCGGCACCGCCGTGGTCAACCCGGCCGCCGCGGCGCTGGTGCCCGCCGTCGTGGGGGAGGACGGGGCCACCCGCGGGTACTCGTGGATCGCCACCGGCCGCACCCTCGGCACGCTCGCCGGGTCGGCGGCGGGCGGGCTCCTGGCGGCCGCGGTGGGCACCGAGCGCGCGCTGCTCGTCGACGCCTGCACCTACGCGGTGCAGGCGCTGGCCCTGTGCCTCGTCCGCGCCGAGCGCCGCCCGGAACGCGGTGGGCAGCGGGCGCGGGCGGCCGACGGTATTCGGCACCTGTGGGCGGACCGGGTGCTCAGCACGTCCGCGGCCTGCCTGGCGATCGCGTGCCTCGGGGTCATGTTCGCCGAGGTGGCGAACGTGTTCTACGTCACCGACGTGCTGGGTGGGGGCGCGGTGCTGCTCGGGGTGCTGCACGCCTGCTGGATGGTCGGGATGCTCGTCGGCGTCCGTTTGGTCACCGGGCTGCGGACCGCCACGGCGCTGCTGGTGGGCCTGGGGTCGTCCTGCGCGGTGATGGGCGCCGCGATGGTGCTGCCCGCCGCCGTGCCGTTCACCGCCGCCGTGGTCGTCGGGTACGCGCTCGGCGGGATCACCAACGGGGCGCAGAACGTGATCAACCAGGCGCTGGTGCGGTTGCGCACCCCCGACGCCCTGCGCGGGCGCGCGTTCGCCGCGATGGGGTCGGTGCTGATGGCCGCCAACGTCACCGGGATGGTCACCGGCGGGGTGCTGACCGGGTTGGTGGGGCCGCGGTGGACGTTCGCGCTCGCGGGCATCCCGGCCGTCCTGGTCGGACTCGCCTCTGTCGCCGTGGCCCGCGGTCGGGTGGCGTCCGAGGTCAGTGCCTGAGGGGTGCGCACAGCGAACCGGCGCCCGGGGCCTGGTGGCCTCGGACGCCGGTCGGGGATCTGCTGCGGTGACTCGCTCAGCCGCGAACGACCTTGCCCGCCTTCAGGCAGGAGGTGCACACGTTCAACCGCTTGCGCTGGGAAACGCCGGTCTTCGCGTGCACGGTCTGGATGTTCGGGTTCCACCGGCGGTTGGTGCGCCGGTTCGAGTGCGAGACCGACTTGCCGAAGCCTGGCCCCTTGCCACAGACGTCGCACACGGCAGCCACGTCGACACTCCTTCAGGTTGCGGGTGCCCGGCCGGTCGATTCCTCGACCACTGCGGGCGCACGTACGAGAGCCCAGGCGGGCCCAGGCGGTCTGCACAGGGTAACCGGTGCCCCACCGGTGCTCCAAACCGGGTGGGTGCCCACCGGTGGTTACCCTCGCCGGAGGGGACCGACGAGCTGGGAGGCCCGGTTGCTGGAGGCACTCGACGCGGCGGCGGTCCGGCGGTGGGCCGCGGCGTGCGTCGGCGCCCTGGACGCGCACCGGGAGGCGATCGACCGGATCAACGTCTACCCCGTGGCCGACGGGGACACCGGGTCGAACCTGCTCACCACGGTCCGCGCGGCCCTGGAGGCGCTGCTGCGGGCCCCGGTGACCGAGCGGGCGGACGCGGGCGGGGCCTTCGGGGTGCTGGCGACCGGGGCGCTGGCGGGGGCGCGCGGCAACTCCGGGGTGATCGTGTCGCAGGTGCTGCGCGGCATGGCCGAGGCGGTGCGGGAGCAGCCCGTCGTCGAGGGGGAGCACCTGCGGCGGGCGCTGCGGCGGGGGGCGGAACTGGCCACCGCGGCGATGGCCGAGCCGGTGCCCGGCACCATGATCAGCGTGCTGTCGGCGGCCGCGGCGGCGACCGGCGGCGAGGGGCTGCACGAGGTGGCCCGGGCCGCGGTGCGGGCGGCCGCGGTGGCGCTGGAGCACACGCCGCGCCAGCTCGACGCGCTGGCCGACGCCGGGGTGGTCGACGCGGGCGGGCGCGGGGTGGTGGTGCTGCTCGACGCGCTGCTGGCCGTGGTGCAGGGGCGGGAACCGGACCTGCGGGACGCGGGCACCACCGTCGCCCGGCCGGTGAACCCGCACGTGGCGCCTCGGGAGGCGGGGTCGGACCTGTACGCCTACGAGGTGATGTACCTGCTCGACGGGGTCGACGACGCCACGGCGGGCGCGCTGCGGGAGGTGCTCGTCGGGCTCGGGGACTCGGTGTCGGTCGTCGGCGACGGGGCCGGGCTGTGGACCGTGCACGTGCACTGCAACGACGTCGGCGGGGCCGTCGAGGCCGGGGTGCGGGTGGGCAGCCCGCGGCGCATCCGGGTGGCCCGGTTCGCCGACGCCGCCCCGGACGGCCCTGCCCGGTTCACCCGCGACCGCGCCGTGGTCGTGCCCGTGCGCGGGGAGGGGCTGGCGGAACTGCTGCTCGCCGAGGGGGTGGCCGTGCTGCGCGTCGGCGACGGGGAGGAACCGACGCCGTACGAGCTGACGCAGGTCATCACGGCCACCGGCGCCGCGCACGTCACCGTGCTGCCCGGGCACCCGCTGCTGATGGAACTCGCCGACGAGGCCGCGATCCGGGCGGTGGCCGGGGGGCAGGACGTGGTGGTCGTCCCGTGCGCCTCCCCGGTGCAGGTGCTGGCGGCGGTCGCCGTGCACGACCCCCGCCGCAGACCGGCCGACGACGTGGTGGCGATGACCGAGGCCGCCGCCGCGACCCGCCGCGGGGAGGTGCGGGTGGCCGTCGAGGACGCGATCACCTGGGCCGGGCCGTGCCGCGCCGACGACGTGCTGGCGCTGGCCGACGACGAGGTCGTGCTGGTGGAACCGGGGCCGCCCGGGGTGGAGGCGCTGGCCAGGGCGACCCGCGCGGTGGCGCGCAGGCTGCTGGCGGCGGGCGGGGAACTGGTGACCGCGCTGCTCGGCCGCGACGCGCCGGAGGGGCTGGCCGACGGGCTGGCGGCGTTCCTGCGCGCCGAGCGCCCCGAGGCCGACCTGGTCGTGTACGCGGGTGGGCAGGCGGATTCGGTGCTGCTGCTCGGGTTGGAATGACCCGCCCCGGTGACCCGCTGTGGACGGGCCGCGACCGCTGTCGGTGGGGGTCGACATAATCGGGCGGTGACCGAGGTGCGGCGGACAGTGGAATTGCGGGAAGTGGGTGGGGAACGGCGATGGCGTCGCTGAGCGACCGGCTGGACCGGGTGGTGGGCAAGAAGTCGGCGGACGCGCTGGCCGCCGCGTTCACCCTGGAGACCGCGGGGGACCTGCTGCGCCACTACCCGCGCCGCTACGCCGAGCGCGGGCAGCTCACCGACATCGCCGGGCTGGAGGTGGGCGAGCACGTCACGGTGATGGCCAAGGTCGTGTCGGTGACCAAGCGGCAGATGAAGACCAAGCGCGGCTCCCTGGTCGAGGTCTCGCTGACCGACGGCAGGCGCTCGCTGGACTGCGCGTTCTTCAACCAGCCGTGGCACCTGGACAAGCTCAAGCCCGGCACGAGCGCCCTGTTCGCGGGCAAGGTCACCGCCTTCCGCCAGAAGCTGCAACTGGCCAACCCGGACTACCAGCTCCTCGACGCCGACCCGGAGTCCACCGACGGCGCCCCCGCCGTGGAGGAGTTCGCGGGCGGTCTCATCCCGGTCTACCCGGCCTCGGCGAAGATCCAGTCGTGGCAGATCGCCCAGTGCGTCCAGCAGACCCTGGCGATGCTCGACGAGATCGAGGACCCGTTCCCCGAGGAGCTGCGCAAGCGCCTGGACGTCGCCGAGTACGACGTGGCAGTCCGCGCCATCCACCGCCCCGCCGAGTGGGACGATCTGGAGACCGCGCGCAAGCGCTTGAAGTGGGACGAGGCCCTGTCCCTGCAACTGGCGCTGGCCCAGCGCAGGCAGACCGCCGCGGCCCGCCCGGCCCCGGCCTGCCCGCCCCGCCCCGGCGGCATCCTGGACGCGTTCGACCAGCGCCTGCCCTTCACCCTGACGGCGGGGCAGAACGAGGTGGGCGCGGCCATCGCCGCCGACCTCGCGGGCGAAGCCCCGATGAACCGGCTGCTGCAGGGGGAGGTCGGCTCCGGCAAGACGATCGTGGCGCTGCGGGCCATGCTCCAGGTCGTCGACTCCGGGCGGCAGGCGGCGCTGCTGGCCCCCACCGAGGTGCTGGCCGCGCAGCACGCGCGGTCGCTGACCGAACTGCTGGGCGACCTGGCGAGCGGGGGGCAGTTGGGCGGCGCGGAGAACGCCACCGCGTTGACCCTGCTGACCGGGTCGCTGTCCACGGCCCAGCGCAAGCAGGCGATGCTCGACGCCGCCAGCGGCGCGGCGGGGATCGTGGTGGGCACGCACGCGCTGATCCAGGACAAGGTCGCGTTCGCCGACCTGGGGTTCGTGGTGGTCGACGAGCAGCACCGGTTCGGCGTGGAGCAGCGGGACGCGCTGCGGGCCAGGGCGGGGGCGCTGAGCCCGCACGTGCTGGTCATGACGGCCACGCCGATCCCGCGGACCGTGGCCATGACCGTGTACGGGGACCTGGAGACCTCGTCGCTGCGTGAACTCCCGGCTGGTCGCTCGCCGATCTCGACGACCGTGGTGCCGGTGGCGGAGAAGCCCGCGTGGTTGGACCGGGTGTGGCAGCGGGTTCGCGAGGAGGTCGCCGCGGGGCACCAGGCTTATGTGGTGTGCCCGCGCATCGGGGACGAGGATTCGGCTGTGGCCGATGACGGGTCGGGGCGGCGGCCGCCGTTGGCCGTGGCCGATGTGGCACCCGATCTGGCGGGGGGTGCGCTCGCCGGGCTTTCCGTCGACGTCCTGCACGGGCGGATGGCGGCGGAGGACAAGGACCGGGTGATGCGGGGGTTCGCCTCGGGGGCGGTGGACGTGCTGGTGGCCACGACGGTGGTCGAGGTGGGGGTGAACGTGCCGAACGCGACGGCGATGGTGATCCTGGACGCCGATCGGTTCGGGGTGAGTCAGTTGCACCAGTTGCGGGGGCGGGTGGGGCGTGGGTCCGCTGCCGGGGTTTGCCTGCTGGTGACGGAGATGATCGGGGGGACGTCGACCCGGGAGCGGTTGGACGCGGTCGCTTCAACGTTGGACGGGTTCGAGTTGGCTCGGCTGGACCTGGAGTTGCGGCGGGAAGGGGATGTGTTGGGGTCTTCGCAGTCGGGGACCAAGTCGGGGTTGAAGATGCTGTCGTTGTTGCGGGATGAGGGGATCATCGCTGACGCGCGGGTGGTGGCTCAGGCGTTGATCGCTGATGATCCGGGGTTGGGGGCTTATTCGGGGTTGGCGGGGATGGTGGCTCAGGTGGTGAACGCTGAGCGGGCGGAGTACCTGGAGAAGGCTTGATCCTGCTTGTTCGCCTGCGGCGCTGCTCGGCTGCGGGGCTTGTGGGTTGGTGAAAAGCGCGGGTCCGACTTCGGGGGTCGCTGTGGCGTGGTCAAGAGCAGGAGCCTGGCCTCGGGGTCGCTGTGGCGTGGTCAAGAGCAAGGGCCTGACTTCGGGGTCGCTGTGGCGTGGTCAAGAGCAAGGGCCTGACCTCGGGGGCCGCGATTGTTTAGCTCTGCGAGCGCGGCGTCAAGGGCGCCTTCGGCGTCGGCTTCGCCGATGGCCTTCGGCCACCCTTGACACCGCGCTCGCAGAGCTAACGGCGGCCGGGACAAGTTCGGGCCCTCCCCCTAGGGCCTGTCCTGCGGATCTTCACTTGAGATGGAGGACGATGCAGGCGAGGATGATCTCGGCTCGGTGGTAGGCGGCTCGTTTGGCGAACCTGGTGGCCAGGCCGCGGAACTGCTTGAGCCGGTTGAAACAGCGTTCGACGACG
>NZ_QHCP01000011.1:0-248037 GCF_003182415.1 Actinokineospora spheciospongiae | reverse complement strand
CCCCACCCACCCCGACGACAACCAGGCCCCCGGGCGTCCCACCGGCCCCCTTGCCGGTCGTCCCACCCCCGCCGCCGGGGGTGCCGTCGGCGCCCGCCGCGCCACCACCCCCACCGGCCCCGGTGCCCGCCCCCCCCGCCCCCCCCCCCCCCACGAAGTCCAGGCCGGACCGGGTCCGCGAGCCGGTTCCCACTCCTCAGCAGCGTGCCCGCGAGGCCACGGAGAAGAAGCGCCGCTGGGGCCTCACCGCCCTGGTCCTGCTGTTCGGAGCGGGCGCCGCCGCCGCTTCCGCCCGCAACGGCGGCAGGCACCGCTAGAACCAACCGCCAACCGCCGACCCGACCCAGCCCGGGTCGGGTCGGCGGACCGGAACCCCATCGGAGCAGCGACAACCAACCACCCCCGCAAACCGCCAGCCACCAGCCACCAGCCACGGCGAACCCCTCCGGCGCAGCGAAACCCAGCCGCCCCCGCAACCGCCGGCCCGGCTACGGACATGCCCGGGTGGGTGGATCTGCTTGGGTGGGGGAAGCGATCATGTGCAAGCCTGCCCGGGCAGTGGGGCACTCTTTTCGCCCCACTCGGTCACACCAGGCACATGATCGCGGTAGGGGCCCCGCCCAAGCAGATCCACCCACCCGGGCACGCCCCGAAAAATCCCGGGCTTTGAAACCACGACACGGCTGAGCAGATCCACCCGGGCACGCCCAACAAACGACCGGGCCCTTAAACCACGGCACGGCTGAGCAGATCCACCCGGGCACGCCCAACAAACGACCGGCCCTTGAGCCGAAGCGCACGGCGTAGCCCCGGCGAAGCGGACCAACCCGAGCATCTTGATCGATCACTTGATCGTCACCGAAAAGTGGGACCCCGGTCACTGAATCGATTTTGACTCCCACCCCTGCCCTCGGTACCGTCGGCCGCGCCCGAGCCAGTCCGAAGACCGGAACCGACCCGGAGATGACGAGCCGATGACGCCACCCCAGCCGCCCCAGGCCCCCCTGAACACCGTCGTCGCCGAGGTCACCGCGCGCATCGTCGAGCGCAGCGCCCCCGCCCGGCGGGCCTACCTGGACCGCATGGCCTCGGCCGTCGCCCCGCACCCGACCCGCGCCGGTCTCGGGTGCAGCAACCTGGCCCACGGTTTCGCCGCCTGTTCCGGCCCCGACCGGCTCGCGGTCAAGGGCGTCAGCGCCCCTGGGGTGGCGATCGTGTCCGCCTACAACGACATGCTCAGCGCGCACCAGCCGTTGCAGGAGTTCCCCGCCTGGATCAAGGACGCGGTCCGCGCGCACGGCGGGGTGGCCCAGTTCGCGGGTGGGGTGCCCGCCATGTGCGACGGCATCACCCAGGGCCGCCCGGGGATGGAGCTGTCGCTGTTCAGCCGCGAGGTCATCGCCATGGCCACCGGCATCGCCTTGGCGCACGACATGTTCGACGCCACGCTGCTGCTCGGCGTGTGCGACAAGATCGTCCCCGGGCTGTTGATCGGCGCCCTCGCCTTCGGGCACCTGCCCGCGATCCTGGTCCCGGCCGGTCCGATGGCCTCCGGTCTGCCCAACGCGGAGAAGGCCCGCGTTCGGCAGGCGTTCGCCGAGGGCCAGGCCACCCGCGCCGACCTGCTCGCCGCCGAGTCCGCGTCCTACCACTCGCCGGGCACCTGCACCTTCTACGGCACCGCGAACTCCAACCAGCTCGTGGTCGAGGTGATGGGCCTGCACCTGCCCGGCGCCAGCTTCGTCCCGCCGGGCACCCCGCTGCGCAAGGCGCTCACCGAGGCCGCGGCCCGCCGCGCGGTGGAGATCACCGCGCAGGGCACCGAGTACACGCCGATCTCCCGGGTGGTCGACGAGAAGGCCGTGGTGAACGGGGTCGTGGCGCTGCTGGCCACCGGCGGGTCCACCAACCACACGCTGCACCTGGTGGCCATCGCCGCCGCCGCGGGCATCCGGCTCACCTGGGACGACTTCTCCGACCTGTCCGCGGTGGTGCCGCTGCTGGCCAGGGTCTACCCCAACGGCTCGGCGGACATCAACCACTTCGCCGCCGCGGGCGGTGTCCAGTTCCTCATCGGCGAGCTGCTGGACGCGGGCCTGCTGCACGGCGACGTGTCCACCGTGGCCGGTCCGGGGCTGGACCGCTACCGCAACGAGCCGGTGCTCGACGACGGCGAGCTGGTGTGGCGCCCCGGGCTCGCCACCTCCGGCGACCCGTCGGTGCTGCGCCCGGTGGCCGAGCCGTTCGCCGCCGACGGCGGCCTGCGGATGCTCGCGGGCAACCTGGGCCGGGCCGTGGTCAAGGTGTCCGCGGTGGCCCCGGAGCACCGGGTGGTGCAGGCGCCCGCGGCCGTGTTCACCAGCCAGGAGGCGGTCGACGCCGCGTTCCGGGCGGGCGAACTCGACCGGGACGTGGTGATCGTGCTGCGCCAGCAGGGTCCGCGCGCCAACGGGATGCCCGAGCTGCACGCCCTCACCCCGGCGATGAGCGCGGTCATGGCCCGCGGCCACCGGGTCGCGCTGGTCACCGACGGCCGCATGTCCGGGGCGTCGGGCAAGATCCCGGCCGCGATCCACTGCACCCCCGAGGCCGCCGCGGGCGGGCCGATCGCCCTGGTGCACGACGGCGACCTCGTCCGGCTGGACGCGAACACCGGCCGGTTGCAGCTCCTGGTCGACGAGGACGTCCTCGCCGCCCGCACCCCGGTCGACACGCACGCCGACGACACCGCCTGGACGGGCACCGGCCGCGAGCTGTTCGCCGCGCTGCGCCGCTCGGTCGGCCCCGCCGACCACGGCGCCAGCGCCTTCGGTCCGGCCTACGCCGCCGCCGACGACTTCGAGTTCTCCGCCTGAGTTCCGCCCCCCTTCCGTGCCGCTCGACCCGATCGCGCCTGGAGTGCCCGTGAGCCTGCTCGACGTCTCGCCCGTCGTCCCCGTCGTGGTCATCGAGGAGGTGGCGCACGCGGTGCCGCTGGCGCGGGCGCTGCTGCGCGGCGGCATCGGCGTCGTCGAGGTCACCCTGCGCACCCCGGCCGCGCTGGAAGCCATCCGCGCCATCGCCGCCGAGGTGCCCGAGACCCTGGTCGGCGCGGGCACGGTGACCGCCCCGGAGCACGCCAAGGCAGCGCTGGAGGCGGGCGCGGGCTTCCTGGTCACCCCCGGCAGCACCGACCTGGTCCTGGGCGCCGCCGCCGACACCGGGCTGCCGGTGCTGCCCGGCGCGGCCACCGTCACCGAGGCGATGCGGCTGGCCGAGCGCGGGTACACCGAGCTGAAGTTCTTCCCCGCCGAGGCCGCCGGTGGTGTGCCGTACCTGAGGTCGATCGCCGGGCCGCTGCCGGGCCTGCGCTTCTGCCCGACCGGGGGGATCAGCGCCGCGTCGGCGCCCGGCTACCTCGCGCTGCCCAACGTCGGCTGCGTCGGCGGTAGCTGGCTCACCGCCGACCCGGCCGATCCCGCGAAGATCGAGGCGGCGGCGCACCTTGCCGCCGCACTGCGCGCAGATGCATGATGTGCGCGTCTGACGCGCATCAATGAGCAGGGGGCCCGGTGTCGCACGTCGCCGAGGAGATCGCAGGCCAGCCCGCGTGCTGGCGCCGAGCCGCCGCCGAGGCCCGACCGGTCGCCGAACCGGGGGAGTCGGTGGCCGTGGTCGGCTGCGGCACCTCCTGGTTCATGGCGATGGCGTTCGCCGCGCTGCGCGAGGCCGCGGGCCACGGCCGCACCGACGCCTTCGCCGCCTCGGAGTTCCCGGCCGGGCGCGACTACGACCGGGTCGTGGCGATCACCCGCTCCGGCACCACGACCGAGGTGCTGGACCTGCTCGCCACCACCGGGGCGACCGTCCTCACCGCCAACCCGGACCTCACCGGGAACACCGTGCTGCTCGACTACGCGGACGAGGAATCCGTGGTCCAGACCAGGTTCGCCACCACCGCCCTGGCGTACCTGCGCGCCTCCCTGGGGGAGGACCTGACCGCTGCCGCCGCCGACGCCGAGCGGGCGCTGACCGTCGACCTCGGGGACCTGGTGGCCGCCGACCAGGTGACCTTCCTGGGCCGCGGCTGGACAGTCGGGCTGGCGCACGAGGCGGCGCTCAAGCTGCGCGAGGCCGCGTCCGCGTGGACCGAGGCGTACCCGGCGATGGAGTACCGGCACGGCCCGATCAGCGTCGCCGAACCCGGCCGGGTCACTTGGCTGTTCGGCCCGGCGCCCGCCGGGCTCGCCGACGACGTCGCCGCCACCGGCGCCACCTGGGTCGACAGCGACCTGGACCCGATGGCCCACCTGGTCGTGGCGCAGCGGTTGGCGGTCGCGGTCGCCCGGCGGCGCGGGCTCGACCCGGACCGGCCGCGCCACCTCACCCGCTCGGTCGTGCTGCCGCCGTGCCGCTGACCCGCACCGCCGACCTGCTCGCCGCCGCCGTCCGCGGCGGGCACGGGCTCGGCGCCTTCAACGTCATCCAGCTCGAGCACGCCTACGCGCTGGTCGCCGCCGCCGAGCGCGCCGGGACCGCGGTCGTGCTCCAGATCAGCGAGAACTGCGTGCGCTACCACGGTTCCCTCGCCCCGCTGCTCGGTGCCGCGCTGGCGGTGGCCGAGGAATCCGCGGTGCCGGTCGCGGTGCACCTTGACCACGTCGAGTCCGCGGAGCTGGTCGAGCAGGGGCTGCGCCTGGGCGTCGGATCGGTCATGTTCGACGCGTCCACCGCGCCCTACGCCGAGAACGTGGCCCGCACCCGCGAGATCGTCCGCCGCTGCCACGAGCGCGGCGTGGCGGTGGAGGCCGAGCTGGGCGAGGTCGGCGGCAAGGACGGCGTGCACGCCCCCGGCGCCCGCACCGACCCGGCCGAGGCCGCCGCCTTCGCCGAGGCCACCGGCGTCGACGCGCTCGCGGTGGCCGTGGGCAGCTCGCACGCCATGCGCACCCGCGACGCCGAACTCGACTTCGACCTCATCGCCGCCCTGCGCGCCGCGGTCGGGGTCCCGCTGGTCCTGCACGGCGCCTCCGGCATCGCCGACCCCGACCTGACCAGGGCGGTGCGCACCGGGCTGACCAAGGTCAACATCGCCACACACCTCAACGCCGCCTTCACCGGCGCCGCCCGGCGCGCGCTGGCCGCCGACCCCGCGCTGGTCGACCCGCGCAGGTACCTCGACCCGGCGCGCGCGGCGGTCACCGAGGAAGCCGCCCGGCTGCTCGGCGTGCTCGACGCCGTCCCCGCCACCGCCGTGCCACCGGGCACACCACAGGCCTGACCGTCGAGATCCCGGGCGGCGCGACCGCCCGGAGGGGAAGGGGAGTGCGCGTGATCCTCACAGTCACCGGGAACCCGGCGCTGGACGTCAGCTACCGGGTGGGGGACCTGCGGCCCGGTCGCACCCACCGGGTGCGGACCGTGCACGAGCGGGCGGGCGGCAAGGGCCTCAACGTCAGCCGGGTCCTGCACGAGCGCGGGGTGCCCACGCTGGCGCTGGGCCCGGTCGGCGGCATCCTCGGCGACTCGCTGCGCGCCGACCTAGCCGAGGCCGGGGTACCGCACGAGCTGCTGCCGGTGGCCGCCCCCACCAGGATGACCATCGCCGTGGTCGACGACGGCGGCGACGCCACCCTGTTCACCGAACCGGGCGGGCCGCTGTCCCCGGTGGACTGGGAGCGGCTGGTCGCGCTCGTGCAGCGCCACCTCGCCCACGCCGACGTCCTGGTCTGCTCCGGCAGCCTGCCCCCGGGCGCCCCGGTCGACGGCTACGCCGACCTGGTGCGCCGCGCCGCGGGCGCGGGCGTGCCCACCGTGGTCGACACCAGCGGGGCCGCCCTGCTCGCCGCCGCCGCGGCGGGCGCCGACGTGGTCAAGCCCAACCTCGACGAACTCCGCGAGGCCGTCGGCTCCGACGACCCGGCCGCCCTCGCCGACCTGGGCGCCGCCGCCGTCGTCGTCTCCCTCGGCGTCGACGGCGTGCGCGCCCACACCCCCGCCGGCAGCTTCACCGCCCGCCCGCCGTCGCGGGTCGCGGGCAACCCCACGGGCGCGGGCGACGCCGCCGTGGCCGCCCTCGCCCACACCGCGGGCGCCGACTGGCCCGACCGGCTGCGCACCGCCGTGGCCTGGTCGGCCGCCGCGGTCGCCGCCCCGCTGGCGGGCACCCTCGACGACACCGTGCTGGCGGAGGTCTTCGACCGGGTCGTGGTCACCAGGACCTGAGCGCGCGGGCGCGCCCGCCCGGTGGGACAACCGGGCGGGCGCGTTACCCCGAGGGGTGGGTCAGCCCGTGACCAGGGTCAGGCCGTAGGCCGTCAGCGCCTCGTTGATCGGCTGGAAGAAGGTCGTCCCGCCGGAGGAGCAGTTGCCCGAGCCGCCCGAGGTCAGGCCCTGGGCCTGCACGCGGGTGCCGGAACCGGGGTTGCTGACGAACGAGCCGCCGGAGTCGCCGGGCTCGGCGCAGGCGTTGGTGCGGGTCAGGCCGTAGACGATGTCACCGCCGCCGTAGTTGACGGTCTGGTTGAACGCCTGCACGGTGCCGCACTTCCAGCCCGTGGTCGAACCGGACCGGCAGACACCGCCGCCGACCGGGGTGACCGTCCGGCCCGCGACCGTCACGTCCGACCCGGAGGAGTACCGGTCCACCAGCGGGGTGGAGACCGCCGCCGAGCTGGACACGGTGATCCGGCCGTAGTCGTTGGTGGGGAACGACGAGCCGCTGACCGAGCCGATGCTGCCGCCGGTGCCGGTCACCGCGCCGCCGAGCTCGGTGCAGTGGCCCGCGGTGATCACGTAGCGGGTGCCCGCGGAGTTGCGGGCGTTGAAGCCCACCGAGCAGCGGCCGCCGCCGAAGTAGATCGCCTGGCCGCCGATGATGTTCCACAGCGGACGCGGCGCGTCGGTGACCCGCTCGGTGCGCACCGGGCCGGAGGCGGCGGTCTTCGCCCACGCCAGACCGGCGGCGTCGTCGTTGAGCACCGACACCACGACCTGGTTGGCGGCGGGGTCGACGTACCAGCCGGTCACGCTGGCGGGAACCGACCCGGCCGCCCCGGCGGCCTTGCCGTCCAGTGTGGACTGCACGCCCGCCAGTTCGGCGGCGCTGTGCTTGACCACCTTGGCGGTGGCACCCGCGGCGCGCACCTCCGCGACGCGCGAGGCGTCGGTGACGCCGACGACCAGCTTGCCGGTCGCCTGGTCGAGCCAGGTGTTGCCGTAGCTGCTGCCCAGCCGCGACGCCAGGGTTTCCTGGGTGGCGGCAAGGGTTCCGCTGTCCGCGGTGGCGTCCAGCACGGACGGCAGCGCGGCGTTGGCGGGGGTGGCGAGCGCGACGGCGGTGACCGTGGCGCCCGCGATGGCGAACAGGGAACGCAGGGACAAGCGACTCACGAACGGCCTCCAAGGCAGGGGAGAAGGACCGGGTTCGAGCACTGCTGCCCCGGTGGGCACCGCCTGGGAAATCCGGGAAGTTAACGACGGTGTACCAACCGAGGGGGACGACGCTACGGCAGCGGTGAGCCGCGGCAACAGCGGCCGAACGAGCCCCGCCGCACCGGCCCGCGCCTGCCGATCGGTCACCGGCAGTGCGGGGTTCCGACAACCGGGTGCCGACTGTCCGGCCCACCCCGACCCGCCCGGACGCACCCGGTGGCAACCTCCCGTGCACTTGCCATTTTCCCAGAGCGTTTCCCGGAGCGTGGAACGCGCGCCTACGATCCAGCCATGGCCTCCTGGGCGGACCGCATCCGGATCACCGAGGGCGAGGACCCGGACTACCGGTTCTCCCTCGCCAACGAGCGCACCTTCCTGTCCTGGGTCCGCACCGCCCTCGCCCTGCTCGCGGGTGGGGTGGCCGTCTCGCAGTACCTCCCGGCCGCCCCGGTGCCGCTGCGCACCGCCCTGGCGCTGGCCCTGGTCGCCCTGGGGACGGTGCTGGCCGCCCTGAGCCACCGGCGCTGGCGGCGCACCGAGCGGGCGATGCGGCTCGGGCGGGCGCTGCCGCCGTCCACCCAGTTGCCGCTGCTGGCCTTCGGGGTCACCGCGGTCGCGGTCGGGCTGCTGGTGCTGGTGCTGGTCGTCGTCCGGTGAGCGCGGTCCAGGACCCGGGGTTGCAGGCCGAGCGCACCCGGCTGGCCTGGTCGCGCACCGCACTGGCCACCGCCGCCCTCGGTGCCCTGCTCCTGCACGGCGCCCGCTCCCCGGTCGGCCTGGTCTGCGGCGGGGCCGTGCTGCTCACCGCGGCGGGCGTGCTGCTGCGGGGGATCGGGCGCTACCGGCACATCCGCCGCGCGGTGGCCGCGGGCCGGTCCGTCGTGGACGGCTCCGGTTCCCCGATGGGCCTGCTGGTGCTCCTCCCGGCCGCGGCGGCGCTCATCGCGGTCCTCACCCATTGACCCGGTTCTCGTCCACACCCGATTTCGAGCGCACACCCCGGCAAAAGACCCACTCAGTGTGGGCTTGAGCGGAGTCCAACTCACTCGTTCGAGCGTTCGTTGGCCCGGAGAGGGTACAGCTCGCCCAAATGTGCGTAACTTGACAAACCCCGGGGAACACGCTGGTCAAAGCTTCGTGTTCTCGAGGTCGAAGCGGACGGTCGGGGGTGTTGGATGGACTGCGTGGCGTATCAGCGTGCCCTCGGTCGGGAATTGCAACAATTGCGGGTGCGGCGTCGGTGGACCCGGGCCCAACTGGTGCAGCGGTTGCCGATGGAGCTGTCGGCCCAGGCGCTCGCCTCCTACGAGACGGGCACGCGCTCGTGCACTGTGGTGCGGTTCGTGGAGCTGTGCACGGCCCTGGAGGCGTCCCCGCACGACCTGCTGGAGCGGGTGCACGACCAGGTCAACCACGACGACCACCCGGCCTCGCTCAAGGTCGACCTCACCCGGCTCGCCCTCGACGAGCGCGCCCCGCTGAACCCGGCCCGCCGGTGGGCGGCGGCGGAGGTCGCCCGGCACGCCCCGGGTACCCGCGACCTCGACCTTTCGGCGCTGGAGTCGCTGGCCGCCCTGTGCGGGCTGGCCACGGTGGAACTGGTCCGCATGCTCCGCGAGGGCTGAGCCGGGCACCCGGTTGTTCTCCCGATCTTCACTCGTTCGGCCGCCCTGCCGGTACCGCGCACGGGGTACGGTCGGGAATTGGTCCTTGCGTGCTGGGTGGAGACGAGCGGTGGATCTTCGACTGGACGACTCGCCCGCTCCCGGGGTCGTCGCCGTGGCGATCGGTGGCGAGGTCGACCTGCTGGCCGCGGGCATCCTGGAGCGGTTCCTGCTGGGCGCGGTCGCCGAGCAGCGCGGCCCCAAACCGGGCCTGATCATCGACCTGTCCGACGCGGAGTTCTTCGGCTGCGCGGGCCTCAACGCCCTGCTCGCCGCCCAGCGCAGACTCGACCGCGCGGGCGGCTGGCTGCGCCTGGTCGACGTGTCCGCCGCGGTGAGCCGGGTGCTGGACGTCGCGGGCATGAACACCGAACTGCGCGTGGCCTCCTCCGCGGACGACCACAACGGACTGCCGTAACCGGCCCACCCGGTGGGTCGACCAGCGCTGCCCACCAGTGCGCGTCCGGACTCCCCGTCGCACCCGGACAACGCGGCCGATCGCCGACACCGCGGTCCGGTTACCCGCAAGAAATGTTTCCGTCAACAACAAACCACCGAATTCGGGCATCCGGTCCGAGATTTTCGCCCGAATGCCACTATTGCGGTGCCCGTTCTCGGTATGCTCGGGGCTCACGGCGATCTCGGGGGCAGGATGCGGGTCACCATCGCGGACGTCGCCCGCCGCGCGCGGGTCAGCAAGGCCACTGTGTCGCGGGTCCTGAACAACCGCGGCGAGGTCGACGCGGGCACGGCCGTCCGGGTGCGGGAGGTCATCGCCGCCACCGGCTACACGCCCAGCGCGGGTGCCGTGGGCCTGGCCCGGGGCCGCACCCAAACCGTCGGCGTCCTGGTCCCCCACCTGACCTGCCCCTGGATGGGCGACGTCCTGCAAGGCGTGTCGGACGTCCTGGAGGCCCACGGCTACGGCCTGCTCCTGCACACCATGAACCGCGGCGCCGACTCCGTCACCCGGTTCACCCGCCACGTCTCCGGCAACGCGTTCGACGGCCTGCTGCTGGTCGAACCCCCGGACCCGCTCTCCTGCCTCACCGGCCTGCGCGAATCCGGCTTCCCCGTGGTCGTGGTCGACGACGGCGACGACGGCGACGGCGACGGCGACCACCCCGGCTTCCCGTCGGTGGCCACCAGCAACCGGGCGGGCGCCACCGCGGCGGCCACCCACCTGCTCGCCACCGGCCGCACCCGCCCGGTCGTGATCCCCGGCCCGGCGGCCCTCGGCCGCACCCGAGCCCGCACCGAGGGCTTCCGCACCCCCTTCACCGCGGCAGGCCACCCCACCCCCCACCACGTCGAGGCCGACCCCACCCGCGCGGGCGGCCGCGCGGCCATCACCGCCCTGCTGGCCGAGAACCACGAGTTCGACTCCGTCTTCACCCACAACGACCTCACCGCCGCAGGCGTCCTGGACGCCCTGCACGAGGCCCACGTCGACGTCCCCACCCAGGTCGCCGTCATCGGCTTCGACGACATCGACCTGGCGGCCCACACCCAGCCACCCCTCACCACGGTCCGCCGCCCCTCCCGGGAAATGGGCGAGGCAGCGGCCACCATCCTCCTGGCCAACCTGGCGGGCGCACCGTTCCCCACCACCCCGGAGATCATCCCCACCGAACTGATCGTCCGAGCCTCAGCCCCCTGAACCACCAGTCCACTGTGGAACACCGCGCGCGGTGTTCCAGCACCGCACCCCGTGCCCCGAACCGCTCGCGGTACCCACCACAGAACCGCAGACCCGGTCGCCGCCCACCCCCCAACCCCATCAGCGCAGCCACCGCCGCCCACCCCGCCAACGGCCGCCCCGGCGGTCAGCCACCCGAAACCCACCGTGCGCAGCCGCCGCCCACCCCGCCAACGGCCGCCCCGGCGATCAGCCACCCGGAACCCACCGTGCGCAGCCGCTGACCACCCCGCCAACAGCCGCCCCGGCGATCAGCCACCTGCACAGCCGCTGACCACCCCGCCAGCCGCCAGCCGCCAGCCCGACGGTCAGCCACCGCGAGCCCCATTGGGCGCAGCCGCCGACCCCCCACAAACCGCCGGCCCGGTGACCGAATGCCCGGGTGGGTGGATGTGCTTGGGTGGGGGAGACGATCATGTGCAAGCCTGCTTGGGCTGTGGGGCATCTCTTCAGCCCCACTCGGTCACACTGGGCGCATGATCGGCGTAGGGGCCCCGCCCAAGCAGATCCACCCACCCAGGCACGCCCCGAAACGACCGGGCTCCAAAACCCAGCCACGGCTGAGCAGATCCACCCGGGCACTCCAGCGAAAACCGCGCCCTTGAACAGCGCCAGTCAGGCACCGCCAAACTCCAAGCGCCCCAGCAAGATGCGTCCGGCCCCCGGACCGCTGGCCCGGGAGCCGGAGCACTCACCCCTTGTACCCCGCCTTGCGCAACGCCTCGGCCAACGCGCTGTTGGCAGGCGGCGGCGAAGCCTCCCGCCGCTTCCCACCCCCGCCGCCACCACCACGCTGCTGCTGCCCCGGCCCCCGCCCGCGGTTCGGCTCCCGCCGCCCGCCACCCGAAGGCGCACCGGGCGTCGGCAGTTCGTCGTCCAGGCGCAGGGTCAACGAGATCCGCTTGCGCGGGATGTCGACCTCCAGCACCTTCACCTTCACCACGTCACCGGACTTGACCACGTCGCGCGGGTCCTTCACGAACGTGTGCGACAGCGCCGAGACGTGCACGAGGCCGTCCTGGTGCACGCCGATGTCCACGAACGCGCCGAAGGCCGCCACGTTCGTGACCACCCCCTCCAGGGTCATCCCCGGCGTGAGGTCGCTGAGCTTCTCCACGCCGTCGGCGAAGGTGGCGGTCTTGAACTCCGGCCGCGGGTCCCGGCCCGGCTTCTCCAGTTCCGCCAGGATGTCGGTCACCGTCGGCACGCCGAACTTCTCGTCCACGAAGTCCGCCGGGCGCAGCGCGCGCAGCTTGGTCGAGTTGCCGATCAGGCCGACCACCTCGCCGCCGGTCGCCGCGAGGATTCGGCGCACGACCGGGTACGCCTCGGGGTGCACGCTGGAGGAGTCCAGCGGGTCGTCGCCGGAGGGGATGCGGAGGAAGCCCGCGCACTGCTCGAACGCCTTCGCCCCCAGCCGGGGGACGTCCTTGAGGCCGGTGCGGCTGCGGAACGGCCCGTGCGCGTCGCGGTGCGCCACGATGTTCTCCGCCAGGCCCGCGCTGATGCCCGACACCCGGGTCAGCAGCGGCGCCGACGCGGTGTTCACGTCCACGCCCACGCCGTTCACGCAGTCCTCGACCACCGCGTCCAACGAGCGCGACAGCTTCACCTCGGACAGGTCGTGCTGGTACTGCCCGACGCCGATGGACTTCGGGTCGATCTTCACCAGTTCGGCCAAGGGGTCCTGCAACCGCCGGGCGATCGACACCGCGCCGCGCAGCGACACGTCCAGGCCCGGCAGCTCCTGCGAGGCGTAGGCCGACGCCGAGTACACCGACGCGCCCGCCTCCGACACCACGATCTTGGTCAACTTCAGCTCGGGCAGCCTCTTGATCAGCTCGATGGCCAGCTTGTCGGTCTCCCGCGAGGCGGTGCCGTTGCCGATGGCGATCAGGTCGACCCGGTGCGCGGCCGCGAGCCTGCCCAGCTTGGCCAGCGCCTCGTCCCACCGCTGCTGCGGCACGTGCGGGTAGATGGTGTCGGTGGCCACCACCTTGCCGGTCCCGTCGACAACGGCGACCTTCACCCCGGTGCGGAAACCCGGGTCCAGGCCCATGGTGGCGCGGGTGCCCGCCGGTGCGGCGAGCAGCAGGTCGCGCAGGTTCGCCGCGAAGACCCGGACCGCCTCGTCCTCGGCCTCCTGGCGCAGTCGGGTGCGCAGGTCGATGCCCAGGTGCACCAGAATCCGCGTCCGCCACGCCCAGCGCACGGTGTCCAGCAGCCACTTGTCGCCGGGGCGGCCCCGGTCGGCCACGCCGAAGCGCTGCGCGATCCGCACCTCGTAGTCGGTGCGCACCGGCGGCACCGCGGTCTGGTCGACCTCGGGGTCCGGTTCCAGGGTGAGTTCGAGGACCTCCTCCTTCTCACCGCGGAACATGGCCAGGATTCGGTGCGAGGGCAGCTTGCCGAACGGTTCGGCGAAGTCGAAGTAGTCGGCGAACTTGGCGCCGTCCTCCTCCTTGCCCCCGCGCACCTTCGACGCCAGCACGCCCTTGGCCCACATCCGCTCGCGCAGCTCGCCGATCAGGTCGCCGTCCTCGGCGAAGCGCTCCACCAGGATCGACCGCGCGCCGTCCAGCGCCGCGGTCGCGTCGGCCACGCCCCGCTCCGCGTCGACGTAGCCCGCGGCCACCTCGCGCGGGTCGTGCGCCGGGTCGCCGATCAGCGCGTCGGCCAGCGGTTGCAGCCCCGCCTCCCGCGCGATCTGCGCCTTGGTGCGCCGCTTGGGCTTGAACGGCAGGTAGAGGTCCTCCAGCCGCGACTTGGTCTCCGCGGCCATGATCTGGGCGGTGAGCGCGTCGTCGAGCTTGCCCTGCTCGCGGATCGAGTCGAGCACCGCGGTGCGCCGGTCCTCCAGCTCGCGCAGGTACCGCAGCCGCTCCTCGAGCGCGCGCAGCTGCGCGTCGTCGAGGGTGCCGGTGACCTCCTTGCGGTAGCGGGCGATGAACGGCACCGTCGCCCCGCCGTCGAGCAGCTCGACGGCTGAGGTGACCTGCCCCTCCCGCACCCCGAGCTCTTCGGCGATGCGCTGATGAATCCCCTGCGCTGGCGCGGTCATGGCTCCTGCTTCCACTGCGGTTCAACTTCGCTGTCGCAGGCCATTCTGGCGGACCCGGCGGTCGAACGGGCGCATGGGTGGCGACCTGTGGACAACTCCGGGCGGCCGGGTCGGGCCTGTGGACAACGCATCGCCCGCGTCGGCGGGATGTGCGACAAAGGCATCAGGCACACCACCGTCCGCACGAGGAGAAGCCCGTGTTCCCCCAGGAAAGCGCACCCCACGCCCGCAAGCCGTCGACCGCACGCGGTCCCGCACGACACCGCGTACCCCATCCGGGTGAAGCAGGGGGCACCTGCCGACCACGAGGCGCCACGACCAGTCGGTCACCCGAACGGGTTGCACATCGGATTGATCATCCAATGAGGACAGAGCTGCTCGTCGCACGGCCCGGCCGGCCGGGCCCGCGACCCCTCCTGCGGGAACCGCCCGGTTCGAGGGAGCCCGGAAAGCCTGCTGGGCCCCGCTCCGGGGGAGGAGTGGGGCCCAGCGGAAAGTCTCAGCGCCGAGACTCAGACGGGGACGACCCCGGTGGCCTGCGGTCCCTTGTTGCCCTGACCGACCTCGTAGGTCACCTTCTGGTTCTCCTCCAGCGTGCGGAAGCCGCTCGTCTGGATCTCCGAGTAGTGCACGAACACGTCGGAACTGCCGTCGTCGGGGGCGATGAAGCCGTAGCCCTTCTCCGAGTTGAACCACTTGACGGTGCCCTCAGCCATACCGCTCTCCTAGCTGTGCTGCCTCCCGGCGTCCGCTGGTTGCGACGCCCGGGACGTCCGGTCACGCTGGCGGTCCGGACGACCACGGGCAGTCAAACACACCTCGCGGCGCAGAGGTAGGGCCTTGACAGCGAACGTCTCAGCGGCCCGCGGCGAAGGCGGACAAAGCGCACAGGACCGCCCAGGCACCCGCCACCTTGGCGGAGTTGCGGCGGCTGCCCGCGTCGGGCAGGCCGGTGCCGAAGGTGATCGCGTCGGCGGTGTCGGAGGCGACCCGGACGGCGATGGCCGCCCGCAGCGGCGCACCCGCGGGGGCGAACGCCATGGCCAGCCCGGTGGCCACGTCGCGGACGCCGAGGCTCCTGGTCAGCGCCGCCACGCCGGGCCCGGGGGTGCCGCTCGGGTCGACCAGCCCGGTGGGCTTGGCCATCAGCAACGGGCGAATCGTGATCGCCGCGCCGTACACCGCGGTGGCGGCCCCGAGGGCCCTCGGAATCCACGTCGACTGAGCCATGGACGGAGGCTACCCAGCCCGCGCCCGACGCACCCGGCGAGCGGACGGGCAAGATCGTGGGGTGCAGGCGACCTCGACCACCCCCGACCTCTGGCAGCAGATCTTCGGCGGCAACTGGCAGCCGCCCGCGACGATGGTGCTGCTCACCGCGGGGGCGGCCCTGCTGGTGGTGCTGCTGCGCCCCCTCTGGCGGCCTGCCCGCAACGTGATCACCATCGTGCACGAGGCGGGCCACGGGCTGGTCGCCGTGCTGGTCGGCAGGCGGCTGTCCGGCATCCGCCTGCACTCGGACACCTCCGGCGTCACCGTCTCCCGCGGCAAGCCGGAGGGGCCGGGCATGGTCCTCACGTCGCTCGCGGGCTACGTGGCGCCGTCGCTGCTCGGGCTGGGCTTCGCGGCGCTGCTGGCGGCCAATCGGACGAACGTTGTTATCGTGATCTGCGCGATATTGCTTTTCGGCGTCCTGGTGATGGTGCGCAACCTGTACGGAGTGCTCTCGGTGGTCGTCACCGGGCTGCTCCTGTTCGCCGTCTCGTGGTTCGCGCCGGACGGCGTCCAGGCCGCGTTCGCGTACCTGATCGCGTGGTTTCTGCTGTTCGGCGGCGTGCGACCGGTGTTCGAGCTCCAGCGCAAGCGCCGCCGCGGGCGGGCCCGCGACTCCGACGCCGACCAGCTCGCCCGGCTCACCGGGGCGCCCGGGTTCTTCTGGGTCGGCTCCTTCCTGATCATCGATCTGGGCGCGCTCCTGGTCGCCGCGGCGTGGCTGCTCCTCCCGTGACCGAGTACCGGCGGTATTCGGGCGTTAGGCTGCCCGCATGCCCCGACTGAGCAGGGTCGAGAGCCAAGCCCGCACCCGCGAGCTGCTCATCGCCACCGCCAAGGACCTCTTCCTCCGCGACGGCTACCACGCCACCTCGCTGGAGAAGGTCGCCGAGGCCGCGGGCTTCTCCAAGGGCGCGGTCTACTCGAACTTCCGCAACAAGGACGAGCTGTGCCTGGTCGTCCTGGACGACATCCACGCCGAGCACATCAAGGCCGTCGCCGAAGCCGTCTCCGGCAGGCCGTTCGACGACGCGGTCGCCCTGTTCTCCGAGTGGGCCGAGCGCATGATCGGCGACGAGGGCTGGACCGTGCTCGAGGTGGAGTTCGGCCTCCAGGCCCGCCGCGACCCGGCGCTGCGCGCCGAACTGGCCGTGCGCGACCGGGCCGTGCGCGACGCCATCACCAGCCTGGCCCGCACCTTCGACACCTCCGCCCACCCGGCCCCGCTGCCTGCCGAGGACATGGCCACCGTCCTGCTGAGCCTCGGCATCGGGCTCGCCATCCAGCGCGTCATCGACCCCGGCGTCCCGATCGGCACCCTCACCGACACCCTGCGCTCACTGCTGGGCAGGCCGAAGTCCGAATAGGACTTCACATTGCCTCCGATCCGAAGTGGCCAGTACGAATGCGACTGGTCACAATGTCGACACCTGTTCGTGTCCCAGCGGACCCGCTGTGGCGCAAGCGAAGTCCCATCACGATCATGGACAGTCGCGAGTATCGACAACCCGAGATCGAGAGGGACCCCAGTGACCGACCCGGCCGAGGCCACCCCGCCGCGGCGGCGCACCCAGCGCGAGCGCCGCGAGGCGACCGTGGGCAAGCTCGTCGACGCGACCATCGCCGCGATCTCCGAGGTCGGCTACGCCCGCGCCTCGGTGCAGGAGATCTGCAAACGGGCCGGTGTGTCGCACGGCGGGCTGTTCCGGCACTTCGAGACCCGGCTGGACCTGGTCGTCACCGCGGCCGAGGAGGTCGGCCGCAGGCTGATCGCGAACTTCTGGGAACAGGTCGGCCCCGTCGCCGAACACGAAGCGGGCCTGCACGACGTCCTCCGAGCCATCCGCGCCGCGTCCCGCTCCCCGCTGAACCTGGTCTGGTTCGAAATCCTCGTCGCCGCCCGCACCGACACCGCCCTGCGCACCCGGCTGGGCCCGACCATGGACAGCTTCGCCAAGGACATCTACCTCACCGCCCTGCGCGTCCCCGCCATCGCCGCCCAACCGGTCGAAACCCGCCAGGCAGCGGTCTCCGCCGCCCTCCACATGTTCGACGGCGAAACCTTCGTCAACGCCGTCCACCCCAGCCCCCACCTCGACGACAAACGCCTGGAAATCGTCGCCGCCCTCTACCAGACCCCAGCCGCCCGGGACTGACCCCGACTCCGCGGACCTGCCCGAGCTCGACTGCTCCGGGACCTGCCCGGCCCCATCCCGTCCCACCGGACCGGACGTTCCCATTGCTGCCGAACCTGGTCAGTCAGTCCACCCCGACCCAACCACTCTCGGCGGTCGAGACCAGACCACCGTCCACAATTCTAGTCGTGCATGGGGCGGTGGGTAAGTGGTCGGTTGCGGGCTGTGGACAACTTTCGGGGGAATCGCCGGGGCTGTGGACAGAGGGGAGCGCTCGGCGGCGAATCCTGACAAGCTCGACCTCGTCGGGGCACGGGACGCACGACGAGAGGACGGGTGGGGCTATGACGACGGGGTTCTCCGGGGGCGGGGTGCTCGAGGCGCTGGTGTGCTTCGAGCAGGCGACCGTGGTGCTGGCGCTGTGCGACGGGCCCGAGCTGGTGGTTCGGACGGTCAACGCGGCCGGGCGGGCCGCGGTGGGGGCGGACCTGGTGGGCAAGCCGCTGCCGGTCCAGGGGCACCGGCCGGGGCTCGAGGCGGTGCTGGCCGACGGCAAGGAGTACCGGGCCGGGGGCGTGACCGTGGGCGGGGCGAAGCTCGACGTGGTCTTCCGGGCGGTGACCGCGAAGGACGGGCACATCACCGGGGTGACCTTCGAGGGCCACCTCCCCGGCTGAGGCAGACTCTCCCGGACGGACCCGGGCTACGAAGGGACACACGAAGGTGACCGACCAGCACACGGTCGTGGCGGAGTGCGCGGCGCGGGCCAAGGCCGCCGCCCCGGCGCTCGCGGCCGCGTCCGACGAGGCGATCGACAACGCCATCGGGGAGATGGCCGCGCGGCTGTCCTCGGCCAGGGCGAAGGTGCTCGCCGCCAACGCCGAGGACGTGGCCGCCGCGGAGGCCGCCGGGATGAGCGGGGGGTTGCTCGACCGGCTGCGGATCACCGAGGACCGGCTCGCCGACATGGCCGAGCAGCTCCGGCTGCTGGCCGGTGTCCCGCACCCGCCGCGGGAGACCCCGGTGCGGGAGTTGGACGGTGGGTTGAAGCTGGTCGAGCTGCGCAGGCCGGTCGGGGTCATCGGGGCCAACTACGAGGCCCGGCCCAACGTCACCGTGGACGTGGCCTCCCAGCTTGTCAAGTCGCGCAACGCCGGGGTGCTGCGCACCGGTTCGGCGGCGCTGCGGTCGGCCACCGCGCTGCTCAAGCACGTGATCGCGCCCGCGCTCGACGAGGCCGGGCTCGACCCGGACGCCGTGCAGCTGGTGCCCACCGCCGACCGGGAGGCGGCCGGTGCGCTGGTCGAGCTGCCCGGGCTGGTGCCGCTGGTCATCCTCCGCGGCAGCGGTGAGAGCACCCGCGAGCTGGGCAGGCGCGCCGCCCAGGTGGGGGTGCGGACCCTCGCGCACGCCGACGGCGGCGGTGTCCTCTACTACGACAGCAAGGCCGACCCCGCCTTCGCCACCGACCTCATCCAGCGCAGCCTGGACCGGCTCGGCGTCTGCAACCGGCTCAACCTGCTGCTCGTGCACCGCGACGTCTACGACTCCGCCCTGCCGGGCATCCGGGCCGCCCTCGACGACGTGCGGGTCACGCCCTCGCTGCCGCCGCACACCCACGCGATCGGGTACGAGTGGGCGCTCGACGGCGACCACGAGGCCACCGTCACCGTCGCCCCCGTCGACGACCTGCGCGAGGCCGCGCGGATCGCCAACGAGGAGACCTCCGGCCTGGCCGCGGGCATCGTCACCGAGGACAGGGCGACCGCCGAGGAGTTCATGGCCGCCTACACCGGCACCGGGGTGTTCTGGAACGCCCCGACCCGGCTGCTCGACGGCTTCAAGCTGCTCGGCGTGCCGGAGACGGGCATCAACATCGACCGGGTCCCCGGCCCCCGCGGACCGGTCACCTACACCGACCTCACCCTGCGGCAGTACGCGGTGGTACCGGTGTGACCTGGGCAACCGACCGTTTTTGTGCGATCGGTCAGTTATGCACAGCACACCAAGCCCACACGAGCCCACCACAGTCCACCGGGCTACGATCCTTCCCGAGCCGCACCGGCGTGGCCGGCCGCGACTCACGAGATGGACGCCCACCACCATCAGTTGCAGGAGGCAGGAGTGACGGCAGTAGCCCCACGGCCGATCGCCACGCGGCCCTACCCGGCCCGCGAGACGGCCAAGGGTTCGTACCTGCTGCGGCTGTTCCGCACGACGGACCACAAGCAAATCGGCATCATGTACCTGGTCACGTCGTTCGCCTTCTTCATGGTGGGCGGCGCGATGGCGATGCTCATCCGAAGCGAGCTGGCCGTCCCGGGTCAGCAGTTCCTGTCGCAGGAGCAGTACAACCAGCTCTTCACCATGCACGGCACGGTCATGCTGCTGCTGTACGCGACGCCCATCCTGTTCGGGTTCGCAAACTTCATCCTGCCGCTGCAGATCGGTTCGCCGGACGTCGCGTTCCCGCGGCTGAACGCGTTCTCGTACTGGCTGTACCTGTTCGGCGGCATCATCGTGATGACCGGCTTCCTGACCCCGGGTGGCGCCGCCGACTTCGGCTGGTTCGCCTACACCCCGCTGTCGGACAAGATCCACTCGCCGGGTGTCGGTGCCGACCTGTGGATCACCGGCCTGGCGGTCGGTGGTCTCGGCACCATCCTCGGCGCGGTCAACATGCTCACCACCGTGGTCTGCCTGCGGGCGCCCGGCATGACCATGTTCCGGATGCCGATCTTCACCTGGAACATCCTCATCACCAGCATCCTGGTGCTGCTGGCGTTCCCGATCCTCACCGCCGCGCTGTTCGGCCTGCTCGCCGACCGGCAACTCGGGGCGCACGTGTTCGACCCGGCCAACGGCGGCGTGATCCTCTGGCAACACCTGTTCTGGTTCTTCGGCCATCCGGAGGTCTACATCGTCGCCTTGCCGTTCTTCGGCATCGTGTCGGAGATCTTCCCGGTGTTCAGCCGCAAGCCGCTGTTCGGCTACCGCGGCCTGGTGTACGCGACCCTGGCGATCGCCGCGCTGTCGGTGACGGTGTGGGCGCACCACATGTACGCCACCGGCGCCGTGCTGCTGCCGTTCTTCTCCTTCATGACCTTCCTGATCGCGGTCCCGACCGGGGTGAAGTTCTTCAACTGGATCGGCACGATGTGGAAGGGGTCGCTGACCTTCGAAACCCCGATGCTGTTCAGCGTCGGCTTCCTGGTCACGTTCCTCTTCGGCGGTCTGACCGGTGTGCTGCTCGCGGCCCCGGCCATCGACTTCCACGTGTCCGACACGTACTTCGTCGTCGCGCACTTCCACTACGTGCTCTACGGCACGATCGTGTTCGCCACCTTCGCGGGCATCTACTTCTGGTTCCCGAAGATCACCGGGCGGTTCCTCGACGAGCCGCTGGGCAAGCTGCACTTCTGGACCACGTTCATCGGCTTCCACGGCACCTTCCTGGTCCAGCACTGGCTGGGCAACGAGGGCATGCCGCGCCGCTACGCCGACTACCTGGCCAGCGACGGCTTCACCACGCTGAACACGATCTCCACGATCGGCGCGTACATCCTCGGCGCCTCGACGCTGCCGTTCATCTGGAACGTGCTCAAGTCCTACCGGTACGGCGAGCTGGTCGACGCCGACGACCCGTGGGGCTACGGCAACTCCCTGGAGTGGGCCACCAGCTCCCCGCCGCCGCGGCACAACTTCACCGAGCTGCCGCGCATCCGCTCGGAGCGCCCGGCGTTCGACCTGCACTACCCGCACATGGTCGAGCAGGGGCACCACGACAAGTACGTCGGTGTCGGGTCGGCCAAGCACAAGCCGGCCCCGTCGGAAATCCTCGCCGAGAAGATGAACCCCGACGACATCTCCAAGGGTGACCCCACCCTGTCGAACTGACCCGGGTCACCAGCAGGTGAACCCGAACATCCAGTAGATCCAGTGGAGCTGCGGGTGGAACCAGGTACGCGCGACGTGCCGGGTCCACCCGCAGTCCCATGTCCGGGGCCGGACGGTCCCGCGAGCCCCGGGAGACCGCGATCGTGACCGCCGCCCAGAACCCCGCCACCCTGAATCCCACCGCCCTGAATCCCACCGCCAACCCCGCCCCGGGGACCCCGGTCCTGATCACCGTCACCGGGCCGGACAAGCCGGGTGTGTCCTCCGTGCTGTTCGCCGTGCTGGTGCGGCACGGGGTGGAGATCCTCGACGTGGAGCAGGTCGTCATCCGCGGGCAACTGGTGCTCGGGGTGCTGGTCAGCGCCGACCACGACGCCGAGGGGTTGCAGGAGTACGTCGAGCAGGCGATGGCGTCGGTGGCGATGCACGTCGAGGTCGAGGTGGGGGTGGACCCGTCGTCGGCCACCGGCTCCACGCACGTGCTGGTGGTGCTGGGCAGGCCGGTCACCGCCCGCGCGTTCAGCGAGGTCGCCCGCCACCTGGCCGGGCTCGGGGCCAACATCGACTCGATCCGCCGGGTCGCCGACTACCCGGTGACCGGCCTGGAGCTGCGGGTCTCGGTCGCCGAGGACACCGACGCCGCCGACGCCGAGCTGCGCGGCGCGCTGGCCGCGCTGTCGGGCCGGGTGGGCCTCGACATCGCCGTGGAGCGCGACCTGCTCTCCCGGCGGGCCAAGCGGCTCATCGTGTTCGACGTGGACTCCACCCTGGTGCAGGGGGAGGTCATCGAGATGCTCGCCGCCAAGGCCGGGTGCGAGGACAAGGTCAAGGAGATCACCGACGCGGCCATGCGCGGCGAGATCGACTTCACCGAATCGCTGCACCAGCGGGTGGCGCTGCTGGAGGGCCTGCCCGCCACGGTCCTCGACGAGGTCGCCGCCGCCATCCAGCTCACCCCCGGCGCCCGCACCACCATCCGCACCCTCAAGCGCCTCGGCTTCCGCTGCGGTGTGGTCTCCGGCGGGTTCGACTACATCATCGAGAGCCTGGTCGACGACCTCGGCCTCGACTTCCACGCCGCCAACGAACTGGAGATCTCCCGCGGCGTCCTCACCGGCCGGGTCATCGGCGAGGTCGTCGACCGCGCGGGCAAGGCCGTCGCCCTGCGCCGCTTCGCCCAGCAGTACGGGGTCCCGCTCGCGCAGTGCGTGGCCGTCGGCGACGGCGCCAACGACATCGACATGCTCGCCACCGCGGGCCTCGGCGTCGCCTTCAACGCCAAGCCCGCGCTGCGCGAGGTCGCCGACACCGCCCTGTCCCACCCGTACCTCGACGTCGTGCTGTTCGTACTCGGGGTCACCCGCGCGGAGGTCGAGGCCGCCGACGCCGCCGACGGCCTGGAGTTCGACCGCCTGTGACCGCCATCCTCACCCCGCTGGTCGACCGCTACGCCTCCTGGCTCACCCGCCCGGCCGCCTCCGCCGCCGACACCTCCGACGAGGACCCGGCCGAGGTCCGCGCCATGCCGGTCATCCTGCGCATCGAGCGCGACCCCCAGCCCGACCGCACGGCCCTGCTGGAGGCGGCCGCGGCGGCCGCGCTCGCGGTCTGCCTGGCCCCCGAGGCCGAGGGCGAGTGGCACCCCGAACTGCGCGCCTGGGTCAACGGCCGCATCCGCAAGGTCTCCCGCCGCGCCCGCGGCGCCCACTGGGCGGCGGTCCACGACCTGCCGGGCGTCACCGTCGAGGTCGACGGCGCCGAAGCCCGCGCCCTGGTGCCGATGCGGGTCAGCCAGACGCCCAAGGAGGTCTCCCGCCTCCAGATCTCCGGCAGCGAACTGCCCGCCTCCACCCCCGGTCCCGTTCCGGCGGGCGCACCCGTGCTGTGGCTGAACCCGGACGTGCCGATGACCGCGGGGAAGGCCGCCGCCCAGGTCGGCCACGCCACCATGCTCCTCGCCGCACTGATGCACGCCTCCGGCCAGCATGAGGCCCTTGAGAACTGGGCGGCCCTCGACCACCGCACCGCCGTCCGCACGCCGACCCCCGCCGCCTGGGCCGCTGCGCACCCCGGCGCCGATCCCGAGGCGGCTTGGCGCGACCACGGCGTGGTCGCTGTTCGGGACGCGGGTTTCACCGAAGTTGCCCCCGGCACGGTCACGGTTCTGGCCCGCTGGCCCTGACCCCACCTATCGGTCTCGCGGCATTCGATCTACGTACCCCGTCTGACTCGCCGTCCCGGTTGCGGCCCGACCCGGCTTGACCGTGTCTTCAAGGCCCGGTCTTTGTGTGGGTGGTGCCCGGCTGGGTGGATGTGTTTGGCCGGGGCCCCTATGGCGATCATGTGCTCCAGTGCGTCAGGTGGGGCTGAAAAGATGCCCCACCGCCCAGAGAGGCTGTCACATGATCGCTACCCCCGGCCAAACACATCCACCCACCCGGGCAGTTGGCTCGCCGGGCCGGCGGTTTGTTGGGTGGTCGGCTGGCCGAGCACATCCACCCACCCGGGCAGTTGGCTCGCCGGGTCGGCGGTTTTCAGGTTGGCTGGTTGGCCGCCGAGCACATCCACCCACCGGGCGTCTGTTTGGCCGGGCCTGCGGTTCGTGGGGGCTGGCTTTGAGGACAGGCCCTGGTTCGACCTGGTTCGGTTCGCCCTGCCCTGCCCTGGCCTGGCCTGCCCTGGCCTGGCCTGGCCGGTTCCGAGTGGTCAGGTGCCTGCGGCGAACAGGAGGCCGATGGTCATCGCGCCCGGGTCGGTGACGCCGATGGCGTGGTCGCCCACGTAGCTGGCGCGGCCGCGGCGGGCGCGGATGCCCGCCGTGGCCTCGGCTCCTTCCTCCGCTGCCCGAGCGGCGACCGCGAAGGCCTCCGCGAGTGGTGTCGACGGTGGGAGGGCCTTGAGCGCGTCTGCGGCGGGGGACAGGGCATCGACCAGGGTTTTGTCACCCACCTGGGCTTCGCCGACGCGTTGGATGGCGGCGAGGCCGTTGGTGGTGCCCTCGGTGAGGGCGGCTGGGGTGAGGTCGCCTGCTTTTGCTGTCGCGGCCGCGAACTCTTGCAGCAGGAGGCCGAAGAGTGGGCCGCTGGTGCCGCCGACCCTGTCCAGGAACACGTGGGCCGCGGCGGCGATCACCTCGGCTGCCGGGGTTCCCGCTACCAAGCCGTCCAGTTCGGACTGGATGAGGCGGGCGGCGCCCGCGATGTTGGCGCCGAAGTCGCCGTCGCCCGCGGCCTGGTCGAGGGCGGTCAGGTCGGGCTCGCGGTCGAGGGCGGTGGTGGTGAAGCGGCGGAGCCAGTCCGCGGCGGGGGAGTCGGTCATCTGCTCGTCCTTCCTCAGGCTCGCCACGCGGCGGTGTGCGCGGGGGCGTCCCAGAGCGCGGTCAGCTCGTCGTCGGTGCGGGTGAGTGACAGGGAGAAGCCGTGCATGTCCAGTGCGGTCACCACCGAACCCACCAGGTGGCGCTCCAGTGCGACCCCGTGTTCGGCGAGTGCGGTCGCGAACCGGTGGTGCAGGCCGTACAGCTCCAGCGGGGTCGTGCGGCCGAGGCCGTTGACCAGGCCGATGACCCGGTCGCCCCGGGTGAGGGTGAGGGCGGTGACGAGGCTGCCGGTCATGTCGCGCACCAGGTCGTCGACCGGGCCGTGGGGGCGGACCGCGCCGGAGCGCTCGCCGTGGATGCCGACTCCGTACTCGATGCCGTCGTCGGGGAGGTCGAAGGCGGGGGTGCCGGTGGCGGGGGAGGTGTGCGCGGCGGCGGCCACCGCCACGCTGCGGCTGCCCGCGACGACCCGTTCGCCCAGGGCGACCAGGGCGTCGAGGTCGCGGCCCTGGTCGGCGGCGGCGCCGAGCAGCTTCTCCACCACCACGGTGGCGCCGGTGCCGCGGCGGCCCACGGCGATGTCGGCGGAGTCGGTGGCCACGTCGTCGTCGACCAGGACCCGGGCGCAGCGGATGCCGTCGTGGTGCAGGCGCTCGGCGGCGATGCCGAAGTTGATCTTGTCGCCGGTGTAGTTCTTCACCACGTGCAGCACGCCGCCGGGCTTGGCCACCGCCTTCGACGCCGCGTACACCTGCCGGTTGTGCGGTGAGGCGAAGATCCGCCCCGGGCACGCCGCGTCCAGCATCCCGGCGCCGACGAAACCCGCGTGCAGCGGCTCGTGCCCGGACCCGCCACCGGAAACCAGGCCGACGACCCGCCGCGGGTCGGGCGACCGGGCGGTGACGTGGCCCGGGTCCGGGGTGAACTCGACCAGGTCGGCGTGCGCCAGGGCGAACCCGGCCAGCCCGGCGTCGACCAGGTCGTCCGGGGACTCGGCGAAGTAGCGGCTCATGCCCCCATCGTCGACCCCGCGCCGCCCGCCGTCGAGTCGGTGAGGTGGTGAGGCGGGGTTCGGGAGGCGCGCGGGCCGTCGCGGTCCCATCCTGGGAGGGAGGAGAGGAGTCCGCCATGACCGTGGTCCCGCCCCGGGCGTTCACCATCAAGGCCGATCACGAATCGACCCGCGTCCTGCACCGGCTCACCGGGCGGTGGTGGGTGGTCGCGGTGCTGGGCTTCCTGGTCGCCGTGCTGGGCGTCGTCCTGCTGGCCGACCTCGCCGCCGCCGCCGGGACGCTGGCCGTGCTGGTCGCCATCGGGCTGATCTTCGACGGCGCCGCCGAGATCGCCACCGCGGGCAGGCACCGGGCCGGGTGGCCCGCCTACCTGCTCGGCGGGCTGTGGCTGGTGCTCGGCGTGCTCGCCCTGGTCTGGCCGGGGATGACGCTGCTGGCGCTGGCCGTGTGCGTCGGCATCGGGTTCGTGCTCGGCGGGGTCGTGCAGGTGGGCGCCGCGCTGTCGGCGCGCAAGCGGTTGCCGATGTGGGGGCTGTGGCTGGCGCTGGGGGTGGTGACGTTCGTCGTGGGGGTGCTCGCGCTGGTGCTGCCCGGGTTGACGATCCTGACGCTGGCGGTGTGGTTGGGGGTGGCGTTGCTGTTGCGCGGCATCGGCATGGTGTGGTTCGGGTTCACCCTGCGCAGGCTGCACACCGCCACGGGACGCTAGGGCGCGCCCTCGAAGCCCGGCCTTGTCAGCGCTGCCAGACCACGAAGAAGCCCTCGTCGGTGGTCATCGCCTCGACGAAGGCGTCGTTGTCGAAGCCGGGGAGGGACTGCAGGCGGGACATCAGGTCGTCGGCGCTGGGGTGGCCCGCGGGGACCGCGCAGCCGCCGCCGCCCTCGCGCATCAGCATGAAGAAGGTGTCCTCCTTCCAGGCGCTCTCGGGGATGATGCGGATCGCCACCTCGGCCAGGTCCGCCCACGACACCGACTCCTCCGTGCCGTCCGCGAGCAGCCGCCGGACACCGTCGTCGTCGACGGTGATGTCCGCCTCGCCGGGAATGCCTGACACACGTCCTCCGTGGGATGTCTTGCCGTACAGGGGAATCAGCTCGCCGCGGCGGCCAGCCTGCGCAGGGCGCCGCGCACCACCGCCGGGTCGGTCGTCGACCAGAACGGCGGCAGGGAGGCCCGCAGGAACCCGCCGTAGCGGGCCGTGGACAGGCGCGGGTCGAGGATCGCCACGATCCCGCGGTCGTCCATGGAGCGCAGCAGCCTGCCCGCGCCCTGGGCGAGCAGCAGGGCCGCGTGGGTGGCGGCGACGGTGAGGAAACCGTTGCCGCCCCTGGCCTCCACCGCCCGCTGGCGGGCCGAGGCGAGCGGGTCGTCCGGCCGGGGGAACGGAATCCGGTCCATCACCACCAGCGACAGCGACGGTCCGGGCACGTCCACCCCCTGCCAGAGCGACAGGGTGCCGAACAGGCAGGTCGCCGGGTTCTCGGCGAACTTCCCGACCAGCAGTGACGTCGAGTCCTCGCCCTGGCAGAGGATCTCGCCGTCGACGACCTCCCGCAGTTGCGCCGCGGCCTGCTTGGCCGCGCGCATCGAGGAGAACAGCCCCAGGGTGCGCCCGCCCGCCGCCTCGACCAGCTCGCGCAGCTCGTCGAGGTAGGCCGGGGGCAGGCCGTCGCGGCCCGGCGGGGGGAGGTGCCTGGCCAGGTAGAGGATGCCGGACTTGGCGTGGTCGAAGGGGGAGCCGACGTCCATGCCGGTCCACCGGACCTTGCCCTCGTCGGCGGGGGCTTCCCTGTCGATCGCGGCGCCCTCGACCTTCACGCCGCTGCTCTGCGCCACCGGCAGCCCCCACTGCCGGGCCAGGGCGTCGAACGACCCGCCGAGGGTGAGCGTCGCCGAGGTGAGCACCGTGGTGTTCTCGCCGAACAGCTTCTCCCGCAGCAGCCCGGCCACGTTCAGCGGGGCCACCCGCATCGTCGGCGGGCGCGGGTTCTGCGACCCGAAGTCGCCGGTCACCCACACCACGTCGCGCTGGTGGGCGGTGTCGGTCTCGAAGGCCTCCAACACCCGCACGGCCGTGTCGTGCACGTCCTCCAGGGCGGCCAGGGCCTGCTTGCGGGCGCTCACCGCGTCCGGTTCGCCGCCGCGCTTCTCCGGCCCGATCGCGGTGACGCAGTGCTGGGCGGCGTCGCGCAGGGCGGTGAGGGTGACGCGCAGCGGGTCGGGCAGCGCGTCCACCCGACCGACCGCCACGTCCTCCAGGAGCATGGCCAGCCCGTCCCCGCTCTCGGCGAGCCGGTCGGCGATGTCCTCCTCCACCAGCCTGCCCACCCGCCGGGCGGCGACGGACACGGCGGAGGCGGACAGCTCGCCGGTGGCCGCCGACGTCACCCGGTCCACCAGGTCGTGCGCCTCGTCGACGACGACCACGTCGTGCTCGGGCAGCACCTGGGCGGTGCCGAGGGCGTCGATGGCCAGCAGGGCGTGGTTGGTGACCACGACGTCCGCGCGCCCGGCCTCGGCCCGCGCCTTCTCGGCGAAGCAGTCGGTCCCGATCGGGCAGCGCGCGGCCCCCAGGCACTCCCGCGCCGACACCGACACCTGCCGCCACGACTGGTCGGACACCCCGGGCACCAGCTCGTCGCGGTCACCCAGTTCGGTGTCGCTCGCCCACTCCCGCAGCCGGGTGACCTCGCGGCCCAGGCGGGAGATGGCGAACGGGTCGAACAGCACTTGGTCGTCGGGGTCGTCGGCCGGGCCGCCGTCGAGCTTGTGCAGGCACAGGTAGTTGCGCCTGCCCTTGAGGATGGCGAAGGTCGGCGTCCGCTTCAGCGGCTTGGCGAGGGCCTTGGCCAGGCGGGGCAGGTCGCGGTCGACCAGTTGCCGTTGCAGGGCGATGGTCGCGGTGGAGATGACGACCGTGGAGCCCTTCTCCACCGCGTGCCGGATGGACGGCACCAGGTAGGCCAGCGACTTGCCGGTGCCGGTGCCCGCCTGCACGGCCAGGTGCTCGCCGGTGCGGATCGCCGCCTGCACCGCCTCGGCCATCTTGACCTGCCCAGGTCGTTCCGCGCCACCGACGGCACCGACCGCGGTGGCCAGCAGCTCACCGAGGGGAGGCAGGGAGTCCGGCACAGCGCAGACGGTACCGGTGGGGTCGGACAACCCGACCGCGTCCCCCGACCGGGTTGTCCCGCTCGGCTGGCACTGCGCCGGGGTGGTCGCTCGGCTGCACTGGGGGCACTGGTCCGAATGGAGGTACCCGCAATGGCACGGCGAGCTGTGATGCCCCTGTTCCTGGCGTCCACCCTGTTCTGCGCCCCGGCGATCGCGGCGGCGGACCCGGTGGCCGCCCCGCCCGCACCCCCGACCGCCGCGGCCGCCCCGGCCCCGGCGCGCGCCGAAGCCTCGGTGGGCGGCGGGACCGCCACCCTCGGTGCCGAGGCGGTGGAGGTGGAGCCCCTGGCGCCGTGCACCTCCGACGGCGCGTCCACCGCGGGCGGCCCGCCCACCGCCACGACCGGGGGCACCGCCGCGGACAGCGGCCCGGTCGGCTTCGGCCCCGGCAAGACCACCTGCACCCCCGACCGGGGCACCGGCGTGGCCAAGGCGTTCGCCGAGGGGCGCGACTTCCGGATCGACGCGCTGCGGGCGCACGGCGGCCCGACGATCACGGTGCGCCGGTTCAGCGCGGGCTGCACCACGATGGGCCGCAGCGTCAGCTCCGCGGCGACCCTGGCGGGCGTCAGCGGGCTGTCGACGCCGTGGTTCTTCCCGGTCAACCACACGATCACCGTCCCGGGCGCCACCGCCGCCGACCCGCCGCTGGCGGCCGTCACCGTCAACGCGGTGAGCGCCCCGGACCGCGAGGACAGGTCGGTCACGGTGAGCGCGCTCAAGATCCGCTTCTTCCCCGAGGGCGGCCCGGAGAGCGGCACCCTGCTGGTCGGCACGGTCACCTGCACCCCGGCCGCGCAGGGCTGACGGTCGGGCACCGCTCAGTGCTCGAGCGCCACGGCCGCCAGGTTCGGGCGCTTGGCGGTTCGGGTCCCCGGTGCGCCGCTGTGGCTCCGGGCCAGGCGGATCGCGGCTCGCCACGAGGTGAGGTCGACGGTGCGGGCGTAGACCGCGTAGGCCAAGCCGTGGGCGAGTGACCTGGGGAAGCCGGTGCCGGGTTCGTGGTGGTGGCGGTGGATCGGGCCCCAGACGGCGAACGGCAGCAGGCCCGAGGCGCCGTACACCGCGAACGCGACCCACGCGCCTTCGGTCAGCCAGGTCCAGGTGCCTGCCGGGTTGCCCACCACGTGGCCGAGCAGGAGCAGGTACGGGATCGGGCGGACCAGGCCTGCGAGGGGGCTCGTCCACGGCCGGATGAGGTGGCGCACCAGTTTCGCCGTGGTCAGGGGGCCCAGGTCGGAGTTCCGGATTCGGCGCAGGTGGCGGATGTGCCGCAGCGCTTCCTGGTTGGACCGGGTCCGCTTGGCCAGGAGGTGGCGCAGGTCGGGCAGCGCCTCCTGCTCGACGTGGGTGTCCGCGGTGAACGCGGTCTTCCAGCCCTTGCCCGCCAGGCGGGTGCCGAGTTCGGAGTCCTCCGACGTCGTGCCGCGCCACGGGCCGGGGCCGTCGGCGGTGGAGTCCAGGGCGGTCATCCTGATGAACTGGCCGGGGAGACCCGGGGTGCCGGTGCGGTCCAGGGAGCGCAGGTGGGCGGCGACGGGGCCGCGGGACTCCAGGTCCTGCACGCGAGCCAGGGCTGAGCCGAAGCGGTGGCGGAGGGTGCTGTCCACGGCAGGCGGGGTGCGCCGGTCGACCACCCGCACGTCGACCCGGACGGCGCCGACAGCGGGGTCGCCGAAGAGGTGGTGGGCGGCGCAGACATCGAGGGAGTTCGCCGCGGGGCGGCTGTCGGCGTCGAGGACCACGACGACGGTGCGGTCGGTGTCGGCGTGGGCGCCCATCCAGGACTTCAGTTCGCGGTGGGCGGTGTCGAGGGCGGCTCCCCCGCCGGTGCGCGCTCCGCGGGCCAGGTGCAGGTGGCGGTCGCCGCCGTGGCGGGGACCGCGCAGGCGGGTGACGACGGCCGCGGTGTCGTCCCCGGGGTCGGTGATCACCCAGACGTGGGCGGCGGGGAACGTGGCGCGGAGGTACCCGATCGTGTCGCCGAGGGCGGGTTCGCGGTCCCGGCAGGGGATCAGGAAGTGCCACTCCAGCGCGTCCGCGTCGCCGGTGGCCGAACGCCCGCGCCGCAGGTGGGGGAGCAGGACCAGGCCCGCGTGGCAGAGGAAGGCGATGCCCGCCGCCAGCGTGAGCGCCTGGGTCAGGCCGAGGAGGAGCGCGGGGCTCACCGCCCGCGCCCCGGTTCGCGCGTCGCCCGCGGTGGTGTCCGCGACCCGGGCCAGTCAAGTCCGAAGTGGAGGGATGGGCGCGCGGTGGTCGGGGGTTCGGCCGCCGCGCGCCGGGGTGGGCCCGGTTCCGGGTGTGCCACGGGTCCTCCACGGGTCGGCGTCACCCGTGTGACGCGTGTGTCCGACATCATCGTGGTGCGGCGAACCCGGAAAACATCGCTGGATCGGGTGACGCGCGCGGTAGCGGTGCGTGTAGTGCGGCGGGGTGATCCGGGCAATCCCGGCACCCCGTGCCGGGGGACCACACCTCCGGGCGAAACCCCGTTCCGCAACCCGGGTCCCGTCGTTGATCCGGGCAAGAGCGGTCCCGGACCGGATGTCCACTGTGGATGGATCGGTTCCCCTCGGGAGGACGCGGTGGCCGCCCGGGGCCGCGCCTTGTCGTGCGAGGTGAGGAAGAGCCATGCGTGAGGACGTCCTGGTGCTGGTGGGCACCTGCTCCGAGGCGATCAAGGCCGCGCCCGTCGCCCTGGAGCTGGCCGCGCACCCGCGCAGGCGTCCCGTGCTCGTGCACAGCGGGCAGCACGTCGGCGTGGTCGAGCAGGCGCTGGCCCCGTTCGGCCTGGCCCCCGACGCGGTGCTGCCGGTGCGCCGGGGCGCGGGCGGGCAGGCCGAACTGGTCTCGGCGCTGCTGCCCCGGCTGGGCGCGCTGCTGGCCGGGGTGCGCCCCGCCGCCGTGGTCGTGCAGGGCGACACCACCACGGCCCTGTGCGGCACCCTCGCCGCGTTCTGGCGCGGTGTCCCGGTGGCGCACCTGGAGGCGGGACCGCGCACCGCGTCCCCGGAGGCGGGCAACCGCCTGCTCGTCGCCCGCCTCGCCGCGCTGCACCTGGCGCCCACCGCGGCCGCCGCGGCGGCGCTGCGCGCGGAGAACGTCCCCGCCGACACCACCGTCGTCACCGGCGGCACGGCCGTCGACGCGGCCCGGCTGATCGCCGCGTCCGGGCTGCGCCCCACCAGCCCGGTGCTGCGGGGGCTGGAGGGCACGGCCGACCGGCTGGTGCTCCTCGCCCCGCACCACCGCGAGTCCTGGGGGGCGCCGCTCGACGGGGTGCTCGGCGCCGTGCGCTCGCTGCTCGAACGCCACCGCGGGGTGCGCGCGGTGCTGCCCGCGCACCCCAACCCGGGCGTCCGCGCGCAGGTCGCCGCCGCGCTCGGCGGGCACCCGGCGGTCACCGTCACCGAGCCGCTGGACCACCCCGACCTGGTCTGGCTGCTGCGCCGCGCCGAGCTGGTGCTGACCGACTCCGGCGGCATCCAGGAGCAGGCGCCCACCTTCGGCGTGCCGGTGCTGCTCACCCGCGACAGCACCGAGCGCCGGGAGGCCGTGGACGCGGGCTGCGCCTGGCTCGTGGGCACCGAGCGGGCCCGCGTCCTCGACGCGGCCGACCGGGTGCTCTCCGGGGAGCTGCGCGTCCGCGACCGGGCGAACCCGTTCGGGGACGGCTACGCCGCCGCGCGGGTGTGCGCGGCGCTCGACCGGGTGCTGCGCGCCCGGCCGCCGATGGCAACGGCCTCCTGACGGGAGCGGGTCAGCCGACGGTGCCCACCAGGGTGACGTCGGCGGAGCGGAGCTGGGCCAGGGCCGACTCGACCGTGGGCGGGGCGACACCCGCGGTGAGGTCGAGGCGGACGGTGACGGCGAAGCCCGCGGCGGCGGCGTCCAGGGCGGTGGCGCGGACGCAGTGGTCGGTGGCGATGCCGACCACGTCCACCCGGTCCACCCCCCGGGCGCGCAGCCAGTCGGTCAGCGACGCGCCGCCGGGGCCCTCGCCCTCGAAACCGGAGTACGCCGCGGCGTAGGCGCCCTTGGAGAAGACCGCCTCGACCGGGCTGACGTCCAGCTCCGGGTGGAACGAGCTGCCCGGGGTGCCGGCCACGCAGTGCACCGGCCAGCTATCGACGAAGTCCGGGGTTTCGCTGAAGTGCCCGCCCGGGTCGACGTGGTAGTCGCGGGTGGCCACGACGTGGTCGTAGCCGCCCGCCGCCACGTGCGCGCTGATCGCCGCGGCCACCGCGGCCCCGCCCGGCACTGCCAGCGAGCCGCCCTCGCAGAAGTCGTTCTGCACGTCGACGACGATCAGCGCGTTCTTGCCCGGCCGGTTCATGACTGCTCCCGCGTGAGGTGGACGGTGGGGATGGCGGGTTCGCCCGCCGAGAGCTTGAGGCCCTCCCAGGGCAGGCTGACCAGCCCCTGCCGCACCCGGTTGCGGCTGTCCTCCAGGGTGGGCAGGTCCTCGACCACCTGTCCACCCCTGATCAGCGGGATCTGCAGCGGCCGGTCGTGCTCGCCCGCCTCCGGGGCGGGCCCCTCGGCCGGGTAGACGACCTCCTCCAGCGCGGTGCCGGTGGGCTTGTGCCTGCGCAGGGCCAGCTTGCGGCCGCCGCGCGACTCCTTGTGCGAGCTGCGCTTGGCCACCGGCCGCCCCTCGACCTCGACCAGCTTGTAGACCATGCCCGCGGTCGGCCTGCCCGAGCCGGTGACCACCGAGGTGCCCACGCCGTAGGCGTCGACCGGTTCCGCGCGCAGGGCGGCGATCGCGTACTCGTCGAGGTCGCCGGAGACCACGATCCGGGTCCCGGTGGCGCCCAGCGCGTCGAGCTGCTCGCGGGCCTGGCGGGCCAGCACGCCGACGTCGCCGGAGTCGATGCGCACCGCGCCCAGCTCCGGGCCCGCCACCGCCACCGCGGTCTCGATGCCCGCGGTGATGTCGTAGGTGTCCACGAGCAGGGTCGTGCCCACCCCGAGGGCGGCGACCTGCGCCTCGAACGCCTCCTTCTCGCTGTCGTGCAGCAGGGTGAACGCGTGCGCGCAGGTGCCCGACGTCGGGATCGACCAGCTCCGCCCGGCCTCCAGGTTCGAGGTGGTGCCGAAACCGGCCAGGTACGCCGCCCGCGCCGCGGACACCGCGGCCCGCTCGTGCGTGCGCCGACCGCCCATCTCGATGATCGGCCGCCCGTTCGCCGCCCCCGCCATCCGCGCCGCCGCGGAGACGATCGCGCTGTCGTGGTTGAGGATCGAGAGCACCACCGTCTCCAGGACCACCGCGTCGGCGAACGTGCCGCGCACGGTCAGCACCGGGGAGCCCGGGAAGTACAGCTCGCCCTCGGCGTAGCCGTCGACGTCTCCCCCGAACCGGTAGTCCGCCAGCCACGACAGGGTGGTCTCGTCGACCACGCCCGTCGCCCGCAGGTGGGCCACCTCCTCGGGGCCGAAGCGGAAGTCGGTGATGGCGTCCACCACGCGCCGGGTGCCGCCGACGACCCCGTAGCGCCTGCCCTCGGGCAGCTTGCGGGCGAACGCCTCGAAGACGCAGCGCCGGGAGGCCGTGCCGTCGGCCAGCGCCGCGGACAGCATCGTCAGCTCGTAGTGGTCGGTCAGCAGTGCCGTGGTCCCAGCCATGCGGAGCAGCCTAGGGCGCCGAACGGTCCGGTGTGTCCGGTGGACGCCGAAGTGATCTGTGACGTTCTACTCCGTTCGAATGAAGATCCGCTGAACCCGGTGAATCCGGTCGTGCCACCATTGACCCATGACCGCGCCAGTCGACATGGAGCAGACACAGGCCGACCCGGCCGGGTCCGAGGTGGTGGCCGAGGACCGCCCGTGGCAGACCGTCGTGTGGAACGACCCGGTCAACCTGATGTCGTACGTGACCTACGTGTTCCAGAAACTCTTCGCCTACAGCCGCGACCAGGCGACCAAGCTGATGCTCGACGTGCACCACGAGGGCAAGGCGATCGTCTCCTCGGGCAGCAAGGAGAAGGTCGAGGGCGACGTGGCGAAGCTGCACGCCGCGGGCCTGTGGGCGACGATGGAGCACACCTCGTGAAGCCGTGGAAGCGCAAGGGCGACAAGCTCTTCGCCGACATCGACAAGCAGGAGGCCGCCGTGCTGCGCGGCCTGGTCTCGCAGATCGACGACATGCTGCGCGCCAGGGTCGAGGAGACCCCGCAGGACGAGCTGGCCGAGCTGACCGGCATCCGCACCGGGCCGACCAGCTCCCCGGACGACCCGATCCTGTCGCGGCTGCTGCCCGACTTCCACCGCCTCGACGACGACAACCCGTCGAAGGAGGACCTGGACTCGGCCGCCATGCTGCGCTCGCTGCACGAGCCGGGCCTGCTCGACGTCAAGGTCGGGGTGGCCGCGGTGGTGCTGGGGACCTGCCCGACCCACGGCGGCGAGGTCCGGCTGTCGCTGGAGCAGGCCGACGCGTGGCTCAGCGCGCTCAACGACGTGCGGCTGGCGCTGGGCACCGCCATCGAGGTGACCGACGACATGCCCGAGGAGCTGCCCGACGACGACCCGCGCAGCCCGCACCTGGCCGTCTACCACTGGCTGACCTGGGTGCAGGAGTCGCTGGTGCAAGCCCTCTCGTCGGACTGACCCGGTGACCGCCCGGCTCGGCAGGCACGGCGGCGCGCTGGTGGTGCTCTTCGACGAGGGCACCGTCGGCGGCGTCGACGCCCGTGGCGGGGCGCCCGGCACCCGGGAGCTGGACGTGCTGGCCCCGGAGAACCTGGTGGGCCGGGTCGACGCGGTGTGCGTGGCCTCCGGCGGACCCGCCGGGCTGGCCGCCGCCGACGGGGTGCTGCGCTGGTTGCGCGAGCGCGACCGGGGCTTCCGGGTGGGGGAGGGGCCGGGGCAGGTGGTGCCGATCGTGCCCGCCGCGACCAACCCCGGCGGGCCCGCGCCGGACGCCGAGGCGGGGTACCTGGCCTGCCAGGCGGCCGGGGAGTGGCCGGTCGACGGGGTGTCGGCCTTGGTCGAGGGCGCTGTCGTGGTCGTGGTGGTGGACGCCGAGCTGGACAAGGCTCGGTGCAGGCGGGTGGCCATCTCCGCCCGCGACGGCCTGGTCCGCGCCGGGGCGCCGGACGCCGCGACCACGGTGTTCGCCGCCGCCACCGGCACCGGGCCGCCGACCGGGCCGCTGGAGCTGGACGCCCTGTGCGGCGCCGCGGCGGACCGCGTCACGGCCGCCTACCAGGCGCTGCGCCGCTGAGCTGCGCCGACGTGATGAACTCTCACGGACTGGGAGACCGGTAACCACCCAGTAGGATGGGCGCCGTGCTGACGATCCGCCGAGACCTCGTGGACGCGCTGGTCGCCCACGCCCGCCGGGACCACCCGGACGAGGCCTGTGGCGTCATCGCGGGACCCGACGACGGCTCGGACCGCCCCGAGCGGTTCATCCCGATGCTCAACGCCGCCCGCTCGCCCACGTTCTACGAGTTCGACTCCGCGGACCTGCTCCGGCTGTACCGCGAGATGGCCGCCAACGACGAGGTGCCGGTGGTGGTCTACCACTCGCACACGGCCACCGAGGCCTACCCGTCGCGCACGGACGTCTCCTACGCCTCCGAGCCGTTCGCCCACTACGTGCTGGTCTCCACCCGGGACCCGCAGGAGCACGAACTGCGGTCCTACCGGATCGTCGACGGGGAGATCACCGAGGAGCCGATCGAGGTGGTCGAGTCCTACCGGTTCGCCCACACCGGCCCGGACGACGCACCCGAACAGTGATCAACCGCGCAGTGATCAACCGCGCACCCAGGAATACCGGGCGCGGTCCCGCACGTCTTCCCCTGTAGCACTGGCACACCCCGGAGGTTCCACCATGGCCATCACGGTCTCGATCCCGACCATCCTGCGCACGCACACCGGTGGGGAGAAGTCGGTCCCCGCCGCGGGCACCACCCTCGCCGAGGTCATCGACGACCTGGAGGCCAACCACGGCGGCCTCAAGCAGCGCCTGGTCAAGGACGGCGCCCTGCACCGGTTCGTCAACGTCTACGTCAACGACGAGGACGTGCGCTTCGCCGGTGGCCTCGACGCCAAGGTCGCCGACGGCGACAACGTGACCATCCTCCCCGCCGTGGCCGGCGGCTCGCGCTAAACCCCGCCGGGAGGTTGTTCCGATGGCCCGCTACGACTCACTGCTCGACGCGCTCGGCGACACCCCACTGGTCGGGCTGCCGCGGCTGTCGCCGTCGGCGGACGTGCGGCTGTGGGCCAAGCTCGAGGACCGCAACCCGACCGGCTCGATCAAGGACCGGCCCGCGCTGGCCATGATCACCGCCGCGGAGCGCGACGGGGTGCTGCTGCCCGGCAACACCATCCTGGAGCCCACCTCGGGCAACACCGGCATCTCGCTGGCCATGGCCGCCAAGCTCAAGGGCTACGGGCTGGTCTGCGTGATGCCGGAGAACACCTCCGAGGAGCGCAGGACGCTCCTGCAGGCCTACGGGGCCAGGATCGTCTTCTCGCCCGCGGCGGGCGGCTCGAACGAGGCCGTCCGCCGGGCGAAGGAGCTGGCCAAGGAGCACCCGGACTGGGTGATGCTCTACCAGTACGGCAACCCGGACAACGTCGGCGCGCACTACCGCGGCACCGGCCCGGAGATCCTGCGCGACCTGCCGTCGATCACCCACTTCGTCGCCGGGCTGGGCACCACCGGCACGCTGGTGGGGGTGGGCCGGTACCTGCGTGAGCAGAAGCCGGACGTGGAGATCGTGGCGGCCGAGCCGCGCTACGGCGAGCTGGTCTACGGCCTGCGCAACCTCGACGAGGGGTTCGTGCCGGAGCTGTACGACCCCGAGGTGCTGACCGGCCGCTACTCGGTCGGCTCCTACGACGCGCTGCGCCGCACCCGCCAGCTCCTGGAGACCGAGGGCATCTTCGCGGGCATCTCCACCGGCGCGATCCTGCACGCGGCGCTGTCGGTCGCGGAGAAGGTCGCCAACCGGGGCGGGGAGGCCGACATCGTCTTCATCGTCTGCGACGGCGGCTGGAAGTACCTGTCCACCGGCGCCTACAGCGGCAGCCTCGACGAGGCTGCCGAGCGGCTGGACGGGCACCTCTGGGCCTGACCGCCGTGCCCCGGGGTCGCCCGCCGTGTCCTAGGGTGGCCGGTCATGCCGACAATCTCCCGCACCGCGGTGGTCGACGCCCCGGTCACCGAGGTGTGGCCGGTGGTCTCCGACGCGGCACGCCTGCCCGACTGGTTCAGCTTCGCCGACCGGGTGGACGTGGTGTCCGGCTCCGGCCTCGGTGAGGCGCGGGTGCAGCACGCCCGGTTCGAGGGGCGCAGGCAGGAGGTCGACCAGGAGGTCGTGGAGTTCACCCCGGAGCGGGTGATCGCCTGGGCGCACCGGGCCGAACGCCTCGACGGCGACCCGGCCCCGGTGCGGGCCACCGGCGTGGTGTTCCGGGTGGAGCTGACCGCGCAGGGCGGCGCGACCCGGGTGCGCCTCGCGCAGACCCTGACCCCGGCGGGCGCGGGCCGGGCGATCGCCCTGCACCTGTTCGGCGCGGCGGCGATCGGGCGGACCATGGCCGAGAGCCTGGTGCGCCTGTCCCGATCCCTGGCCTGAACCCGGGCACAATGGCCGCCATGAAGGTGATCGGCCTGCTGGGCGGGATGAGCTGGGAGTCCTCGGCGGAGTACTACCGGATCGTCAACGAGCGCGTGCGGGAGCGGCTGGGCGGGCTGCACTCGGCGCGGTGCGTGCTGTACTCGGTGGACTTCGCCGAGATCGAGCGGATGCAGGTCGAGGGCCGCTGGGACGACGCCGCCGCGGTGCTCGCGGACGCGGCCCGGGCGCTGGTGCGGGCGGGGGCCGAGGTCGTCGTCCTGTGCACCAACACCATGCACAAGGTCGCCGACCACATCACCGACGGGCTCGGCGTGCCGCTGCTGCACCTGGCCGACGCGACCGCCGAGGCCGTGACCGCGGCGGGCCTGACCTCCGTCGGCCTGCTCGGCACCGCCTTCACCATGGAGCAGGACTTCTACACCGGCAGGCTCGCCGCGCATGGCCTCGACGTGCTCACCCCGGGCGCCGCCGACCGCGCCGAGGTGCACCGGATCATCTACAAGGAGCTGGTGCTCGGGGTCGTCGAGGAGTCGTCCAGGCAGGTCTACCGCGAGGTGATCGGCAGGCTGGTCGAGCGGGGCGCGCGGGGGGTGGTCCTGGGGTGCACCGAGATCGAGCTGCTGGTGTCCGCCCGGGACAGCCCGGTGCCGGTGTTCCCGACCACCCGCCTGCACGCCGAACTCGCCGTCGACCTGGCCCTGGCCGACCAGCGGCCAGGGCCGGGTCGTCGGTTCACAGGGTGAGGTCGGCCAGGTCATCCTCGGTCAGCTCGATGTCGCCCGCGGCCAGGTTGGACTCCAGGTGCGCGATCGACGAGGTGCCCGGGATCAGCAGGATGTTCGGCGACCGGTGCAGCAGCCAGGCCAGCGCGACCTGCCGGTCGGTGGCGCCGTGGCGCGCGGCGACCCGGTTCAGGGCCTCGGCCTGGATCGGGGTGAACCCGCCGAGCGGGAAGAACGGCACGTAGGCGATGCCCAGCTCCGCGGTCTCGTCCACCAGCGCGTCGTCGCCGTGGTCGACGACGTTGAACAGGTTCTGCACGCACACCACCGGCGCGATCGACCGCGCCTCGGTGAGCTGCGCGGCGGTGACGTTGCTGACACCCAGCTCCTTGATGAGCCCCTGCTCGCGCAGCTCGGCCAGCACCCCGAACGGCTCGGCGAGCGAGCGCTCCACCGGGCCGGTCAACCCGGGCATCCGCAGGTTGACCACGTCGATGCTGTCCACCCCGAGGCGGTCCAGGTTCTCCCGGACGGCCAGCCGCAGGTCGTCGGCCTCCAGCGCCTCCGGCCACCCGCCCTGCGCGTCGCGGCGCGCACCCACCTTGGTGACCAGCACCAGGTCGTCGGGGTAGGGCCGCAGGGCCTCGGCGATGATCTCGTTCACCACGTACGGGCCGTAGTAGTCCGAGGTGTCCAGGTGCCGCACACCCAGTTCGATCGCCCGCCGCAGCACGGCCACCGCGGCGTCGCGGTCCTCCGGCGGCCCGAACACGTGCGGGCCCGCCAACTGCATCGCTCCGTACCCGATGCGGCCGACCTCGGCCGCCCCGAGCTTCCCGTTCTTCTGCATGGCCTCCACCATGCCCCCTCCCGCGCGGGAGGGCTCGCTTTGGCAGGACTCTGCCACCGGACTCGCTCCCGACCTGGTGCCGCTCCAGGTGCAGACTGGAGGTGATGACGACATCGGGGATCACCGTCGTGCGCGGCGAGCAGGAGCTGTACCCGTGGCTGGCGCACGCCTTCGCGCACGCGCGCACCGAGATCAGCTGCGCCGTCGACCAGCTCTTCTCCTGGGTGGTCACGCGCACCGCGTCGGTGCCCGCCACCCGGTTCCCGCCGGGGGTGCGGGTCTGCAAGCTCTACCGCGCGGGCCTGCTGCTCGACCCGGCCTTCGCGGGCTACGCGCACACCATGGCCGACCTCGGCGCCGAAGTGCGGGTGCCCGAGCGCGAGGTGAACGAGACGGTCCTGATCGACCGCAGGGTGGCCGTCCTGGCGGGCGACACCGCGCACGGCCCGCGCGGCTACAGCGTCGTCACGGTGCCCGAGGTCGTGCAGGGCATCGCCTCGCTGTTCGACACCGCGTGGGCCACCGCCGCCCCGCTGGAGCTGTGGGACGCCGACCGGACCGACCTGCGGGCGCTGGCGCCACGGGTGCTGGAGGCGCTGGCCGCGGGCGCCAAGGACGAGACCGCCGCCCGCACCGTCGGCCTGTCCGTGCGCACCTACCGGCGCCGGGTGGCCGAGCTGATGGCCGCCCTCGGCGCCGAGACCCGGTTCCAGGCGGGTGTCCGGGCCCGCGAACTGGGCCTGATCTGACGCGTCGGGGAGCGGTGCGCCCCGGGGCCGGTCTCGGGATCGTCCCGGATACCCGGGGTGCGGAAAACACGTAGCCTCGAACCGTGAGCACTTCGCCCGTCAAGGCCCCCTCGGCCCGCGTCCTGCCGCCGAACCCGGCTCAGGCCGGGATCGTGATCGGGGCGTTCACCGCGCTGCTCTACCTGGTGGAGCTGGTCGACGTCATCCTGCCCGCGCAGCTCGACCAGAACGGGATCATCCCGCGCTCGGTGTCCGGGCTCGACGGCATCCTGTGGGCGCCCCTGCTGCACGGCGGCTGGGGGCACCTGATCGGCAACACGCTCCCGTTCCTCGTGCTCGGCTTCCTGGCCATGGCCAACGGGCTGGGCCAGTGGGTCGCGGTGACCGCCACCATCTGGGTCGTCTCCGGGGTCGGCGTGTGGCTGACCGGCGCGCCGGGCGTCACCGTCGGCGCGTCCGGGATCTGCTTCGGCTGGCTGCTGTTCCTGCTGGTCCGCGGCCTGTTCAACCGCAGCGCGGTGCAGCTCGGCGTCGCCGCCGCGCTGCTGCTGTACTGGGGCACGATGCTGTTCGGGGTGCTGCCGGGCAACCAGGGGATCTCCTGGCAGGGGCACCTGTTCGGGGCGGTCGGCGGTGTCCTCGCGGCCTGGTTCGTCGCGCGGGCGAACAAGGGGGTCGCCAAGCGGCAGGCCACCGCGCCCCCGGTGTTCCCGGCGTGAGCGCGCCGATCGGGATCTTCGACTCCGGGGTGGGCGGGCTGACCGTCGCCCGCGCCATCCTCGACCAGCTCCCGCACGAGCGGCTGCGCTACGTCGGCGACACCGCGCACAGCCCGTACGGCCCCAAGCCCATCGCCGAGGTCCGCGCCCGCGCGCTGGACATCGCCGACGGCCTTGTCGCCGACGGGGTCAAGATGCTCGTCATCGCCTGCAACACGGCCTCGGCGGCCTGCCTGCGTGACGCCCGCGAACGCTACGACGTGCCCGTGGTCGAGGTGATCGTCCCGGCCACCCGGCGGGCCGCGGCCGCCACCCGGTCCGGGCGGGTCGGAGTGATCGGAACCGCTGGAACGATTCGGTCCCGCGCCTACGACGACGCGTTCGCCGCCGCCGCGGGCATCACCGTGACCGGTTCGGCCTGCCCCCGGTTCGTCGACTTCGTGGAACGCGGTGTGACCGCGGGCCGCCAGATCCTCGGCCTGGCGCAGACCTACCTCGAACCCCTCCAGCAGGCCGAGGTCGACACCGTGGTCCTCGGCTGCACGCACTACCCGCTGCTCACCGGCCTCATCCAAGTGGTGATGGGACCCGACGTGACCCTGGTGTCGAGCGCCGAGGAGTGCGCCAAGGACGTCTTCCGGGTGCTCACCGAACGTGGTCAGGTGGCCGAGGAGGGCGACCCCGGGCCGCACGAGTTCCGGACCACCGGGGAGGCTGAACCGTTCCACCGCCTGGCCCGCCGGTTCCTCGGCCCGGAACTGGCCGGGGTGGCCCCCTCGGCCATCCGGTGATCGTGCGGAGGGCCCCGCGTGTGACAGGCTGTCCGACGTGCTGCTGACCGTCCTCGGCTGTTCCGGGAGCGTCCCCGGACCCGGTGCCCCCGCCTCCGGCTACCTGTTGGAGGCCGAGGGGTTCCTGCTCGGCGTCGAACTCGGCAACGGGACCTTCTCCGCGCTGCAAGCCCTGCGCGACCCGTTCGAGCTCGACGCCCTGCTGTTCTCGCACCTGCACGCCGACCACTGCGCCGACTTCTCCGCGCTGAGCGTCTACCGCCGCTACCACCCGGCGCCGACGATCGACCCGCGGGCGAACAAGCTGCCGGTGCACGCCCCCGCGGAGGCACCGACCCGGTTCAGCGCGCAGTACGGCACCGACGAGGCCGACCGGCAGGTCACCAACCTGTCCGACGTCTACGACTTCGTGCCGCTGAACACCGGCAAGTTCCAGGTCGGCCCGTTCGAGGTCGTCGCGGCCCCGGCCGCGCACCCGTGCGAGTCCTACAGCTTCCGGATCAGCCACGGCGGCCGGAGCCTGGGCTACACCGGCGACACCGGGGTCAACGCCGTGCTCCCCGACCTGGTGCACGACGTCGACACGCTCCTCGCCGAGGCGTCCTGGACGCACTCCGGCGCGGTGATCCCCGACCTGCACCTGTCCGGCCGGGAGGCGGGCGAGATCGCCGCGCAGGCCGGGGTGGGCAGGCTGCTGCTCACCCACATCCCCCCGTGGACCGACTCCGCGGCCGTCCTCGCCGAGGCCAGGGCGGCCTACCGGGGCGATGTGGTGATCGTCCGGCAGGGCGCGAGCTACGAGGTCTGAGTGGCCCATCTAGGCTGGCCGACGTGGTGAGAAGCGATGGCAGGAACGACGACCAGCTCCGGGACATCAAGATCACCCGCGGCTACCAGGACTGGCCCGCGGGCTCGGTGCTCGTGGAGTTCGGCCGCACCAGGGTGCTCTGCGCGGCCAGCGTCACCGAGGGCGTGCCGCGCTGGCGCAAGGGCTCCGGGCTCGGCTGGGTCACCGCCGAGTACGCGATGCTCCCGTCGGCCACCAACACCCGAAGCGACCGCGAGTCGGTCAAGGGCCGCGTCGGCGGCCGCACGCACGAGATCAGCAGGCTCATCGGCCGCTCCCTGCGCGCCTGCATCGGCCTGGCCGCGCTCGGCGAGAACACCATCCACCTCGACTGCGACGTGATCCAGGCCGACGGCGGCACCCGCACCGCGGCCATCACCGGCGCCTACGTCGCCCTCGCCGACGCGGTCACCTGGCTGGCCGCGGGCGGCAGGCTCGCCGACCCGCAGCCGCTGTCCTGCGCGGTGTCTGCGGTCAGCGTCGGCGTGGTCGGCGGCCGCATCCGCCTGGACCTGCCCTACGAGGAGGACTCGCGCGCGGAGGTCGACATGAACGTCGTCGCCACCGACGCGGGCACCCTGATCGAGGTGCAGGGCACCGGCGAGGGCGCCACGTTCGCCCGCTCCACCCTGGACAAGATGGTCGACCTGGCGCTGCAGGGGTGCGCGGAGATCAACCGCGTGCAGGCCGAGGCACTGGCCCTGCCGTATCCCGGCACCCTGCCCGAACCGAAGCCCGCCAAGTCCACCCAGCCGAAGGCGGGCAAGTGAGCCGGGTCCTGCTCGCCACCCGCAACCAGAAGAAGCTGGCCGAGTTGCGGCGCATCCTGGTGGCCGAGAACGTGCACGGGGTGGAGATCGTCGGCCTCGCCGACCTCCCCGAGTTCCCCGACGCCCCCGAAACGGGGGCCACGTTCGAGGAGAACGCCCTGGCCAAGGCCCGCGACGCGGTCCGCGAAACCGGCCTCCCGGTCATCGCCGACGACTCCGGCGTCACCGTCGACGCCCTCAACGGCATGCCCGGGGTCCTCTCCGCCCGCTGGTCCGGCAGGCACGGCGACGACCAGGCCAACCTCGACCTGCTCCTGGGTCAGCTCACCGACGTGCCCGACGAGCGGCGCGGCGGCGGCTTCGTCTGCGTGGTCGCCTTCGTCCTCCCGGACGGCACCGAGACCACCCTGCGCGGCGAGTGGCGCGGCACGATCAGCCGGGAACCGCGCGGCACCAACGGCTTCGGCTACGACCCGATCTTCGTGCCCGAGGGCGGGACCCGCTCCTCGGCGGAGATGGCACCGGAGGAGAAGGACGCCGTCTCCCACCGCGGCCGCGCCCTGCGGCTGCTGGTCCCGTACCTGCGCGTGCTGGCCCAGTGATCGCGCGCTAGGCGCTCAGCAGCGCGGCCAGGGCCTGCGCCCCGGCGGTCACGGCTGCCGCCCCGGCGCTGAACCCGGTGCCCGCCGGGAACTCGGCCATGAGCACGACCACGTACCGGTCGGCGACGACACCGGTGGAGTGCACGGCGGTGAAGCCGCTGCCGTTGCCCCACCCCTGCTTGACCGCCCAGTCGTCGAAGGCGGCCGGGATGCCGAAGTGCTGGTCGAAGCCGTCCGCGGCGAGCTGCGGCGCGGCGGCCAGCGGGGCCAGCAGTTCGGGCAGTTCCGCCATCAGGTACCGGTAGGTGGCCAGCACGGCGTCGGGGGTGAGCAGGGTGTTGCCCCAGCGGCCCGCGATGTCCGGGTCGGTGACGCCTGCGGTGCCGATCTCGGCCGCGGCGGTCGTGGGGAGCGCGTCGCCGCCGAGCAGGCCCCACAGGGCGCTGGCGGCGTCGTCGTCGCTGTCGCGCAGCATCCGCTCGACGCGGGTGGCGTACTCCGGGTGGCCCGCGGCCCGCACGGCCACGAGCAGCTTCACCAGCGACGCCGAGTGGAACGCCCGGTCCGCGCCGGTGGACAGCACGGTCTGACCGGTTTCCGCGTCCCACACCACGAGCCCCACCGAGGCGCCCGCCACCGCGCCCCGCACGGCGTGGACCACCGGGTCGGCGGAGAGCGCTCGGGCTTGGGGGACCGGTGCCCCCGCGCCGGGTGCGGCCTGCTCAGGAGCCACGGCGGCAGCGGGCGGTTGGCACGCCTCGGCCGTGGAACCACCCAGGCCCGCGGCGATCGCGACCACCACGCTCGCCACCGACAGCCGCTTCCGCCACCCGCTCATGCGGGTACAACGCTCGACCGAGAAAAATAGTTCAACTGACAACTAATTTATCGGAGCACCGCGTCCAGGGTCCGGGCTCCGGCGGTGACCGACTTCGCGGCCGTGGACCAGGCCGTGCGCAGCGGGTGCTCGGTCAGCAGCACGACGACGTAGCGCCACCCCGCCCCCACCAGACCGGTGCTGTGCACGACGATGTCCCGCGTCGAATCCGACCAGCCCTGCTTCACCGCCCACGGCGCGCTCAGCCCGTCCGGGATGCCGAAGTGCTGGTCGAACCCGTCCGCCGCGGACCGGGGCGCGGCGGCCAGCGCGTCGACGACCAGCGCGCGGTCGGCGGCGGGCAGCGCCTCCAGCACGTGGGTGTAGATCCCGGCCACGTCCCGGGCGGTCAGCAGCACGTCGCCCCAGCGGCCGGGGATGGCGGGCGGGCGGGTGTCGCGCAGGCCCATCGCCCGGGCGGCCCGGGTGACCAGCGCCGCGCCGCCCCGCCGCACCCACAGGGCGCTGGCGATGTCGTCGTCGGACAACCGCAGCATCCGCGCGACCTGCTTCCGGGTCGCGGTGTCCGCCCCGGCCTCCAGCACGTCCACCGCGATCAGCAGCTTGACCAGCGACGCCGACCGGAACCGCCGGTCCGGCAGCGCCGAGACGACCTCGGTGCCGGTCTCCCGGTCCAGCACGAGCAGCCCCACCTCGGCGGCCCGGTCCACCCCGCGCACGGCACCGACCACCGCCGACGCCGTCGGAGCGGGCCCGGACGGCGTCGGCCGGGGTCTGTCGGACGGCGGTGGCGCCGTGGTCGCGGGTGGGAGCGGGGCGGCGGTGTCCTGCTCGGCCGGGGCGGGCAGGGCGATCACCGGGGCGGCCAGCACGGTCGGGCCGGGGTCCGGGGTGGTCGAGCAACCGACCGCGAGGGCGAGGACGGGGAGCAGGAGCCAACGGCGCATGCCCGGAAGAACGCGACCCCCGGCCGGGGAAGTTGACCCGTCCGGAACCCAACTTCCCCGTGCTGCGAGCCGTTACGCCGCGGCGGGCCGGGAGGTTGCCCCGGATCAGATCTTGAGGTCTTTGCGCAGCTTGGCGACGTGACCGGTGGCCCGCACGTTGTACTGGGCGTGACTCAGCACACCCTCCGGGTCGACGACGAAGGTGGAGCGGATCACGCCGGTGACCGTCTTGCCGTACATGGTCTTCTCGCCGAAGGCGCCGTAGGCGTTCATGACCGCCTTGTCCGCGTCGGACAGCAGCGGGAACGTCAGGCCCTCGTCGGCGACGAACTTGGCCAGTTTCGCCTGCTTGTCCGGGGAGATGCCGAGCACGGCGTAGCCCGCCTCACCCAGCTCGGCCAGGTTGTCGCGGAAGTCGCACGCCTGCTTGGTGCACCCCGGCGTCGCCGCGGCCGGGTAGAAGTACACGACCACGGACCGGCCGCGGAAGTCCGACAGCGAAACCTGGTTGCCCTCGCTGTCGGGGAGGGTGAAGTCGGGGGCGGGGTCGCCCGCGGAGAGTCGTCCAGGGGGGACCGGCTTTGTCTCGCTCATGGCGTGGACGCTAGCGGGCCCGGCTCAGGCGGTTTCGCTGAACACCGTCACCGCGCTCCCGGCCCCCGGCTCCGGCGCGGCGCCGATGTGCACCCAGGTCTTCTCCTGTGGCACGGCGAAGGCCACCGAGAACCGCAGCGTCTCACCCGGCTTCACCTCCGGGCCGCCGACGACGCCGGTGTAGCCCTGGGTGGAGTCGATGACCTGCTGGGTGGCGGTGCCGTTGGCGGTGGCCGACAGCGACAGCAGCGTCGGCTTGTAGGGGGCCGGGCCGTCGTTCTCCACCGCCATGTCGAACCCGACCGCCCGCACGGCGGGCGGCGAGGCCGAGTTCGTCGGCACGAACGACTTCGCCTCGGACACGGTGATGGTCAGACCGGAGCCGAGGGAGGTCCGCTCGCCGCCGCGGGAGGCGGGGCCCCCGGACCGGGCGACCTTGTCGCTGAGGGTCGTCGGCGGCGGGGTCGGGGCCTGGGTGGGGGCGGAGTCGTCCGCACCGCAACCCGCGACGGCCACCAGCGCCGCGCAGGCGGCCGCGGTCAGACGGGCGAGCTTCACCGGACGTGCCTTTCTCGCGGAGGGGGACGCGGGGGTGTGCGCACTCCACCATGACGGCAGGCGCGGTCCACCGCCGCAGCGGATGCGGGGTTGAGTCGGACCTGGTGTCGTGCTGTGGCCGAGCCGTGACCAGCGGCGCACACCGGGTGATCGACGCCACGGCCGCGATCCGCGGTTCCCCGGTTCCTCAGGCGGCGAAGGCGAAGAACAGGACGAACAGCCCGACCCCGACCAGCCAGGCGGCGATCAACCAGCCGAAGTCCCGCCACGGCGCCACGGCCCGGTTGTCGTCGGCCCCGGGCACGTGCACCCCCCGCTCCTCGAACCGGTCCACCAGCCGCAGGAGCGCGGCGAGGGGTCGGGGCGCGCGCACGCTGTGAATCGTCCCACAGCGCTCAGCGCCCGCGCCCCCTGATGTGGTTCGAGAACGCCCGCGCGATCTCCCGCTCGGCGTCCCGGGTGGCCAGGCTCGCCCGCTTGTCCCAGGACTTCTTGCCCTTCACCAGCGCCAACTCCACCTTCACCCGCCCGTCGGCGAAGTACATCGACAGCGGCACCAGGGACAACCCGCCCTCGTGCACCCGCAGCGCCAGCTTGTCGATCTCCCGCCGGTGCAGCAGCAGCTTGCGCACCCGCCGCGGCGTGTGGTTGGTCCACGTCCCGAACGCGTACTCGGCGATGTGCAGTCCGCGCAACCACACCTCACCGTCGTCGATCGTGGCGAAGGAGTCGACGAGCGAGGCCCGCCCCAACCGCAGGCTCTTCACCTCGGTCCCGACCAGCACCACCCCGGCCTCGACCGTGTCGAGCACCAGGTAGTCGTGCCGCGCCTTCCGGTTCGACGCGATCGTCCCCGGCTGCGGCTTCTTCGCCATGCCCCCAGCCTACTTCGAGGGACGGACGACCTGTTTGCCGTCCGCGGGCGTTCGACCCGGCATCTGCGCGAGGCCGACCAGTTCTCGCGGGCTCCGGCGATCGTCGTCGCCGCTGCCCGGAGTCCTGCTAGTCGGTCACTTTCGGATGCGGGCCCGCGTACTCGACCCACACCGTGTGCTTCTCGACGTCGAGCAGGTACCAGACGCGATCTCCGCCGGTGACCTCGATCTGCCAGCGTGGTAGGAGTCGTCCGCCGTGGGTGCCGTCGGCCAGGTTGCCTTTCAACTGGTGATGTCTGTCGGTCGGCTTGCCCGGCCCCGGGCCGGGGTCGTGACGCATGGTCTCCCATGCGTCACGCAGGTTGTTGGCCGCACGGTTCTCCAGTTCGCCCCACCCGTCGACGGCATCGCTCTTGCTGTACCTCACGCGCCATTCACCGCCGACGGTCGGCGGTGCGACCGGGTCGTTCCTCTTCGGGCTCACGCGGAGGCTGCCCCGGGTGCGGGAACGTCACCCAGGTCCTCGCCCTCCTGGCGCAGGATCTTCAGCAGTCGCGGATCGGCGTGGACCTCAGCGGTGTGCTGCCACTCGGCGATCAGTCGGGTGACCGGCGCAGGCGTGCCGAGCGAGTTCGCGGCCTCGAGGGTGTGGACCAATTCGACGACGAAGGCCTGCATGTCCTCACGAGGCAGGAATCGCACCCACGGGAAGGCCTTCGGCATGACGTCCGTGACGAGCCCGCGGACCTCCGCGTGCTGCTGCATCAGGGCGATGAAGAGGGTGGTGGTGGTCGCCACGACCTCTCGCACTTCGTTCGCCCGGCTGGCCGTCGTGAGCACCAGATCCTCTTCACCGCCCCGCCGGTGTACGAGGAGTGTCTGGTTCGGCGCCTCCTGCAGCTTGCGCACCGAGTCGGCCGGTTTGTTGGACAAGTCGCTGAAGTTGATCTCGGACGCAGTAGAAGGCATAGTTGCAAACTAGTTTAAAACTAGTCTCCGGTCCAGTGGTCACCGGTCGATCTCGTGCGTGCCCGCTGCGGTGGGCGACCGCAGTGGGATCGGGCCAGGTCGGACCTGTGTCTGAATCCAGTGCCGTGGCCACGGCACTGAGGCTGACGCGGGTCGGTGCGGAAGGGTGGGACCGGAGAGACTCGAACTCTCACTGGCACGGACCTAAACCGTGTGCCTCTGCCAATTGGGCTACGGTCCCGGGGCCGCCTGTGTCGACGGCCACGCCCCAGGGTAACGGCGTGGCCGGCGCGCGGGGCGGCCGGTGGGTGATCTACCGTGGTGCCCGCCGACGGCGGTTTCCTAGGAGGACACGTGGCCCGCGACCCCGACACCATCCAGCGCGAGATCGAACAGGCGCGTGACGCGCTCGCCGCGACCCTGGACCAACTGGGCACCAAGGCGAGCCCGAAGCGGCTGGTGGACAACGCCAAGGCCGAGGCCCGCTCGAAGCTCGACGAACCGAAGGTCAAGTACGCCCTCATCGGCGTGGGTGTGCTGGTGGGCCTGCTCGTGGTGCGCAGGATCTTCAGCTAGTGGGAGGTCCTCAGCCGCTTCGGCGGCTGAGGACGACTCGCTCTGCCTGCCGGGGTTTCTCTCGGCGGTGTCTTGGTCCCCTTGGCGGTGCCTCTGTGGCTCCGCTTGGCTGTGTTTCCAGCACCGGGGTTTGTTGCGGGTGCTGGGGGTGGGCTGATCTGCTCAGCCGTGCCGTGGTTTCAAAGCCCGGGACTTTTTGGGGCGTGCCCGGGTGGGTGGATCTGCTTGGGCGGGGCCCCTACAGCGATCATGTGCCTGGTGTGACCGAGTGGGGCGAAAAGAGTGCCCCACTGCCCAGGCAGGCTTGCACATGATCGCTTCCCCCACCCAAGCACATCCACCCACCCGGGCATTCCGGCGCCGGGCCGGCGGTTTGTTGGGTGGCTGGCTTTCGCTGCGCCGGTGAGGTTGCGGGTGGCCAGCCGCCAGACCGGCGGTTGGCGGGGGATGGTCGCCTGCTGCGCTCGGTGGGTTCGGTGTGGTTGCCCGCCCGCCTGTGGGGTTCGGGGTGTTCTGGTGGCCTGCCTGCTCGGGACTGGTGCCGGTGGTGTCGGCTCAGGCGGTTGTCGCCTCGTCGGTGGCGGGGGGTGGGCCTGGGGGTGGGGTGGCCAGGCGGGCGGTCAGGTAGGCCGTGGTGAAGCCCAGGGCGTCGCCGTCCAGGGTGTGGACGACGGTGCGGGGTTGGTCGCCGGGGGCGATGCGCTCGGCGAGTTGGTCGGCCTGGTCGCGGGCCGCGATGAGGCCGGGGGCGGTCGCGGTGAGGACCTCGTCCCCGCCCGTGACCTCGACCTTCCAGTCGTCGCCGTCGCGGGTGTAGTTCGCCAGGATCGGCTCGAACATCCTTGGCCCTCCTGTTCTGCTCACCGACCAGCGTAGGCCCGGTGTCGGCGCGGTGCCGGAATTCAGTTCTCGACCATGCTGGACAGCCCGGTCCACAGTGCCCGCATCAGGTGGTCGGCGGCCTGCTCGGCGGTGACCTCGTCCTGGTTGACGTACCACAGCGACAGGCGCTCGCAGGCGCCGACGACGATCTGGGCGGCCGCCTCCAGGTCCTGGTGGGGGGCGTCGGGCAGGAAGGCCTTGAACAGGGCGAGGTCGATCTCCACCTGCTCCTGGCGGCCCGCCTCGATCTCCGCGGCGGCGGCCGGTCCGGCCACGGCGGCCTCGCTGCGCAGCATGAGCGACCAGGCGCGGCGGTGGGTGTCGGTGAACTCGAAGAAGGCGACCAGGCCGCGGCGCAGGGCCTCCTCCGCGCTGGTGGACCCCACGACCGACTCGGTGGTGGCCTTGGCCAGCTCGGTGCGGGCCTGGCGGATGCAGGCGACGAGCAGGCCCTCCTTGGAGCCGAAGTACTCGTAGATCATCGGCTTGGAGACCCCGCACAGCTCGGCGATGTCGTCCATGGAGGCGGCCAGGTAGCCCCGGTCGGCGAAGATCTCCTCGGCGACGGCCATCATCTGCCGCTCGCGCTCGGCGCGGGGCATTCGTCGCTTGCGCTCAACCTTGCCACCGGTCATTGTCACGGGATTGACTCTACCGCAAGTAACCTACTCAGAGTAAGCTTGACTCCGGGTAACAGGTACATACTAGTCACGGAGGCGCGGCCCATGGGCAAACTCATCCACACCGGTGTGGTGATCGTCGGCACCGGGTTCTCCGGCATGGGCATGGCCATCCAGCTCCGCAAGGAGGGCCGCGAGGACTTCGTCGTGCTGGAGAAGGCCGACGACTTCGGCGGCACCTGGCGCGACAACAGCTACCCGGGCTGCGCCTGCGACATCCAGTCGCACATGTACTCGTTCTCCTTCGAGCCCAAGGCCGACTGGTCGCGCGCGTTCGCCCCGCAGGCGGAGATCTACCAGTACATGCGCGACGTGGCCGCCAAGTGGGACCTCGCCCGCAACACCACCTTCGGCGTCGAGGTCGCGGGCGGGCGCTGGGACGAGGAGGAGAACCGCTGGTACATCGCCACCACCGGCGGTGACACCTACGTCGCGCAGTACGTCGTCGCGGGCATTGGTGCGCTGCACCTGCCGCAGGTCCCGCACCTCAACGGCATCGAGAACTTCGAGGGCACCGCCTTCCACTCCGCGCGCTGGGACCACGACTACGACCTCACCGGCAAGAAGGTCGCCGTGATCGGCACCGGTGCCAGCGCGGTGCAGTTCATGCCGCGCATCGCCAAGCAGGTCGCCGAGCTGACCCTGTTCCAGCGCACTCCGCCGTGGGTCATGCCCAAGCCCGACCACGCCATGCCCGGCTGGGCCAAGACGGCGCTGGCGAAGGTCCCCGGCGCCCACCGCGGCTACCGCAACTTCCTGTACTGGCTCAACGAGGCCCGCGCGATCGGCTTCAACGGCCACCAGGGGATGCTCAAGGCGGCGTCCAGGCTGGCCGCGTGGAACATCAAGCGGTCCGTGCGGGACCCGGAGCTGGTCGCCAAGCTCACCCCGGACTACGTCATGGGCTGCAAGCGCGTCCTGATCTCCAACGACTACTACCCGGCCTTCCGCCGCGACAACGTCTCCCTCGACACCTCCGGCGTCGCCGAGGTCAAGGCGAGGAGCATCGTCACCAACGACGGCCGCGAGATCGAGGTCGACGCCATCATCTACGGCACCGGCTTCCAGGTCATCGACTCCATGGAGCACCTCGACATCACCGGCCGCGACGGTGTCGAGCTGGGCAAGATGTGGGCCGAGGCGGGCATCACCACCTACAACGGCATCAACGTCGCCGGTTTCCCGAACCTGTTCTTCCTGCTCGGCCCGAACACCGGCCTGGGCCACAACTCGGTCGTGTTCATGATCGAGTCGCAGCTCAACCACATCCGCGAGGCGATGAAGCTCGCCGAGCGGCACAACGTCGAGGCCATCGACGTCCGCCCGGCGGCGCAGGAGAAGTTCAACGTCGAGATCCAGCGCAAGCTCCGCGAGGGCGTCTGGACCCAGGGCGGCTGCAAGAGCTGGTACCTCGACGCCCAGGGCGTCAACCGCACCCTGTGGCCCGGGTTCACCTGGCGCTACTGGCTCAAGACCCGCAAGGTCGACGCGGCCGACTTCGAGCTGATCACCCGCAGCCGGACCCCGCAGCTCACCGCGAGCTGAGCCCCCGACGCTGAACCCCGCACGGCTGAGCCCCACCCGGCGGCGGGGTTCAGCCGTGCGGGGGTTCCGGCGCGTCCGACAGGTCGCGCAGCCGCGCGAGCAGGTCCGGCGCCGGGAGCCCGCACAGCTCCGCCATCCGCGCCACCGCGTCCACGTCCAGGTGCACCGGCACCGGCCGCGCCCCGTCGCGCCCGCCGAGCCGCTCGACCGCCCAGCGGCGCAGCGGGGCCAGCTCCGGCGACCGCTCCCGGGCGACCCGGCGCAGGTCGAGGCGGACCCCGCCCGCCGGGTCGTCGGGGACCACGCGGGCCTGCACCCGGGCCAGCAGCCGGTGCGGCGGTTCGCCCAGGGCCAGGCAGATCTCCACGAACCGCAGCACCGAGCACCGCCGGGTGCCCAGCTCGTAGGTCGCCAGGGTCTGCAACGAGATGCCGCTGGGCAGCCGGGCGTTGAGCTCCTTGCGGGTCCAGCCCCGGCTCTTGCGCAGCTTCCGGATCTCGTCCCCCAGCACCCGCTGGTACGCCGCTCCATCCATGCGCCGCGCACGCCCCTCTCCAGCCGGGTTCCACTGGAGAGAAGGCGAGGTCACCGCACCCTGACGCGACTCACCCGAAGTTGCGCCGAACGGGTGAGCCGGGCGGGGTCAGTTGATGCAGGGCACCGCGGGCTGGAGCGCGGCGCGCGCCGGGGCGCCCAGGTCGAGCGCGGGCGCGCCGCCGAACCCGTCGGCGGTGGTGTAGTCCTTGCCGAGGATCACCGAGACCTTGCCCTTGCCCAGGTCGGAGTCCTGCTCGACGGTGTAGTCGCCGCCGAGGGCGTCGGCGACCATCGTGCCGAGGTCCTGCTGGCCCGTGGCGTAGCGGATCACGGTCTTGGCGCGGGCCGCGGCGTTGCCGGTGCTGCCCTCGGTGAACCCCTTGCCGGTCAGCGTCTTCACCACGTCCGCGGCCAGGCCGGTCCTGCCGGAGCCGTTGAGGACGTTGACGGTCGGCTTGGACTCCGCCTCGGTCGACCCCGGTTCCGTGGTGCCGCCCGCGGGGGCGCTGCTCGGGCCCGCGCTGCTGGTCGGCGCGTCCGGGGTGAGCAGGTGCCGGACGAAGGCGCGCACGTCGTCCGGGTCGATCTCGATCGCCGAGCCGTCGTTGGGCGTCTGCAGGTCGATGGTGCCGTGCGGGATGGTCTCGAAGGCGACCTTGCCGCCGGTGATGCCGGTCATCTGCTGGGCGAACTGCATGATGTTCCAGTCCTCGTCCAGCACGACCGACTTGGAGATCGCCTCCTGCAGCTTGGGCAGGGTCTCCGAGCCGGGGGCGATGACGTCCTGGGAGAACACCTTCTTCGCCATGGCCCCCATGAACGTCTGCTGGCGGACGATCCGGTCCAGGTCGCCGTTGGGCAGGCCGTGCCGCTGCCGGACGAACGCCAGCGCGGGCACCCCGGAGATGGTCTGCACCCCGGCGGGGAAGTCCGCCCCGGAGAACTTGTCCTTGGTCGCCTTGTTCAGGCAGACCTCGACGCCACCGATGGCCTGGGTGATGTCGGCGAAGCCGAAGAGGTTGATCTCGGCGTAGTGGTCGACGGTGGCGCCGGTGAGCTTGTTGACCGTGGCGATCACGCTCTTGGCGCCCTCCAGGTTCGACCGCACCTCCAGGTCCCGGCCGCCGACGCCGTCCTCCTTCAACCCCGCGTACGCCTGCAGCTTCGCCCGGCCGTAGGCGGAGTTGATCTTGTGCTTGCCGTGGCCGGGGATGTCCACGTAGGAGTCGCGCGGGATCGAGATGCCGGTGGCCTTGCCGCCGTCGTTGGGAATCCGGATCAGGATCAGCGTGTCGGTGTTGACCTCGCCGTCGGCCACGCCCGCGTGCAGCTCCGCGAGCCGCTCCTTCGACAGCGGGTTGCCCTGCGGGTCGGTTCGGCTGTCCATGCCGACCATCAGGATGTCGATCGCGCCGTCGGCCGGCTTCTCCACCGAGGCGCCGTCGATCACGTTCGCCCGGGTCAGGTCGTCGGAGAAGTCGTCGGTGACCTTCCAGTAGTAGCCGAGGGTGACCACCATCGCCGCCGACAGCAGCGTCACCAGGGACTTGCCCGCGACGTACCGGGGGCGCCGGTCGGCGACCGGTGCGGCGGCGGGTCGGGCGCGCGGGGCGATCTTCTCGGTGGGCGCCGCGGCGTTGGCGCGGGCGGCCGTGGGGCGGGCTGCGCGCTCGGGCGCCCGGCCGCGCGCCGCGGCGCCGCGGCGCTCCCGGGGTTCGCGGGCGGGCTCGGCGGCGCGACCGCGGCGGTCCGGCGGGGGCTGGCGGCGGTCGGCGGGCTCGCCCGGCTGGCGGCCCCGGTCCCCGGGCTGGCGGGTGCGGTCGGCGGACTGGCGCACGCGGTCGGCCGGGCGCCCCGACCGGGCGGCGCCGGGCTCGGCGCCTCTCCCGCGGTCGGCACGTGCCTGGGCGGACCGCTCCCGGCCCGCGGCGCTGCCTGACCCAGGCGGCCGGTACTCCACGCCCTGCTCCTCCCCGTCGGCGGCGCGCGGCACGCCGTCGCGCACGTCGTGTCGAAAGCGGCGGCCGTTCTGCCCCGTCTTCGGAACAGACGCGAACAGGGCCGCCCAGGTTGTCCGTACTGTGACATACGATTCCGGGGAGCTTGCCACGGCACGGGCTCAGCCGGGCACCCCGGAACCCCCGTTCACCCGTGCCGGTCGCCGCGACACCGGCTCCGAGCTGCCCGGACGCCCCGGTCCGCGCCGCGGCCACGCGGTGGCCACGGCCGCCAGCAGCGCCACGCCGATGGTGATCGAGTGCACAGCGTCGCCGGTGTCGCTGACCGTGGTGACCATCGGCGGCACGCAGGCCACCGCCGCCAGCAGCCACGGCCACGGCGTCGCGCCGGTGCCCACCCGCACCGAGTGCAGCAGGTACCAGCCCAGCAGCAGGTGGATCACCCCCGCCATCGGGTCCATCGGCATCCCCAGCACCACCGCGCCGTGCCCGGTGCCGGTCAGCCCGGTCACCGCGAACCCGACGATGCCCAGCGCGCCGTAGGCGGTGCCCAGCGTCGCGGCCACCACCTCCCAGCGGCTGCCCGGGCGCGGGTGCTCCGCCACCGGCTCCGGGGTGTGCCGGTGCCGCTCGAACAGCAGGAACGCCAGCGCCGTCGGCACCGCCAGCAGCCCGATCGCGGCCAGCGTGCGCGGGGAGGGCACCCACCCGGCGGCCCTGGTCCAGCGCAGCGCGCCGACCACCCCGGCCAGCAGCAGCAGCGCGCACAGGTACACCAGGTAGACCGTCATCGGCGCCGACCGGGCGAAGCGCACCGCCCGCACCGCCGCCCCGCGCGCCACCGCCCGCACCCCGGCCGGGCCCGGCGCCACCACCAGGCACACCTGGGCCAGCCCGAGCAGCAGCACCGCGGGCGCCGACGGCACGAAGCTGGCCGTCTCGGCGGGTTCGGCGATCAGGCCGGGGGAGGAGCCGAAGAGCGTGGTCAGCAGCACCAGCCCGAGCAGCGCGGCCGCGGCGACCACCGCGGGCACCCGCCTGCGCGGCCGCCACAGCGTGCCGTCGGCGTAGAGGAACGAAAGCTGCCCGAAGAACAGCGCCAGCACGATCCCGCCGAGGTGCGCGGCGACCGAGCCGGACCCGGCGACCGCGAGCCCGACCACGCCCGCGGCCAGGGCGGCCGGGGTGAGCAGCGGCGCCCGCTCGTGCGCCCACTGCGCGACCGGGGCCGCGCCGACCACCAGCAGGTACAGCCCGAGCAGCCACAGCGGCTGCGCGACGAGCCTGCCGAAGGCGGCCACCACCGCGTCCGGGGCGTCGAGCAGGTCCAGCGACAGCGGCACCACCAGCCACGCGGTGACGAACGCCAGCACCGGCCGGATCAGCCAGGACACCCGCCGCGCCAGGTACCCGCCGTAGCCGGTGCCCGCCGCCCGCGCCGCGCGCCAGGCCAGCAGGTTGGAGTTGCCGCCCGCGAAGAAGAACAGCGGCACCAGTTGCAGCAGCCAGGTCACCGGCCACAGGTCGGCCACCGGCACCGACAGCAGCGGGCCGAACGCCAGCACCGACTCCGCCAGCACGATCCCGCCCAGGCTCAGCAGCCGCACCAGGCCCAGGTAGGCGGCCCGGTCGCCCTCGGCCTCGGTCAACCGGTGCGCGTCCTCGCGCGGCACCCGGCGCCGGGCGAACGCGGGCACCCGCACCGCCAGCAGCACGACCACCACCAGCGCCGCCATCGCCCACCCGCCCATCGGCTCGCTCACCGGCGGACCCCAGCGCTGGTGCCAGGAGTTGGCCACCAGGCCCGCCGAGTACAGCGAGGCGACCACCCGGCAGGTGCCGCCGGAGCCGCGCGGGTTCAGCTCGCACTGCCGGTGCATGTCCGCCGACAGCCGCGCGTCGAGGTCGCGGCGCGCGTCCGGGGGCAGCGGCTGCCCCTTCGCCGCGGCGTAGCGCAGCAGGTCGTAGCCCAGGTCGTGGGCCTTGCAGCCGACCGAGAAGTCCCACCGGGTGTCGTCGTCGCCCCACGGGGTCGAGCAGCCGCCGTCGACGTGCACCGACCGGGTGGTGCCGTCGGGGGCGGGGAGCCGGTCGGGCACCACGCCCACCTCGGCGGTGAAGTCGGCGGGCAGTTCGGCCAGCGGGTCGCGGCCGGAACCGGGGTGCAGCAGGGCGTCCACCGCGGTCGCCGCGCGGGCCACGTCGCCGGTGGGCGGGTGCTCCGCCGGGGCCGGGGAGCGGGAGGCGACCACCGCGAACCCGGCGGCGGCCAGCACGACCAGCACCAGCCAGCCCAGCCGGGACCGGACCCGGCGCCCAGCCGGATCGCGCTCGGGCGGCGCGCCGCCGCTCATCGCCGGATGGTCATGTGTCGAGTGCCGCCCCCACCTCCGGGAGGCTACCGGTGGCCGGTTCCCGACTCCTGCCGAGTTCGCCCCCGCGCGGACCGCGGGCGGCAACCCGCGGCGGGAACCCCACGGCCCGCGTGGCGCGGCGCACCCCCAGAACGCCGCGCCACGAAACGGGTCCGCCCACGCGCGCGAAAGCGCGGACCGGACCCGACGACACACGCTAGTGTTCGCACTTGGCAACGGATCTGTACTGCCGCGACGACCGGGGCCGGTTTGTGATCATGGCCTCCACCTGGGACGACAACGTTTTTTGGTGCGCTACCTTCGGTGCGGGCGGCAACTTCGGCCGCCGGTGGCGGCAAGAGGCCCCCGCGCAGGCGGAAAGGACGCGATGGACCCCGGTGCCCCCGGCTCGTTCGGCGCGGCGGTGCGCGCGCACCGGCTGCGCGCCGGGCTGACCCAGGGCGAGCTGGCCGCCCGGTCCGGGCTCAGCGTGCGCGCCCTGCGCTACATCGAGCGCGGCGGCGTCGGCAGGCCGAGGGTGGAATCGGTGCGCAGGCTCGCCGCCGCCGTCGGGGTCGCCCCGGACGCCCTCGACACCCACGCCGACGCGGCCCCGCCGCTGCGGCTGGGGGTGCTCGGCGCGTTCAGCGTCGCCCACGGCGGGCAGCAGTTGCGGCCGGGCGCGGTCAAGCAGCGGTCCCTGCTGGCCCTGCTGGCGCTCAACGCCAACCACCGGGTCTCGCACGAGGAGGTCGTCGACGTGCTCTGGGGCGAGGACCCGCCCGCGAGCTGCCTCGGCCTGGTCCACACCTACGTCTCCCGGCTGCGCCGCACCCTGGACCCCGGGGGCCGCTCGATCGCCTCGGTCCCCGGCGGCTACCGGCTCGGCGCCACCCCCGAGCAGCTCGACCTGCTGCGCTTCGAGGAGTTGGTCGCCCGCGCCCGCACCGCCGACGGCGCCACCGCCGCGCAACTGCACGCCGAGGCGCTGGCCTGCTGGCGCGGCCCGGTGCTGGCCGACCTGCCCGAGCGCCTGCGCGGGCACCCGACCGCGGTGGCGCTCGGGGTGTGCCGCAAGGCGACCGCGCTCACCTACGCCGACCTGGCGCTGCCGCTGGGCGAGCACGCGGGCGTGGTCGGCGCCCTGCGCGCGCTGGTCCCCGACGAGCCGCTGCACGAGGGCCTGCACGCCCGGCTGATGCTGGGCCTGGCGGGCACCGGCGAGCAGGCCGAGGCGCTGCGGGTGTTCACCGACCTGCGCGCCCGCCTCGACGAGGACCTCGGCGTCGAACCGGGTCGGGAGGTGCGGGAGGCGCACCTGCGGGTGCTGCGCGCCCAGCCGCCGCGGCCCGACCCGCGGACCCCGCCGGGGCCGCCGGTCCCGGCGCAGCTCCCCGCCGAGTCGCCGGGGTTCGTCGGCCGCGACACCCCGCTGGCCGACCTCGACGCCCTGCTCGGCCGGGTCGACACCGGGGTGGTCCCGGTCGTGGTGTCCGGCACCGCCGGGGTCGGCAAGACCGCGCTGGCGCTGCGCTGGGCGCACCGCGCCCGCGGCCGCTTCCCCGACGGGCAGCTCTGCGTCAACCTGCTCGGGTACGCCAAGGGCACCCCGCTGAGCACCCACCAGGTCCTCGTCCGGTTCCTGCACGCGCTGGGCGTGCCGCCGGAGCGGGTCCCGGTCGACACCGACGAGGCGGCGGGCCTGTACCGCACCCTGCTCACCGGCAGGCGGGTCCTGGTCGTGCTCGACAACGCCGCCACCGCCGAGCAGGTCCGCCCGCTGCTGCCCGGCTCGCCCGGCTGCCTGGTCCTGGTCACCAGCCGCGACCGGCTCACCGGCCTCACCGCCCAGGACGGCGCGCACCAGCTCCCGCTGGACGTGCTCGGCCCGGCCGAGGCGGTGCAGCTACTGGGGCGGATGGTCGGCTCGGCCCGGCTGCGCCGCGAGCCCGAGGCGACCGCCGAGATGGCCGGGGTGTGCGGGCACCTGCCGCTGGCGCTGCGCATCGCGGGCGCGAACCTGGCCGTGCGGCCGCTGGTGAGCATCGCCGACTACACCCGCGAGCTGCGCGACCGCGGCAGGCTCAGCGGGCTGGCGGTCACCGGCGACGACTCCGCCGCCGTGCGCGCCGCGTTCGACCTGTCCTACGCCAAGCTCACCCCGGGCGCGCGCAGGCTGTTCCGCCTGCTCGGGCTGGTGCCCGGCGCCGACCTGACCCCCGCCGCCGCGGCGGCCCTGGGCGGCCTGGCGGTGCCCGAGGCGGCGCGGCTGCTGCGGGTGCTGCACCACGGCAACCTGATCCGCGAGCAGAGCCGGGGCCGCTACGCCCTGCACGACCTGCTGCGCGACTACGCCAAGGACCGCGCCGAAGGCGACGCGGCAGGCAGCACTGAAGGCGGTGCGGGCGCAGGGGAGCACACCGCCGCCCTCGTGGCGCTGTTCGACCACTACCTGCGCGAGGTCGAGACCCACAGCGCCGTGCTGTGGCGGGTCGGGCTGCCCCGCCCCGCGGGCGCCGAGGACACCGCCCTGGCCTGGCTCGACGCCGAACTGGGCAACCTGGTCGCCGCCGCCACCGAGGCCACCGGCCTGGGCCTGCCCCGGTACGCGTGGCGCTTCGCCGAGGCGCTGCGGGCGTTCTTCTTCAACCGCGGCCACGGCGCCGACGGGCTCGCCGTGGGCCGCGCCGCCCTGGCCGCCGCCCGCTCCTGCGCCGACGTCGACGCCGAGGCCTCCGTGCACGACCTGCTCGGGCTGGTCCACTGCAACCTCAGCGACTACGCCGCCGCCATCGAGCACCACGGGTGGGCGCTGGAGTTGAGCCAGGGCACCGGCAACCGGGTGGTCGAGGCGGGCGCCCTGCACAACCTGGGCCGCGCGCACTCCCAGCTCGGGCAGCCCGCGCAGGCCTCGGCGTTCTACGAGCGGTCGCTGGAGCTCAACCGGGCCATCGGCAACCGGTTCGGCGAGGCGGGCGCCCTGCACTACCTGGGGGTCGCCGCGCTGTCGCTGGGCAGGCCGGAGGAGGCCCTGGCCCGGCACACCGAGGCGCTGGAGCTGAGCACCCGGGTCGGGCACCGGCACGTGCAGGCCGCCGCCTGCCAGGGGCTGGGCCTGGCGCACTGGGCGATGGGCGACCTGCCCAGGGCCACCGAGCGCTACCGGCACGCGCTGTCGGTGTGCAGGCGCTACGGCTACCGCCACGGCGAGGTCAGCATGCTGGTCTGCCTGGCCGAGACCGGCTGCGACGCGGGCGACCACGCCGCGGCCGCGGCCCAGGTCCGGCACGCGATGGAGGCCAACCGGCAACTGGGGGAGCGGCGGCACGAGGTGAGCTGCCTGGACATCCTGGGCACCATCGCCCAGCGCACCGGCGAGTGGTCGGCCGCGGCGGACCACTACGCCAGGGCGCTGGACCTGGCCCGGGAGATCCGCTTCGGCTACGGCGAGGCCTCGGTGCTCACCGGCCTGTGCGCGCTGGCCCGCCGCACCGGCGACCCCCGCGCCGCCATCCACCACGGCTTCGGCGCCCTGGCCCTGATGCGCGACACCGGGATGCGGCTGCTGGAGGCCCGTGCCCTCACCGAGCTGGCGCACGCCCACCTCGACGCGGGCGAGCCGGACTCCGCGGGCGACCACGTCGAGCGCGGCCTGTCGGTGGCGGCGCGCTCCGGGCAGCGGCTGGCCGAGGCGCGGGCCAGGCACGTGCGCGCGCTGATCCGCCAGCACGGCGGCGACCGCCGGGGCGCGGTGGTCGACTGGCGGGCGGCGCTGCCGGTGTTCGAGGGCCTCGCGGTCCCCGAGGCCGACCACGTCCGGGCGCTGCTGGCCGCGTTCGCCGCCGACTGACCGGCTCCGCCCGCCCCCGGACCGGGTGCGGGCGGGCACCGCTCGGCGCAGAGCGGGCGACCAGTTCGTGGTTCCGCTGGGCCGAACGGCCGACCCCGCGTTCGGCGCACCGGCCGCGCCGCTCGGCGCGACCGGGCTGCTCCCGCGGTCGCGCTCACCGAGACTGACCCCGCAGGTGGCGGTCGCTCGACCGCCGCGGCCGCCGGGAGCCCCCGGCGCGGATTCGGGGCCTGCGAAGGGGAGCACGACGATGAGCACTCTGGACGGCGGCATTCTCGGCGGCAGCACTCTCGACGGCAAGGCGGTCGTGGTGACCGGGGCGGGCCGGGGACTGGGGGCGGCGTTCGCCGCGCACCTGGCCGGGGCGGGCGCCGCGGTCGTGGTCAACGACGTCGACCACGAGGCGGCCCGGCGGGTGGCCGCCGACATCCGCGCGGACGGCGGGGCGGTGGTGGCCAGCGGCCACTCGGTCGCCGACCCGGAGCAGGCCGAGGCGATCGTGGACCTGTGCGCCCGCGAGTTCGGCGCGGTCGACGGGCTGGTCAACAACGCGGGCCTCAACCACGAGGCCCTGCCCTGGGACGACGACCCGGCGCGGGTCCGCGCCCTGGTCGAGGTCAACGTCCTCGGCGTGCTCTACACCGGCATGGCCGCCATCCGCCGGATGCGCGCCGCGAGCCGCGGCGGGGCGATCGTCAACATCTCCTCCGGCGCCTCGCTGGGCCAGCGGACCCTGGGGGCGTACGCGGCGAGCAAGGGCGCGGTCTCCTCGCTGACCTACTCGTGGGCGCTCGACCTGGAGGAGTGCGGCATCCGGGTCAACGCGGTCTGCCCGCTCGCCTACACCAGGATGGTGTGGACCTCCGAGCGCGCCTCGCGGGTGACCGGTCCGGACAGCACACCGGACCTGGTCGCGCCGCTGGTCCACTTCCTGCTCGACGACCGCTCCGCGGGCATCACCGGGCAGGTGGTGCGCTGCACCGGCACGGAGCTGCACGTGGTGGGCAGGCCGCACTTCAAGGCCCCGATCCTGCGCCGCGACGAGTGGGACCTCGACAGCGTCGACCGGGCGTTCACCGAGGTGCTCGGCGGCCACCTGGAGCCCTACGGGCTGGAGCAGCGGCTGCCGCCCAGGCTGCGCAAGTGGCTCACGCCCGCCTGATCGAGTTGTTGAAGAGTAAATATCTTGCCGGTCGCGACGTATCCTTCCCCTGAGGACACCGTTCCGAGGGGAGAAGGGGGGCGGCGGCGTTGGTCCGGCACGCACGCGGGCCGCGGGGTCCGATCACCGGTCACGGCTGCGCATCGGCCCCACCTCCCACGGGTCACCCACCGGGCCCGGCGCCCGAGGGGGTCGACGACCACGCCCCGGCGGCGCCGGGGAGCCGGACCGCGGCTCCGGGCACCGGGGTGACCGGCGTCGAACCGCCGACCGGGTTGTGGTCGCTGCCGCGACCCGCGATCGCCTACATCCTGCTGTTCGAACTCCTCACCGCGGCGGCGCTGGTGGCGGCGCTGCTCGCCGACCGGTCGGCGGCCGCGGCGGACTGGCGCCGCTTCGGCGCGCTGGTGCTCGCCGGGGCGGCGCACCTGTGGCTGTCCCGGCGCACCGAGGAGGCCCGCCGGGACAACCGCGGCGGCCCGCACGTCGACACCTCGGTCGTGTGGATTCTGCCCGCCGCGGTCCTGCTGCCCGCGTGGATGGCGGTGCTGTCGATGCTGCTGCTGCGCCTGCAGCTCTACCCGGTCGCCCGCCGCCCCCTCCACCGGTTCACCTTCGGCAGCGCGGGCACCCTGCTGCCCGCGCTGGCGGCGCTGTCTGTGGTCCGGGTGTCCGGCCTGGACGTGCTGCACCGCTTCTCCCCGGGCGGGTTCCTGGTCCTGCTGACCGCGGCGGCGGTCTACTTCGCACTCAACGCGGCCGCCATCGCGGGCGTGATCGCCCTGTCCACCCCCCACCCCACCCGCGCCCGGGTCACCGGCACCCGCCGCGACAACGCCATGGCCGCCCTCGCGGTCAACCTGGGCGTCCTCGTCGCCCTGGCGGTGGCGCACGCCTGGGTGGCGCCCCTGCTGGTCGTCCCCCTCCTCTGCGCCCTCGACTGGGGGGCGTTGCAACTGGAGAACCTGCGCGGCGACTCCCGCACCGACGACAAGACGGACCTGCTGAACTCGCGGGGCTGGCACGAGCAGGTCGACCGCGAACTCGTCCGGGCCCGCCGCCGGGGCACCCCCGTGGCGGTGGCGGTCCTCGACCTGGACCACTTCAAGCAGGTGAACGACACGTGGGGCCACCCGGCGGGCGACGCGGTCCTGCGCGCGGTCGGCGCGGTCCTGCACGAGACCACCCGCCAGGGCGACGTCGTCGGCCGCTTCGGCGGCGAGGAGTTCGTCCTGCTCCTGCCCGACACCGACGCCGCCCAGGCCGTCCACGTGGCCGAACGCGTCCGCCGGGGGGTGGCCGCCATGCACGTCCCGGCCAAGGACAAGCGCGGCAACCCGGTCACCATCACCGCCCGCACGACCTCGATCGGCGTGGCGGCGGCCCCCGCCCCCACCGCCACCCTGGAAGCGCTGCTCCGCCAGGCCGACGCGGCGGTCTACGAGGCGAAGAGCACCGGCCGCAACCAGATCCGCGTCGCCCCCTGACCGGCCCGGCACACCGCCGCGCGGGCGGGTCGCGGTCATCGGACGTTAACGTAGGCGTCACCTGCTTTTCCGGTTTCCGAACGGAGCACCCTTCGGGGAGGGAGTCTCTCGGTGGACCTGACCGTGCTGGTCCCGCTCGTCGTCGTCACGGCCCTCGTCTTCGACTTCACCAACGGCTTCCACGACACCGCGAACGCCATGGCCACGTCCATCGCCACCGGGGCGCTGCGGCCGAAGGTGGCGGTGGCGCTGTCCGCGGTCCTCAACCTGGTGGGGGCGTTCCTGTCGGTCGAGGTGGCCAAGACGATCTCCGGGGGGTTGGTCGACGACGCCGCGATCACCCCCGAGGTGGTGTTCGGCGGCCTGATCGGCGCCATCGTGTGGAACCTGCTGACCTGGTACGTCGGCCTGCCGTCGAGTTCTTCGCACGCCCTGTTCGGCGGGTTGGTCGGGGCGACGTGGGTGGCGGCGGGCAGCGACGCGGTGCACTTCGCCAAGCTGGTGGAGAAGGTGCTGGTGCCCGCCGTGGCGGCGCCGGTGGTCGCCGGGGTCGCGGGCGGCATCGCCACCTACCTGGCCTTCCGGATCACCCGCCGGGCCACCGCGAGCCGCACGCCCAGGGGGTTCCGGATCGGGCAGATCGCCTCGGCCTCCCTGCTGTCGCTGGCGCACGGCACGAACGACGCGCAGAAGACCATGGGGATCATCACGCTGACGCTGATCAGCGCGGGCAGCCTGCCGACCGGCTCCGGGCCGCCCACCTGGGTGATCGTCAGCGCCGGGCTCGCCATCGCCGCGGGCACCTACCTGGGCGGGTGGCGGATCATCCGCACCCTGGGCCGCGGCATCACCGACATCGGCGCCCCGCAGGGCTTCGCCGCGCAGACCAGCGCGACCGCGGTGATCCTGACCTCCTCGCACCTGGGGATCGCGCTGTCGACCACGCACGTCTGCTCCGGCGGCATCCTCGGCGCCGGGCTGGGCACCCCGCAGGCGGTGGTGCGGTGGGGCACGGCCGGGCGGATGGTGCTGGCCTGGCTGATCACCCTGCCCGCCGCCGGGGTCGCGGGCGCGCTCGCGGGCGCGGTCGCGGAGTCCGGGACGGTCGGCACGATCGCGGTCGCCGTGCTGGGGGCGGTGTTCGGCGGCGCGGTCTTCCTGCTGTCGCGCCGCAACGCGGTCAGCGCGCACAACGTCAACGACATCCCGGTGGAACCGGTCACCGAATCCGCCGCCCCCGTCGCGGGGGGCCACCGGTGAACTGGGGATCTCTCGGCGAGGTTGTCGTCGCCGCGCTGAGCACCGGGATCGGTGCCGTGGTGCTGTTCGCGCTGGGGGTGCGCGGCTGGTCCGACCACGCCGACGCCCGGCAGGCGGGTGGCGCCAGCGCGATGGGGCTGGGCCTGGCGGTGGTGAGCTTCGCGTTGTGCGTGGCCCTGGTCGGCGTCGGCATCTGGGTCATCGTGGCGAAGTGAGCCTGCGGCGGCGGACCACGCCGTGGGCGAGCAGCCCGAGGAAAGCCCCGGTCACCGGCAGCCACGGGCGGCGGGCAGGCGCGAAGCGGGCGGGCGCCGGCGTGGGCTCGGCGCCGCGCGGGTAGTGGGCGCACCACCAGGGCACGACGGCCGGCCCGACGACGCTGCTGCCCGGTTGCAGGAACTGGTGGACCGGCATGTCCGTCCACAGCGAACCGGCAGGCCACGGCAACCGCGTCACGGCGAACCCGTCGTGGTGGGTGAACGCGTCCCACACCAGGTGCGGCGCCTCGCCGACGAGGACCGACACCACCGGCAGCGGGCCCGGCCGCGGCGGCCGGGCGACCGCGACGACCCGCTCCCGGACCCACCGCGGCGCCTGCGACACCAGCGCGGGGGCGGCGAACCCGTGGACCAGCGCGAGCAGCGCCTGCGCCGGCGCAGGTCGACGACCACCGACCCGAGCGGGCTGTGCGTGAAGTCCCCGCCGAGCGGTCGCAGCGCCACGAAGTACGTCAGGTCCGGCGACAGGGACCCCACCACCAGCCCCGAGGCCACCAGCGGCGTCCTGGCCTGCGGCAGCACAGCGGCGGGGTGCGCGAGCGTGAACGGCATGCCCCCGACGGTCCCCGCGCGGTGTGGACCGCGCGCCCTGCGGGTGAAGCCCTGGTGGAGATCGGGCCCGCGGCGGGTCAGACCGGCGGCACGATGCCCGCGAAGTGCCCCACCGTCTCGCAGTGCGCGCACGGCCGCCCGTTGTCGACGGTCCGGGGGGTGCCCCCGATGATTGCCAGCTTCGGGTCGGCGATCATGCCGCCGCCACCGCAGTACTGGCACACCGTGTGCACCTCGGCCGGAACCTCCAGCTCCGACTCCTCGCCCTCGTTCATCCGCACTCCTCGCCTGGGGTTCTCGATCCTCGCACCCACCGCGCGCGCCGTCCGCACGGCCATCCCACCGCCACCCGATTTGCCCCGGTTCGCCCGCGTGGTGGTTGTCCACAGGGATGCCCGTTCGTCGGCGGGAAGTGTCGGTGCGGGCGAGGAGGATTGATTCGGGGGCTGCTCGGTTGGGCACCCCACCTCCGAGCGGGAGGGGACGGGCTTGCCGGTGCAGGGTGCGCGCGGGTCGACGTGCCGCGCGCGGGCGCGCCGAGTGGTGCGCGGGCGGCGTCGGGCGCGCGGGTTGCTGGCCGCCATCGGCGTCGGCGGCATGCTGGGCGCGTCCCTGCTGGTCCCCGACCAGGTGATCTCCGGCACACCGGTGGCGCGGAGCGACCGGGGCGGGCCGTCGCCCGCGAGCGGTGCGGTCCCCACCGACCCGTGCGCGGGGGTGATCGCGAGCCTGCCTCCCCGGCGGCAGCTCGCCCAGTTGCTGATCGTCGGCGTCGACCCGAAGGGCCCGGCCGCCGCGTTGGCGGCCGTCGGGCAGGAGCAGGTCGGGGGGATCTTCCTCGGCGGGAAGGCCACCGCGTTGCTGGTGGACGGGGGACTGGCCCCGGTGCGGGACGCGTCCGCGCTCCCGCTGACCGTGGCCGTCGACGACGAGGGCGGGCGGGTCCAGCGGGTCGACGCGCTCGACGGGGACCTGCCCAGCGCGCGGACGATGGCCGCGACCCTCTCCGAGCGGCAGGTGCGCGACCTCGCCCGCACCCGGGGGGACCGGCTGCGGGCGCGCGGTGTGACGCTGGATTTCGCCCCGGTGGTCGACGTGGGCGACCAGCCGGACGCGGCGGTGATCGGGGACCGGTCGTTCAGCCCGGACCCCGCCGTCGCCACCCGGTACGCCGGTGCCTTCGCCGCCGGGCTGCGGGACGCGGGCCTGCTGCCGGTGCTCAAGCACTTCCCCGGGCACGGCCGCGCCACCGGCGACTCCCACGTCACCGCCGTCACCACGCCGCCGCTGGAGCAGTTGCGCGCCGTCGACCTCGCCCCCTACCGCGACCTGCCCCGGGAAGGACGGGTCGCGGTGATGCTCGGCCACCTGACCGTCCCCGGCCTCACCGACGGCGTCCCCGCCTCGCTCTCACCCGCCGCCTACCGGTTGCTGCGCGGGGAACTGGGGTTCACCGGCCTCACGGTGACCGACGACCTGGGCTCCATGCGCGCCGTCTCCGACCGCCACGACCTGCCCGAGGCGGTCCTCGCCGCGCTCCGGGCCGGGGCCGACGTCCCGTTCTGGTCCTCCGGCGCCCGCCTGCCCCAGGTGCTCGACCGGCTCACGGCGGCGCTGGGCACCGGGGAACTCGACCCCGCGCGGGTGACCGAGGCGCTGGGCCGCGTGCTGCGCGCCAAGGCGGCCTGCTGAACCCGCTCGCGAAAGGACGGTGAAAGCGGAAGATCCGTCCGGTGTGGACGGGTCTTCCGCTGTCTTGTGGTGCGCCGCCAGGGACTCGAACCCCGAACCCGCTGGTTAAGAGCCAGCTGCTCTGCCAGTTGAGCTAGCGGCGCTCGCCGGGAGGGTGTCTCTCCCGCTGACAGGGAAAAAGTTAGCACAGGCCCCCGGGAGGCCCAAAATCGGGGGGTACCCCTGTCTGTTTTCGGAGGTCCCCCACCCTTTCGGGTGATTGTCGGGCACACTGGTCACCCGGGTGACGGTCAAGCTTTTGGGGGTAGGACATGACGAGGGGTCGGTGGGCGCGGGCGGTGCTCGCCTGTGTCGGGGTGGTCGCGGTGGCGGCGTGCACCGCCGAGGGATCGGCCACACCGGGTGGGACGCCGCCGGAGGCGGTGGCGGCCGGTGCGCGGTCCACCGCGCCGCCCGTTCCGCTGGCACTGGCGCTCGCCCCGGCCGACCAGGCCGCCGGGGTCGCGCCGGGCGCCCCGGTGACGGTCACGGCCGCGGGCGGGAAGATCACCGAGGCCGCGGTCACCGGTGCCGACGGCAAGGTCGTCGCGGGCGCGCTGTCGGCCGACGGCACGAGCTGGACGACCACCGAGGCGCTGGGCTACGGCAAGACCTACACCGCCACGGCCACCGCCGCCGACCCCGCGGGCAGGACGGCCACGTCGACCTCGACGTTCACCACCGTCAAGCCCGCCCGTCAGACCGCGCTGTCGATGAACCCGCTCGACGGGCAGGTCGTGGGCGTGGGCCAGCCGTTCGCGTTCTACTTCGACGCCGCCGTGGCCGACAAGGCCGCCGCCGAGAAGGCGATCACGGTCACCCCGACCCCCGCGGCCGAGGGGGCCTTCTACTGGTTCAGCGACAAAGAGGTGCACTGGCGGCCCAAGGAGTACCTGAAGGCGCACAGCACCGTCACGATCAACGCCGCCATCTACGGCAAGGACCTGGGCAACGGCGTCTACGGCCGCGCCGACCGCACCGCCACCGTCACGGTGGGCGACTCGGTGATCGCCGTCGCCGACGGGACCACCCACCAGATGACGGTGACCGTCAACGGGACCCCCGCCCGCACCATCCCGATCTCCCTGGGCAAGAAGGCCCACGAGACCCCGGTCGGCACCTACACGGTGATGAGCGAGCACACCGACTACACGATGGACTCCTCCACCTACGGCGTGCCCACGGACTCGGCGGCGGGCTACCGGACGGAGGTGGAGGTGGCGAGCCGCATGTCCAACAGCGGCATCTTCTTCCACTCCGCGCCGTGGTCGGTGCGCGACCAGGGGGTGCGCAACGTCAGCCACGGGTGCATCAACATGTCGACCGAGAACGCCGCTTGGCTGCAGAGCATCTCCAACAAGGGCGACGTGATCGTGGTGCAGAACTCCGGCGGCCCGGTGCTCGAAGCCTGGGACGGCCAGAGCGACTGGCAGATCCCGTGGGAGACGTGGAAGGCGGGCGGCAAGCGCTGACCGCGCTCAGGGGCGGGCGGTGACCCGGAAGGACTCGCCGCCCACCCCGACCACGTCGCCGGGGCGCACCTGCCTGCCCCGGCGGATCTCGACCTCGCCGTTCACCGTGACCTCGTCGCCGTCGATGAGGTCCTTGGCGTGCGCGCCGTCCTCGGCGGCGCCCGCCAGCTTGAGCAACTGACCCAGCCGGATCATGTCGTCCCGGATCTCGACCTCGCGCACCGCACGCCTCCCGTGGCAACCGAAAAGGCCGACCCCCGCGGAGCGGGGATCGGCCTTCGTACGGGTGAGTGACGGGACTTGAACCCGCGACTTCCTGGACCACAACCAGGTGCTCTACCAACTGAGCTACACCCACCACAGCGGCGCTTCTCAGCACCGTGCGCGCACAGCATAGCGTGCCCGTGCGCGGGCTTCATACCGGGTTAGGCATCCGCGGCGAGGACGGCCTCGGCGACCGCCTTGGCCTCCTCGGTGGAGGGGCCGGGCTGGGCGACGAAGGCGGTGCCGCGGTAGTAGCGCAGCTCGCGGATCGACTCGCGGATGTCGGCCAGCGCCCGGTGCGCCAGGCCCTTGTCCGGCTGCGCGTAGTAGATGCGCGGGTACCAGCGCCTGCACAGCTCCTTGATGGAGGACACGTCGACCATCCGGTAGTGCAGATGCGCGTCGAGGGCGGGCATGTCGCGGGTGATGTAGCCGCGGTCGGTGGCGATGGAGTTGCCGCACAGCGGAGCCGTGCGGACCTCGGGGACCCACTCGCGGACGTAGTCGAGCACCTGCCGCTCGGCCTCGGCCAGGGTCAGGGTGGAGGCGCGGACCTCCTCGGTGAGCCCGGAGCGGGCGTGCATCTCCCGCACCACGTCGGGCATGCCCGCCAGGGTGTCGTCATCGGTGTGGATCACCAGGTCCACGCCGTCCCCGAGGACGTTCAGCTCGGAGTCGGTGACCAGGGCGGCGATCTCGATCAGGGCGTCCTTGCCCAGGTCGAGCCCTGTCATCTCGCAGTCGATCCATACCAGGCGGTCCGTCACGCGTGGCAGCTTAGCCGGGGCCGCCGCCGCGCCCGAGCGCCGCGCGCCCGTGTCGGGTTCCGGTGGGCGCGTCCGGATGGCCCAGCGTGTGGCGGCGGGCGCCGCGATGGATCACGCTTGGGGGCATGGGCAAGGATGTCGAGTCGACGGAGTTCACCCGGGCCGATCGCCAGCGGTTCCGGCAGAAGGTGCGGCGCTGCCTGGACGTGTTCGCGCAGATGCTGGCCGAGTCCCGGTTCGACGCGGGCCGCCCCATGGCGGGGCTGGAGATCGAGCTGAACCTGGTCGACGGGGACGGGGACCCGTCGATGCGCAACGCCGAGGTGCTGGCGGCGATCTCGGACCCGGCCTTCCAGACCGAGCTGGGGCGGTTCAACATCGAGATCAACCTGCCGCCGCAGCCGCTGGGCCCGCACGGCCTGCGCGCGTTCGAGGAGCTGGTGCGCGACGACCTCAACGAGGCCGAGCAGAAGGCGCGCAGGGCCGGTTCGCGGATCGTGATGGTGGGCATCCTGCCCACGTTGCAGCGAAAGCACATCAGCCTCGACGTGCTCAGCACGAACCCGCGCTACAAGCTGCTCAACGAGCAGGTGTTCGCCGCCCGCGGCGAGGACCTGGAGATCAACATCGGCGGGCGGGAGCGGCTGGTCGCGCACGCCGACTCGATCGCCCCGGAGAGCGCGTGCACCAGCGTGCAGTACCACCTGCAGACCGCGCCGGAGGACTTCGCCAAGTACTGGAACGCCAGCCAGGTCGCCGCGGGCATCCAGGTGGCGCTCGGGGCGAACGCGCCGTACCTGTTCGGCAAGCAGCTCTGGGCCGAGACCAGGATCGCGCTGTTCGAGCAGGCCACCGACACCCGCCCGGACGAGCTCAAGGCCCAGGGCGTGCGCCCCAGGGTGTGGTTCGGCGACCGGTGGATCACCTCGATCTTCGACCTGTTCGAGGAGAACGCGCAGTACTTCCCCGCCCTGCTGCCGCTGACCGACGAGGAGGACCCGGTGGAGGTCCTCGCCCGCGGCGACACCCCGGAGCTGCACGAGCTGCGCCTGCACAACGGCACGGTCTACCGCTGGAACCGCCCGATCTACGACGTGGTGCACGGCCGCCCGCACCTGCGGGTGGAGAACCGGGTGCTGCCCGCCGGACCGTCCGTGGTGGACACCATGGCCAACGGCGCGCTGTACTTCGGCCTGGTGCGCGCGCTGGCCGACCAGGACCGTCCGGTGTGGACGCAGATGAGCTTCGCCGCCGCCGAGGACAACTTCCACGCCGCGGCCCGCAACGGCATCGACGCCCGGGTGTACTGGCCCAACGTCGGCGAGGTCCCGGTCACCGAGCTGGTGCTGCGCCGCCTGCTGCCGATGGCCCACCGGGGCCTGGACGCGTGGGGGGTGGACCCGGCCGACCGGGACCGGTTGCTCGGCGTCATCGAACAGCGCTGCATCACCGGGCGCAACGGCGCCACCTGGCAGGTGGAGACGGTGAAGTCGCTGGAGGCGGCGGGGTCGGTGAGCCGGGAGCAGGCGCTGCGGGAGATGGTGCGCCGGTACGCGGAGTTCATGCACAGCAACGAACCCGTGCACACCTGGCCGGTCGACTGACCCGGTCGGGTTCGCGGCGGCCCCCGGGGGCCGCCGCGAACCCGGACGCGGTCTAGGGGCGCAACCAGGGGGCCAGGAGGTCCGGGTCGGCGACCGACTCCTCGACGCGGTGGTGGTCCTCAGGGGTCAGGACGAGTTCGCGGAGGCGGGCACCCCAGACCGGCACCTGGTCGTTCTTGCCCAGAGCCGTCGCGAGTTCGACGAGGCCCGCCAGCGCGACGGCCCGCTCCACGGCCGGGGCCGCTTCGCCGTGGCGGCGCAGGCCCGAGTCGAGGGCGCGGTAGGCGGCCCGGTCGTCGTTCTTGAAGTCGCGGAGGATGCGGGCGTTGTCCAGGACCCTGGCGAGGCCGTCCAGCTTCTTCGAGCCCCCGTACTCGACCTCCTCCGGCTCCTCGCGGTTGATGAAGATGATCGAGTTGCCGGAGGGGTCCATGACCGTGAACCGCGAGGCGCCGGGACGGTGGCGGGTGATCCTCGGCAGCCCCGTGGACAGCACCTTGCCGTACGCGCGGCGCATCCCCTCGGTGAACGCCGCGTGGTAGGCGGCGACGGAGCCGACCATCACCAGGCAGCCGCCGGTCTCCTCCCGCGCAGGGTCCACCGACGCCGCCGCGCGCCCGTAGTGCAGGGCGAAGCCGCTCCACTGGAACGCCAGGTACAGGTAGGGCTTCTTCTGCTCGTAGGTGACGGTGAACCCCAGCGCCCGCCAGAACTCCAGCGTCTCCTCCGGTGCCGTGCAGTGCAGCAGCGGCACCACGGTCTCATCGGGTCGTACGGTCTCGTCCAGCATCCTCGGTCCCCCAGTGATCGTTCCGGTCGACGACGCCGGATGCTGTCACAGCGCGCGCGTCGGCGCACATGACCAAGATCAACTTTCGGGTGCCCGGTGCTCCAGGAACTGGGCCAGCAGGTCCGGCACGGCCGCGTCGGCGAGGGCGAGGCCCTGCGCCTCGCCGACGTCGAGGACCCGGTAGCCGCCGGACCCGGCCGCGGTGACGGCGGTGATCGTCAGCACGCCCGCGCGCCGCTGGAACAGGGTGCGGCTGATCTTCCACCCCACGATCCCGGTGCGCCGCAACGCCACCGTCGACCGGTCCAGCGAACCCGACCGGCTCACCAGGTACCGCTCGGTCAGCGCGTGCCCCAACCCCCGGTAGCGGTCGTACCCGACCAGCGCGGCCACCGGCACCAGGAACACCGCCACGACCCACGGCCAGTGCGGCCAGTCGACGAGCAGCGCCAACCCCAGCAGCACCACCGCGACCGCCACCGCGGGCGCCACCGCCCGGACCAGTCGCCGCACCAGCGCGCGGGGCGGGTGCGGGCGCAGCGGCACGTCGACCCGCTCGCCCAGGACCTCCACCGCCACCCGGTGCGCCTCCGCGCGTGGCGCGGGCGGCAGCAGCAGCGCGCTGCCGCTCATCCGGCCCAGACCGGTCGTCACCGCGCTGAGCCGCGCGCCCCGGCCCGCGCGCAGCAGCAGCGGTTCGTGCACGTCCACCCCGCGCAGCCGGTCCTCCTCGATGGACACCGACCGGGTCGTCAGCAGCCCGCGGCGCACCCGCAGGGTCCGGTCGGCCTGGCGGGTCAACCGGTAGCGGTGGTTCTGCAGCAGGTAACCCAGCAGCGAGGCCAGGGCCGCGAGCACCACGGTGGCCACCGCGGTCACCGGCACGATCGTTCCCGGGCCGGACTCGGCGAACCACGTGTAGACCGACCGCAGCACGCCGAACTCGGAGAACTCCAGGTCCAGCTCGTTGGCCAGGTTCATCAGGAAACCGACCGAGGCGCCGACACCGATCAACCCCGACAGCGACAGCGGCGCGTACCGGTACCAGGAGCCCGACAGCGCCGCGATCGGCGCACCGTCGTCGGCGGCGGTGTTCTCGGCGGTCCCGCCCGCACCGTCCTCGGGGGCGCCCGCGCGGCGGTGCAGGAACACCTGGCGCAGCCGGTCGGCCTCCGCGGCGGTGACCGCGTCGAGCGCCACGCCCTCGCCGCCGCCGCGCTCCTGCTTGCCGGTGCCGACCCGGACCGCGGCCAGGCCGAACAGCCGGTGCCCGAGCTTGGCGGTCAGGTCGACGGTGCGAATCCGGTCGCGCGGGATGGCCAGCCGCTGGCGGAACAGCACGCCCTTGTGCAGCTCCACCTGGGTGTCGGTGATCCGGTACTTGGTGGTCAGCCAGGACAGCAGGCCGTAGAGCACCACGAAGGCCACCGTGCCCGCGCCGAACAGCGTGCGCACCAGGTTGACGTCACCGACGAAGACCAGCGCGAACAGCGGCAGCAGCAGCCCGACCAGCTCGTTGAGCGGCCGCACCACGATCATCCTGGGGTCCAGCCGACCCCACTCCGGGGCGGGTTCGACGTACTCCGGGGCGGCGGGCAGGGGCGGGGTCACGTGGCGTCCCCGGGGGTGGCCTGGGTGGTGGCGGTCAGCTCGTCGACGATCCGGGCGGCCACCTCCGCGTCGAGGCCCTCGATGGTCACCGGCCCCTGCGCCGAGGCGGTGGTGACGGTGACGGTCGCCAGCCCCAGTAGCTGCTGCAACGGGCCGCGGGCGGTGTCGACGGTCTGGATTCGCGAGATCGGGGCCAGCCGCCACTCCTGGTTGACCCAGCCGCCGCGGGTGAACACGGCGTCCGGGGTGGTCTCCCAGCGGTGCACCCGGTAGCGCCACCGCGGCATGACCACCACGTGCGCCACCGCGACCAGCGCGCTCACCAGCAGCGTCACCCGCAACCAGGTCGGCGCGCCCGCGGCGAGCACGACCGGGACGGCCTGCGCCAGCAGGACCACCAGCCAGCCGAGACCGGCGCGCAGCGCCCAGTGGCCGATGGCGCGGCGGCTGACCAGGTTCACGGGTGCGCGCAGCCGGGGGCCCGCGCCGCTGGTGGTCTCACTCACCGGGTCAGTCTGCCGGTTCGCAGGTCACCGGGCGTCATCCCGGGGTCGGACGGGGTGGTCGGGGTTCCCCCTCCCGGGACCCCTCCCGGGGAAGTTCCGTTATCTCGTGACTTGCGGCGTCACGTCTCGTTGCGGCACGCGTCGGAAGTGGTGAGGGGACAGTCGGGGGATGAGAGGTGGGCCGCAGTGACCAGCCACAGGGAGTGGAGTGTGAGCTGTCGTGACCTGGCGGGGCGCAAGCGCGAGGTGACCGTGTTCGTGCGGGCGGGGCGGGTGATGCTGGTGTCCCCGCCGGGGGAGACGGCCATCTTCACCCCGCTGGACGTGGGCAGGCTGCGGGCGGCGCTGCGGGACGCGGTGGTGGACGCGTCGATCGAGCCCGAGAACTGACCGACGGTACTACTGTGGAGTAGATACTGGCGGAATCCGCACGGAGGCACGGCATGGCCACCTACTTCATCACCGGCGCGACCGGGTTCCTGGGGCGCAGGCTCGTCGAGCGGCTGGTCGCCCGTCCGGACTGCGACCGGGTGTACGCCCTGGTCCGCCCCGAGTCGACCGCCCGCTTCACCGCCGCCTCGGCGCACTGGTCCCGGCCCGACCTGGTCGTCCCGGTCGCCGGTGACCTCACCGAACCCGGCCTGGGCGTGGACCCCGCCGCGCTGCCCGGACCGGTCGACCACGTCGTGCACCTGGCCGCGGTCTACGACTTCACCGCCCCCGCCGAGGCCAACCACGCCGCGAACGTGACCGGCACCGCGAACGTGCTCGCGTTCGCCGCCGCCACCGGCGCGGGCCTGCTGCACCACGTGTCGTCCATCGCGGTCGCGGGTGACCACCGGGGCCGCTTCGCCGAGTCCGACTTCGACCTCGGCCAGCGCCACCACAGCCCGTACCACGCGACCAAGTTCGCCGCCGAGGAGCTGGTCCGCGACCAGGACGAGGTCTCGTTCCGGGTCTACCGCCCGGCCGCCGTGGTCGGCGACTCCACCACCGGCGAGATGGACAAGGTCGACGGCCCCTACTTCTTCCTGCCCGCGCTGGTCCGCCTCGCCCGGCTGCCCAGGGCGCTGCCGCTGGTGCTGCCCGAGCTGGGCCGCACCAACGTCGTCCCGGTCGACTACGTGGTCGACGCCATGGCGCACCTGATGCACCTCGAAGCGCCCACCGGCACCACCTACCACCTCACCGAACCGGGCGGGCAGCCCGTGCGCGAGGTCTACAACGCCCTGGCCGCGGTCGTCGGCGCCCCCCGGATCGCGGCCACCCTGCCGGTGCGGCTGCCCGCGGTGCGCACCGTGCCCGTCCCGGCCGCCGCGGTGCTCACCGAGCTGGGCATCCCGGCCGAGGTGCTGCCGCACCTGGACCTGCCGACCGAGTTCGAGACCGGCGCCACCGCCGTGGCACTGGCGGGCAGCGGCGTGGACCTGCCCCGGTTCGCCGACTACGCCCGGGTCCTGGTCGAGTACTGGGCCGAGCACCTGGACCCGGACCGGGCCTGGGTCGACTCCGGGTCGCTGCGCGGGCGGCGGGTCGTGGTCACCGGCGCGTCCTCCGGCATCGGCCGGGCCACCGCGCTCGCCGCCGGGCGGCGCGGGGCGACCGTGCTGCTGGTCGCGCGCAGGCGCGCGGAGCTGGAGGAGGTGCGCGGGGAGGTCGAGGCGCTGGGCGGCCGGGCCTCGGTGCACCCGTGCGACCTGACCGACGGCGACGCGGTCGACGCCCTGGTCAAGGAGCTGGGCGTGGTCGACATGCTGGTCAACAACGCGGGCCGGTCGATCCGCCGCGCGGTGCACCTGTCGGTCGACCGGCTGCACGACTTCGAGCGCACCATGTCGCTGAACTACTTCGCCCCGCTGCGGCTGACCCTCGGGCTGCTGCCCGGGATGCGGGCCCGCGGCTTCGGCCGGATCGTCAACGTCACCACCATGGGCCTGCAGTCGGACACGCCGCGCTTCTCCGCGTACCTGGCGTCCAAGGGGGCGCTGGAGGCGTTCGGCCGGGCGGCCGGGCGCGAGCTGGTCGCCGACGGGGTCACCGTCACCTCGGTGCGGATGCCGCTGGTGCGCACCCCGATGATCGGAGCCACCGGCGTCTACCGCGGCGTGCCCGCGGCCACCCCGGAGAAGGGCGCGGCGATGGTCCTGCGCGCGCTCACCCGAGGCGGCGACGTGGTCCAGCGGCCGGAGGGGTTCGCGCTGGAGCTGCTACGCGTCGTCGCCCCCGGCCTGGCCCGGCAGCTTCTCGGCGTCGCGTACCGACTCTCCCCGGAATCGGCCCCGGAAGCCCGGCGCCGGGCCGAGCCGCCGCTGGCCGTCCTCACCTCGACCATCGTCCGACCGCTGTGGCGCGCCCTGCGCTGAGGGCACGAGCGCGCCGAGTGGGATCTCGATCTCCATCGTGCGCGCCTCGCGGAAGGCCGCGTACCGGCCCGGCCTGCGCCGGGTCGGTCGGGTCAGCGCGAACGCCGCCAGCCCGCCCACCGACAGCGCGGCGATCACCAGGGCCATCGGCAGCGCGGACCCGTGCCCGATGCCGACCAGCGGCGCGGCCAGCCCGCCGATGACGAACTGGAGCACGCCCAGCAGCGCCGCCGCGGTCCCGGCCCGGCCCGCGTGGTCGGCCAGGGCCAGCGCGGTCGAGTTCGGCGTCACCATGCCCACGCTGGCCACCACCACGAACAGCCCCGGCAGCAGGAACGGCAGGCCCAGCCCGCCGAGCACGGCGGCCAGCACCGCGGCCCCGCCGACGGTGGAGCTGACCAGCCCGGCGGTCAGCAGCCTGCGCGGGGTGAACCAGCGCAGCAGCAGGTTGTTGAGCTGCGAGAGCAGCACGATGCCCAGCGCGTTCACCCCGAAGACCACGCTGAACTGCTGCGGGGACAGCCCGTGCAGGTCCTGGAGCACGAACGAGGAGCCGGAGATGTAGGCGAACATCGCGCCCAGGGTGAACCCGGCCGCGAGCGCGTAGGCGATGAACGTGCGGTCGGTGCCGATGCGCACGTAGGACCGCACGGTGGCGCGCAGGTGCGGGGGTTTGCGCCGCTGCGGCGGCAGCGTCTCCGGCAGGCCGACCGCGGAGGCGAGGAGCAGCAGCACGCCGAACCCGGCCAGCACCACGAAGATGCCCGGCCACGACACCCAGCGCAGCACCTGCCCGCCGACGACCGGGGCCAGCATCGGAGCCAGCCCGTTGACCAGCATCAGCATCGAGAAGAACCGGGCCATCTCGGTCCCGGAGTACAGGTCGCGCACCGCGGCGCGGGCGATCACCACCCCCGCCGCCGCGCTGACGCCCTGGGCGAACCGCAGCCCGACCAGCGCGTACACCGTCGGCGCCACCGCGCACACCAGCGAGCTGACGGTGTAGAGCACCAGCCCCACCAGCAGCGGTTTGCGCCTGCCGAGGGAGTCCGACAGCGGCCCGGCCACCACCTGCCCTGCGGCCAGGCCGACCATGAACGCGGTCAGCGTCAGTTGGACCTGCGACTCGCCCGCGCCCAGGGTGCGCGCCAGCTCCGGGAACGCGGGCAGGTACATGTCGATCGACAGCGGCCCGAACGCCGCCAACCCGCCCAGGATGAGCGCGAGCCGGGGCTTCTGCGCCCTTGACGCCGGATTCACCCGATCAGTCTAGGGAAGAACCCGCGAGGTGCCCCTGTCGCCTGCGCCACCTGGGGTAATGCCCTGGTAGCGGCCCCGCGTTCGGGTCAGGATGGGGTCCGGGCACGGTTGATCACCTGTTTGGCGGTCGTCAGGTCGAGCCCGCTTCGGAGGGGAGTCGACACGGACAGTCACCCCCGGCCGGGCGGGTCGTTCCCCGACCTGATCGGCGGCTTGACACACTGGGCGCCCGAGGGGCGGGAGGGTGCCATGGCCGAGCCGATCGACGCGGTGCTGACCGAGGCCGCCCAGCTCACCGCGGCCGGGCAGCCCGAGGCCGCCATCTCCCTGCTGCGCCCGGTGCTGGTGGTGCACCCGGACAACCCGACCGCCTGGTGCAGGCTCGCCGCCGCCCTGTTCGACGCCGGGCAGCCCGAGCACTGCCTCACCGCCGCCAAGCGGGCGATCACCCTCGGTGAGCGGTCCTGGGCGCACCGGCTGGCCAGCCTCGCCCTCGGCGAGCTGGGCCGGTTCGAGGAGGCCGCCACCTCCGCCGGGGAGGCCGCCCGCCGCGACCCCGACGACTGGCGCGCGCACGTGGCGCTGGCCGAGGCGCACGGCCCGCGCTCCCCGCTGGACGCCCTCGCCGCCGCCCGCCGCGCGGTCGAGGTCGCCCCGGACGAGGCCCGCCCGCACGAGGTCCTCGGCGCCGCCGCCCTCTGGGCCGACGAGCGCCCGCTGGCCAAGCGCGCCTTCACCGACGCGCTGCGCCTGGACCCCGCCAACACCGACACCCGCGCCGCACTGGGCAGGCTGGCCGACGTCCGCGCCGCCCGCGCCGACCCCGGCCCGCAGGTCCCGTTCGGCCGCGCCCAGCGGATCGCGCTGTGGCTGCTGCTGCGCCGCTGCGCGGGCTGGCTGCTGCTGGGTGGGTTCCTGCTGCTGCTCGCCGGGTCGCCGCGGCCGAGTCGCCTGCTGGTGTGGTTCGCGCTGGCGCTGCTGCTCGCCGTCGCCGGGACGGGGCTGCACGGGCTGCTGGGCCTGCCGCGGACCGCCCGCCTGCCGCTCGCGCAACTGTGGAGCCGGGTGCCGCTGTTCTGCGTCGGCGCCGGACTGCTCGGGGTGGGGCTGGCGTCGCTGGCGGTGTGGACCGTCGCACTGGCCTTCGGCGCGACCGGGACGCAGCCGCTGGTCCCGGCGCTGGTGGCGGCGGCGCTGTCCGGCTCGGTGTGCTGGGTGGGCCTGGCCCGGATGCGGATGCGCTGACCTCCCGCGACGAACCCCCGGTTCGCCCGGACAGATCAATCACTCGAACGGGGGAATCGCGGGTCGGCGGACCGCGTCAGTACCCCGTTCGACCTTTCGCGGGCCGGGGGATCACCGCGCGCCGATTCTTCGCCGTCCTGATCGTGTTCGGCTTCGGCTCGGCCGCGCTGGGCTTCACCGGAATCCAGTTCCCGCTGATGAGCTGGAGCAACCCGTGGCAACCCAGCGCGGGCCTGATCCTCGGCGCACTCGGCGCGCTGCTGCTGGTGCTCACGAGCATGTTCGGCAAGGACACCCCCGCGCGGCCGCACCCGGCGGCGGGCCCCGACGGCCCGGTGCCGCCCGGAGGCTCCACCCAGCCGGGCCACGGCCTGCCGGGCCACGGCCTGCCGGGCGTCCCCCTGTCTCCGCCGCAGGGCCACCACCAGCCGGGCGTCCCCCTGTCCCCGCCGCAGGGCTTCCCCCAGGCGCCCGTCCCGGGCTTCGCTCAGGCGGCCGGTGCGCCGCTGTCCCCACCGCAGGGCTCCGCGCAGGCCGGTGCGCCGATCGCCCAGCCGTGGGGGTACGCGCAGGCTGGTGTGCCGGTGGCGCAGGGCTTCGCCCAGCCGGGCACTCCCGTGCCGCCGCGGGGCCACGGCTTGCCCGGTGCCCCGGTGCCGCAGGGCCACACCGGTCCGGGCGCACCGATGTTCCCACCGCAGGGCTCCACCCGCCCGGGCATGCCGGTGTCGCCGCCGCGAGGTTTCGCGCAGCAGAGCGTTCCGATCTCGCCGCCGCAGGGCTTTCCCCGCCCAGGGGCACCGGTGTCGTCCCTCACGATGGCCCTCACCGGCAACCGAACCCTCGGCGACCTCTCACCGGATACCCCCCCCGCCGCGACGGAACCCGTTGCGCTACTTGGCGTCCGCATACGAGTCCACAATGGACGCGGCAAGCGGGAACTGCACGACCGCCCCGGCGAAGACCAGCCGGGAGGCCTCCAGCGCCGCCGCCTCGACCTCGGCCGCCACCAGCGGGGCGACCTCGGCCGGGCAGTGCACGATCACCTCGTCGTGCTGGAAGAACACGATCTCGGCGGTTTCCCCCAGCAGCCGCCGCCGCAGCGACGCCAGCATCGCCAGCGCCCAGTCCGCCGCCGAGGCCTGCACCACGAAGTTCCTGGTGAACCGCCCCCAGTCCCGCGCCGCCAGCCGGGCCCGCCGCTCCACCCCCTCGTCCCCGGACGCGGAGACCCGCTCCTGCCACGCCTCGCTCGGCGGCGGTGAGGTCCGCCCGAGCCGCGACCGCACCACCCGCCCGGCCTCCCCGGCCCGGGCCGCCTGCTCCACGTACTCCACCGCCACCGGGAACCGCTTGCGCAGCACGGCGAGCAGCGCCCCGGCGGGCCCGGAGGTGCCGCCGTACATGGCCGAGAGCATCGCGGTCTTCGCCCGGTCCCGGTCCCCGTCGAACGCGTCCGCCGCCACCCCCGCGTACAGGTCGTCCCCGGCGGCCACCTCGGCGAACCGCGGGTCCCCGGACAGCGCCCCCAGCACCCGGGGCTCCAGTTGCGCGGCGTCGGCCACCACCAGTGCCCACCCCGGGTCGGCCCGGACCGCGGTCCGCAGCACCTTCGGCAACTGCAACGCGGCCCCGCCCCGGGTCGCCCACCGCCCGGAAACCACCCCGCCGACCACGTAGTCCGGCCGGAACCGCCCGCCCTCGACCCAACTGTCCAACCACGACCACCCGTGCGCCGCCCACAGCCGCGCCAGTTCCTTGTAGGCCAGCAGCGGCTCCACCGCCGGGTGCTCGACGCCCTTGAGCACCCAGGCCCGCGCCGAGTCGACCTCGATCCCCTCCCTGGCGAACGCCTTGACGATGCTCGGCGGGTGGTCGGGGTTGATCGGCCGCCCGGAGAACGCCGCCGAGATCCGCGCCGCCAGTTCGGCGAGCCGGGCGGGTCGGGCGCCCGGCGCCGGTCGTGGCCCCAGCGACGACACCAGCAGGTCCAGGTGCACGTCGACCCGCCACGGCAGCCCGAAGTGCGTCATCTCCGCCGCGGCCAGCCCGCCCGCGGACTCCGCCGCCACCAGCAGCCGCAGCAGGTCGGGCCGGGCGGTCCCGGCGATCCGCCGCTCCTGGTCGGCCAGCACGTCCACCGCCTGCGCCACCGGGTCCGCGCCCGCGGGCGTGGTCCGCCGGTCGGCCTCGAACAGCGCGGGCTGCTCCCCGCGCGCCTGCGGCTTCGCGTCCTCCGGCTCGGGCAGCCCGCGCGGTCGCGCCCACGCCGCGGCCACGTTCCGCGGCCGACCCGCCCGCTCCTCGAAGGCCAGCAGGATCGCCTCCGCCAGCCCCAGGTCGTGGCACCGCCCCAACCGCACCCCCGCCCGCAGCAGCGCCGGGTACACCTCCGCCAGCGACGGCACCACCCACCGCGGCCCGACCCGCCGCTCCAGCTCGCCCATCCACCCGGCCAGGTCGGCCACCTCAGTGACTTCACCGACTTCACCGACTTCACCGACCTCGCCGCCCCCGCCACCCCCGGGAGCGGCGTCCCCGGACACGACCGCCCGCCCACCCCCGTCCTCCCCCGGCACGACCACGACCCGCATACCCGCATTGTCCGGTCCGGCACCGACAAAAAGCGCGCGGCTTGCGCGGGCACGACAAGAATTCCGGCTGGTGGCCAGGGGGAAGTGAGCGCTCCGTACCGGCGGTAGGGCCACTGGTTGACTCACGAGTAGGTTCTACGGCACGGTGTTACCGAAGGGTAACCCCAGGAGGCTATCGGTGACCGAGTACCTGACCCGTGTGCGTGATCTCGCGGCCATGGTCCCCACGGCGGTGCGCAGCGTGGACGTGATGCGCAAGGCGGGACTGGTCCCGCTGAGCAGGCCCGACCACGTGCTCAAGTCGGCGATGGCCGTGCGCAAGTACGGGCCCATCGCCGGAGCCGCCCGCGTGGCCGCGACCAGGGACAGCAAGGCCGTCGGGCTCGTCGACGAGCTGGGATCGCTGACCTTCAGCCAGCTCGACCTCCGGTCGAACGCGCTGGCCAGGGCGCTCGCCGCGCAGGGCGTGACCGAGCACTCCGTGGTGGCGCTGCTGGCCCGCGACCACCGCGGCGCCGTCGAGACCATGCTGGCCACCGGCAAGCTGGGCGCCCGGCTGCTGCTGATGAACACCGGCTTCGCCAAGCCGCAGCTCATCGACGTCACCAAGCGCGAGGGCGTCACGGTGTTCGTGCACGACCAGGAGTTCACCGAGCTGGTGGACACGCTGCCGGACACCCTGCCCCGGTTCCTGGCGTGGGTCGACACCACCCCGACGGCGGAGCGCACGCTGGAGCAGTTGATCGCCGCCACCGACGACGCGCCGCTGCCCGCGCCGAGCAGGCCCGGCGGGATGGTGCTGCTGACCAGCGGCACCACCGGCACCCCCAAGGGCGCGCCGCGGCAGGTGCGCTCGCCGCTGGCCGCCGCGCAGTTCCTCGACCGCATCCCGCTGCGCGCGGGGGAGGCGACCGTGCTGGCCGCGCCGCTGTTCCACGCGACCGGCATCTCGCAGTTCATCATCAGCTTCGCCCTGCACTCCGCGGTCGTGCTGCGCCGCAGGTTCGACCCCGAGGCCACGCTGCGGATGATCCAGGCGAACAGGGCCACCGCGCTGGTGCTGGTGCCGACCATGCTCCAGCGGATCATGGACCTGGGGCCGGAGGTGCTGGGCAGGTACGACACGTCCAGCCTGCGCGTCGTGTTCACCGCGGGTTCCGCGCTGTCGCCCGAGCTGGGCAACCGCGCCAGCAAGGTGTTCGGCGACGTCATCCACAACCTCTACGGCTCGACCGAGGTGTCGGTGGCGACCGTGGCGACCCCGGCGGACTGGCGCGCCGCGCCGGGCACCGTGGGCAAGCCGCCGGTGGGCTGCAAGGTCGTGCTCTACGACGACCGCGGCACCGCGATCACCGAGCCCGGCGTCACCGGCCGCATCTTCGCGGGCAGCGGCCTGGCCTTCGAGGGCTACACCGACGGCCGCAACAAGGAGGTCATCGACGGGCTGCTGTCCACCGGCGACCTGGGCCACTTCGACGCCGAGGGCAGGCTGTTCATCGACGGCCGCGACGACGACATGATCGTCTCCGGTGGGGAGAACGTGTTCCCGGCCGAGATCGAGAACCTGCTGGTGGAGTTCCCCGGCGTGGTCGAGGCGGCGGTGCTCGGCGTCGAGGACGAGAAGTTCGGCCAGCGGCTCAAGGCCTACGTCGTGGTCGAGGAGGGCGCCTCGGTGGCCGAGGACGACCTGCGCGAGCACGTGAAGAGCAACCTCGCCCGGTTCAAGGTCCCGCGCGACGTGGTGTTCCTCGACGAGCTGCCGCGCAACGCCACCGGGAAGCTGATGCGCAAGCGGCTGCCCGAATTCGGCTGAGCGGCATTATCACGCTGCGTTGAACCGGCACAAGCTCCGGGAGTCGGGGATACCGGTCCACAATGGCGCTGATTGGGCCATTTGCCGACCCGGTTCAAACAAGTTTCACGCAATCGGTGCACTCTGGTGGTTAATCACCGCGAAACGGGGAAGTTCTCCGATATCGGGGCTTTGACCTGCTGAAACCAACTGAATCCACGTCACCTCGAGGATCATCTCCCGATGGTCGCGCTTGTCCGCCGCTGGGCCGTGCGGCGCATCTCCATTCCGCCGCACGGCTCAGTTGTGGCAAGTGTGAACCGTTGCCCCGATGTCCGCTTTCCGCGTTGCATAACCATCAAGCAACGACGCGGAGAGTGACCACGGTGAACCCCTCCAGCGTCGGAGCGGTTCTTGTCGGGGCAAACGGAAGGCAATCCCATGAACACGAGGCGCGAAGGTCGTCGGGGCCGATTCGCAGTCGGCTTCGGTCTCGTCGGCGCGGCGGCCGCGGTGGCCGCACTGGCCACCCCCGCCCAGGCGGCCGAGGGTCAGATCCGGTTGGCGGGCACGGCGAACGCGGTGGCCGACAGCTACATCGTGGTCCTCAAGGACTCGCTGCGGGCCGCTGAGGTCAGCACCCGGGCGAGCACGCTCGCAAGCCGCTTCGGCGGTCAGGTGGGCAAGACCTACGACTCGGCGTTGGACGGGTTCTCCGTCCACATGGGCGAGGCGCAGGCCAAGAAGCTCGCCGCGGACAGCTCGGTCGCCTACGTGCAGGCGAACCAGCGGTTCCACGTGGACGCCACCGCGTCCTGGGGCCTGGACCGGATCGACCAGGCGGACCTGCCGCTGGACGACACCTACCGCGCCCCCTCCGACGGCGCGGGCGTCACCGCCTACATCGTCGACACCGGCATCAACGCCGCGCACGAGGCCTTCGGCGACCGGGTCAAGAGCGGCTTCGACGCCGTGGACGACGACTCCGACCCCGACGACGAGAACGGCCACGGCACGCACGTGGCGGGCACCGTCGGCGGCGCCGAGTACGGCGTGGCCCCGGGGGTCGACCTCGTCGGCGTCCGCGTCCTCGACGCCGACGGCTCCGGCACCACCGAGGGCGTGGTCGCGGGCATCGACTGGGTGACCGAGAACCACTCCGGCCCGTCGGTGGCCAACATGAGCCTCGGCGGCGGCGTCGACGAGGCCCTCGACAGCGCCGTGCGCGGCGCGATCTCCTCCGGTGTCGTGTTCGCCGTCGCGGCGGGCAACTCCGGCGACGACGCGGCGTCCTACTCGCCCGCCCGGGTCGGCGAGGCCATCACCGTGGCCGCCTCGGACATCGACGACGCCCAGGCGGACTTCTCCAACCACGGCGACGTGGTGGACATCTACGCCCCGGGCGTGGACATCACCTCGTCTTGGATCGGCGGCTCCACCGCCACGAACACCATCAGCGGCACCTCGATGGCCACCCCGCACGTGACCGGCGCGGCGGCGCTCTACCTGGCGCAGAACCCGGGTTCGAGCCCGGCGGAGGTGGCCGACGGCCTCACCGGCGCGGCCACCCCGGACAAGATCACCAATGCCACGGCGGGCACCCCCAACCTGCTGCTCAACGTGGGCTGAGAACCGCGCCGGAGCTGCCCCCGCCACCCTCGTGGCGGGGGCAGCTCCTGTTCCGGGCAGGGGTGAGCCGGGCACCGCGGGCCCCGGTCACGGCGCCGCCGATCGGGGCGAGCCTGTTGAACCGGCCACTACTAAGCGGTAGCTTAGTAACCAGTGCTCATCCGCAATCCGGAGGTTTCCCCGTGGACTTCGCGCACAGCGCCCGTGCGACCGAGTACCTGGATCGGGTCGGTGAGTTCATCGCCACCGAGATCGACCCGGTCGAGCCGGACCACCACCGCGAGCTGGCCGCCCTGGACGACCCGTGGGTCGTCCTCCCGGTCATCGAGGAGCTGAAGGCGAAGGCCAAGGCCAAGGGCCTGTGGAACCTCTTCCTGCCCGACACCGAGCACGGCGCCGGGCTCAAGAACGTCGAGTACGCGCCGCTCGCGGAGCTGATGGGCCGCTCGGCCATCGCCCCCGAGGTCTTCAACTGCAACGCCCCGGACACCGGGAACATGGAAGTCCTGCACATGTTCGGGTCCCAGGAGCAGAAGGACCGCTGGCTGACCCCGCTGCTCGCCGGGGAGATCCGCTCGGCGTTCTGCATGACCGAACCGGACGTCGCCTCCTCCGACGCGACGAACATGGCCGCCACCGCGGTCGTCGACGGCGACGAGATCGTGCTCAACGGCACGAAGTGGTTCTCCACGGGCATCGGGCACCCGAATTGCAAGGTCGCGATCTTCATGGGCCTGACCGACCCGGACGCGCACAAGTACGCCCGGCACTCGATGGTCCTGGTCCCGCTGGACACCCCCGGGGTCACCGTGGGGCGGATGCTGCCGGTCTTCGGCCGCCTCGACGCCCCCTCCGGGCACGGCGAGGTCACCTTCACCGACGTGCGGCTGCCGCTGGAGGCGGTCATCGCCGGACCCGGCCGCGGCTTCGAGATCGCCCAGGGCCGCCTCGGCCCCGGCCGCATCCACCACTGCATGCGGCTGATCGGCCTGGCCGAGAAGGCCCTGGAGCTGGCCTGCCGCCGCGCCACCGACCGGGTCGCCTTCGGCAAGCCGCTGGCCAACCTGGGCGGCAACCGCGAGCGCATCGCCAACGCGCGCATCGCCATCGACCAGGCCAGGTTGCTGGTGCTGAGCACGGCGTGGAAGCTGGACACGCACGGGCTGCGCGGTGCGCTGTCCGAGGTCTCCCAGATCAAGATGGTGGTCCCGAACATGGCACTGGGCGTCATCGACATGGCCATCCAGTTGCACGGCGGCGCCGGGATGACCGACGACTTCCCGCTGGCCGCGGCCTACGCCGGGGCCCGCGCGCTGCGCCTGGCCGACGGCCCGGACGAGGTCCACCAGGGCGTCGTGTCCCGCATCGAGCTGAAGAAGTACCTCCCGTGAGCCCCCGCGTCCTGGTCACCGGAGCGGGGTCCGGTCTCGGCAAGGCGCTCGCCACCAGGTGGGCGCGGTCCGGAGCGCGGGTGCTGGTCACCGACGTGGACCCGGCAGCGGCGGAGGCGGTGGCCGCGGAGCTGGACACCCGGTCCCTCGCCCTCGACGTCACCTCCGAGGAGTCCTGGGAGGCGGCCCGGCAGTGGTGCGCCACCGAGTGGGACGGCCTCGACGTGCTGGTCAACAACGCGGGCGTCGGCGCGGGCGGGCGGATCGAGGTCGTCCCGATGGCCGACTGGGACTGGATCATCGACATCAACCTCAAGGGTCCGGTGCGCGGTTGCCGGACCTTCACGCCCCTGTTCAAGGCGCAGGGCAGCGGCCACATCGTCAACGTCGCCTCGATGGCCGCGATCATGAACCTGCCCGCCATGGCCCCGTACAACGTGGTCAAGGCCGGGGTGCTGTCGCTGTCGGAGACGCTGCGGTTCGAACTGGCGCCCTACGGCATCGGCACCACCGTGGTCTGCCCCGGCTTCTTCAAGACCAACCTGCCCGACGCCGCGCGCAACGCCGACCACCCCGGGGTCAACGTCACCCGCAAGCTGATGGAGCGGGCCACCGTCACCGCCGACGACGTCGCCGAGCAGGTCGTGCAGGGCGTGGCCGAGAACCGGTTCCTGGTGCTGACCCACGAGGACGGCAGGCAGTCGCACGAGTTCAAGCGCCTGCAACCCGAGGCCTACGAGGCGCAGGTCGTCTCGTTCTGGGACCGGATGCGGTCGAAGATCGAAGGGGAGAACCCGTGAGCCGCAAGAACATCCTCATCACCGGGGCCAGCTCCGGCCTGGGCGAGGAGATGGCCAGGCAGTTCGCCGCGCTGGGCCGAAACCTGGCGTTGGCCGCGCGCCGCACCGACCGGCTCGACGAGCTGCGCGCGGAGCTGACCGCGACCTACCCGGGCATCACCGTCGCCGTCCGGGCGCTCGACGTCAACGACCACGACGCCGTGTTCAAGGTGTTCGGCGAGTTCCGCGAGGAACTGGGTTCCCTCGACCGCGTGGTCGTCAACGCGGGCCTGGGCAAGGGGCAGCCGATCGGCACCGGCTACTTCTACGCCAACAAGCAGACCGCGGAGACCAACTTCGTCGCCGCGCTCGCCCAGTGCGAGGCCGCGATGGAGGCGTTCCGCGAGCAGGACTCCGGCCACCTGGTCGTCATCTCCTCGATGAGCGCGATGCGCGGGATGCGCGGCAACCTGTCCACCTACGCCGCCACCAAGGCCGGGATCGCCGCGCTGGCCGAGGGCATCCGCGTCGACACGCTCAAGACGCCGATCAAGGTCAGCACGATCTACCCGGGCTACATCCGCTCGGAGATGAACGACAAGGTCAAGAAGACCCCGCTGATGGTCGACACCGTGCCCGGGGTGCGGGCGATGGTGAAGGCCATCGAGCGCGAGGTGGCCGAGGCGTGCGCCCCGTCGTGGCCGTGGACCCTGCTCGGCTTCGCCATGCGCAACCTGCCGCTGCCGATCGTCGCGAAGATGTCATGAGCGCACCCCGTGACGAGGCGTCCGAGGTCCGGGCTGAGGACAGCTTCGACACCGCCGCCGTGCACGCCTGGCTCCGGACCGTCGTGGACGGCCTGGACGCAGAACCGGTCGTGCGCCAGTTCCCCGGCGGCGCCTCGAACCTGACCTACCTGCTCACCTACCCCGACCGGGAGCTGATCCTGCGCCGCCCGCCGGTGGGCAAGAAGGCCGCGTCCGCGCACGACATGCGGCGCGAGTACCGGGTGCAGAAGGGGCTCAAGCCGGTCTACCCGTACGTGCCGACGGTGCTCGGGCTGTGCCAGGACGAGTCGGTCCTCGGGTCCGACTTCTACGTCATGGAGCGGATCGAGGGCACGATCCTGCGCAACAACCTGCCCGAGGGCATGGAACTGGGCGCCGGGCAGGCGCGGGAGCTGTCGACCGCGCTGGTCGACCGGCTGGTCGACCTGCACCGCGTCGACCCGGAGGCCGCCGGGCTCACCGACCTGGGCAAGGGCAGCGGGTACGTCGCCCGCCAGGTCGGCGGCTGGTCCAAGCGCTACACGGCCGCGCGCACGGAGAACGTGCCGGACTTCGCCGCCGTCATGGACTGGCTCGCGGCGCACCAGCCCGACGACGTCGCCACCGTGGTCATCCACAACGACTGGCGCTTCGACAACGTCGTGCTGGACGACTCCCTCGACGTCGTCGGGGTGCTCGACTGGGAGATGTCCACCCTCGGCGACCCGCTGATGGACCTCGGCGGCGCGGTCGCCTACTGGATTCAGGCCGACGACGACGTGGTGTACCAGCAGGCCCGGCGCCAGCCCACGCACCTGCCCGGGATGCTCACCCGCGCCGAACTGGTCGACCACTACTGCGCGCGGATGGGCCTGAGCACCGCGAACTGGGCGTTCTACGAGGCGTTCGGGCTGTTCCGGCTGGCCGTGATCATGCAGCAGATCTACTACCGGTTCCACCACGGGCAGACCACCAACCCGCGCTTCAAGGACTTCTGGATGTTCGTCGGGTACCTGGAGTGGCGCTGCCGCGAAGTCATCGGTGGGGCGTGAGGTCGGCATGAGCGTCGTCTACCTGCTGCGCCACGGCCAGGCGTCCTTCGGCGCGGCGGACTACGACGTCCTGTCGCCGCAGGGGGAGTTGCAGGCCAAGGTGCTGGGGGAGGAGCTGCGCACGCGCGGCATCACCCCCGTCCAGGCGTGGTCCGGCACCCTGTCGCGGCAGCGCGCCACCGCGTCCATCGCGCTGGCCGCGGCGGGCCTCGACCTGCCGGTGCGGGAGGACCCGAGGTGGAACGAGTACGACCACCTGGGGCTGGTGCAGCACCTGCTGGCGCGGGAGAACGTGGGCGCGCCCGCCTCGCCGCGCGAGTTCCAGGCCGTGCTGGACCGGGCGTTGCACGGCTGGATCACCGATGGCGAGTCAGCCGGGCCCGCCGGGACCTACGCGGACTTCGACGCCGCCGCCGCGGCCGCGCTGACCGAGCTGGCGGCGGGTCTCGGGTCCGGCGGCACGGCGGTGGTGTTCACCTCGGGCGGGGTGATCGCCACGCTGTGCTCGCGGCTGCTCGGGCTGCCGGGGGCCGCGCTGGTCGCGCTGAACCGGGTCGTGGTCAACGCGGCGGTCACCAAGGTCGTGCACGGGCGCGCGGGGGCGTCGCTGGTGTCGTTCAACGAACACGGGCACTTCGAGGGCCCGAACCGGGAGTTGCTGACGTATCGCTGAGGAGTCCGGCATGGGTCGTCCGAAGATCGAACCGGTCGTGTGGCGGGCACCCGCGCCCGGACCGAAACCGTCACCCACCGCGCTGCCGCCGCTGACCGTGCACCCGGTCAACGGGTTCGGCGCGGAGGACGTGCTCCTCGACTCCGACGGGACTGTCCTCACCGGACTGTCCGACGGCCGGATCGTGCGGCTGGCGGCGGACGGCAGCCGGATCGAGGTGGTCGCCGCGACCGGTGGCCGCCCGCTCGGGCTGGAGCACCACCCCGACGGCCTGCTGGTGTGCGACGCGCACCGCGGCCTGCTGCTGGTCACCGGCTCCGACGTGGCGGTCCTCGTGCCGCGCGGACCGGACCTCAACCTGTGCAACAACGCCGCGGTGGCCGAGGACGGCACGGTGTACTTCACCGACTCCACCAGCCGCTTCGACCTGGAGCACTACCGCGCCGACCTCATCGAGCACTCCAGCACCGGCAGGCTCCTGCGCCGCACCCCCGACGGCGCGCTCGACGTGCTGCTCACCGGCCTGAGCTTCGCCAACGGCGTGGCCCTCACCCCGGACCGGTCCGCGGTGATCGTCTCCGACATGGCCGCCTACCGGCTGCACAAGGTCCCGGTGACCGGCCCCACCGCCGCCGCCTCCGACACCACGGTGTTCGTCGACGACCTCCCCGGCTTCGCCGACAACCTCTCCCTGGGCACCGACGGCCTGCTGTGGCTCGCCTTCGCCAGCCCCCGCGACCCGGTGCTGGACGCGCTGCTGGGCAAGCCGCCCGTGTTCCGGCAGCTCCTGTGGCGCCTGCCGCAGAAGCTGCAACCCGCCCCGCAGCGCACGGTGTGGGTCCGCGCGCTCGACCCGGCCACCGGCGCCACCGTGCACGACTTCCACGGCAGCCCACCGGACTTCCACATGGCCACCGGCGTCCGGGAGAGCGGCGGCACGGTGTGGCTGGGCAGCCTCCAGGAACCCGCCGTCGCCGCCTTCACCGTTCCGAAGTGACAGTCGGACCCCGGCGGGGTCGCCCGACCGCGCCGGGGTCCGGGCCACCCGGGGTGACGGTCACCCCGGGTGGCCCCACCCGGCCCGAATCCGCGGAACGGCGCTGAGAACGCCCACTGGTTAGCATCGGACCATGCCCAGGACCGCCAGCGCGCACAAGCCCGACCGATCGGAACTGATCGACTTCCTGCGCAGGCGCACCAAGTGCGTCCTCGCCACCACCCGCGCCGACGGCAGACCCCAGCTCTCCCCGGTGACCTACGGCGTCGACGCCGAGGGGCGCATCGTGGTCTCGACCTACCCGGAACGCGTCAAGGCCCGCAACGCCCGCCGCGCCCCCACCGCCTCCCTCTGCGCCCTCTCCGACGGCTGGGACGGCCCCTACGTGCAGGTCGACGGCACCGCCGAGGTCCTCGACCTCCCCGAGGCGCTGGAACCGCTGGTCGACTACTTCCGGTCCATCTCCGGTGAACACCCCGACTGGGACGAGTACCGCGCCGCGATGACCCGCCAGGGCAAGTGCCTCATCCGGGTCACCATCACCCGCTGGGGCCCCATCGCCACCGGTGGCTTCCCGCCCCGCCTAGCAGGCTGAGCACCCCCATTCCCGGTCGGCCGGGCCGCCCCGCCCGACACCACCGCGGACCCCCGCCCCCGGTGCCGCCGACGCGCCCGATCCCCCCGCCGCGTGCGAACCCGACGTGTGTGAACTCCTTGCTGTGCTGCGATTCCCCATGTCGACGACGCTAACAACGACCCCCGACAATTCCGGGCCGATCGCGGTGCCGCTGTGCGGCGGGCCGGGAACCCGCCCACCCGGTGCGCTCGCGCGGAAAACGGACTCCGACCGACCGCGGGTGTCACCGGAACAGACCCATTTCAGTGGCATCCGCCACCGCGCCTGTGTCGACGCCCCGGCGCCCGGCGCGCGGGCGGTTATAGTCCGTCGAATCCGGTCGGCAGGCCGCCGCCCGGTGGGATGACCCCACAGGAGACCGCCGTGCGTCCGGGCGCGCCACTCGAGGTCACCACTCGGACCACCAGGTCCGCGGTGGTCGTCGCCGCCGTCGGGCGGGTCGACCTGATCAGCGAGGCCCCGCTGCGGGAGCAGGTCCTCGACGCCTGCGAAGAGGACACCGTCAAGCGGTTCGTCGTGGTCGACCTCACCGGCGTCACCTTCCTCAGCGTCGGTTCGGCCCCGCTGTTCCTGCGCGCGCACTACCACTGCCTGCACCGCGGCAGGCTGCTCCGCGTCGCCGTCCCACCCGGGCCCGCCCTGCACACGTTGCAGCTCACCGGCGTGCGGGACGTCGTCGCGGTCTACCGCGACCTCCCGTCCGCATTGCAGAGCGAAACCCGCTCCCCCTGGTAGCGCGAGCGCCGATCCCGCTGGCGCACCGCATGATGCGCCCCACCGTGCATCGACCGGCGCCGGGTGCATCACCGCATCGCGAATCCCCCGATCGGGCGATGGAGCCACGCCATCCCCACCTCATCGGTACGGGTCCTGCCCCGGGTGACGCCCGCCCGGAGGCACCACCCGGTGGCCCACGGGCGGCGGTTCCCCGATCCGGCGAGCCGGTGGCCCTGCGCGACCCGCACCGCCGGTGCGGCGAAGTGATCCAGTGGTCGCCCGCCGTCCCCGCTGGTAGCCGTTGGTGGAGCAGGGGCCGATCCGCTCGATCCTCGGAGGACCGCAGATGAACCGCCACCACACGCGGTCGATCGCCCCGAACCCGTCGACGATCGCGAACCGCGCGACTGCCCGCCCCCGACCCGCCACCACCGCACCCGCTCTCCCGACCACCGATCGACCCGGGGACCGCACCACCGCGCCCGCTCTCCTGTCCACCGATCGACCCGGGGGCCGCACCACCGCGCCCGCTCTCCTGTCCACCGATCGGCCCGAGGGCCGCACCACCGCACCCCGACGCCGATCCGAGCTGTTCCCCCCACCGGCCCGCAGGCGCCGGTGGGATCGCCGCCTCCGCCGCTGCCCGCCCTGCCCGGCAGGCGGCTCGGTCACCGGGCCGGGGAAACCCGCCGCCGCCGCACGGCCCGGTGACGACGGACCCCGGCGCCCACCGGGGCGCCGGGGTCCGTGGCGGCACTATCCTCTGCGCCATGCGCCGCGTCACCGGAAAACAGGTGGTCGACCTGGACGCGGCGGGCTTCGCCGCCCACCGCGCCCGGTACCCCCGGGCCGTCCTCGACGTCGGCACCGGCGACGGCAAGCACCCCCAGCACCTGGCCAGGGAACGCCCCGACACCCTCGTCGTCGGCCTGGACGCGGCCAAGGACAACATGCGCAAGGCCGCCACCAGGGCCGCGGCCAAACCGGCCCGCGGCGGCCTGCCGAACCTGCTCTACGTCTGGTCCGCTGCCGAGCACCTGCCCGAGGGCCTGACCGGCTTCACCGAGCTGCACGTCCTCATGCCCTGGGGCAGCCTGCTGCGCGGGGTCCTCGGCTCCGACCCGACGATGCTGCGCGGCCTCGCCGCGGCCTGCGAGCCCGGCGCGGAGTTCCTGGTCACCCTCAACCTGCACGCCTGGCAGCCACCGGTGCCGGAGGTGGGGGAACACCCCGAGCCCACCCCGGAGTCGGCCGTGGAGGACCTGGGCCCCGCCCTGGCCGCCGCGGGCTGGCGCCTGGACACCGCCGCCTACCTCGACGCCGCCGAGATCGCCGCCCTCGCCACCTCGTGGACCCGCAGGCTCAACTCCTCCCGCGACCGGCTGGAGGTCCTGGCGTTGACCGGTGTGGTCAATCCCGGTCCTGCTTGAGGCGCGGCACCAGGTCGTGGGCCTGCTTGCGTGGCCAGCGCCGCTGAGATCGCCGCCCTCGCCACCTCGTGGGCCGTAGGCTCAATTCCTCCCGCGATCGGCTGGAGGCTCTGGCGTTGACCGGTGTGGTCAATCCCGGTCTTGGTTGAGGCGCGGCACCGGGTCGTGGGCCTGCTTGTGTGACCAGTGCCGTTGAGATCGCCGTTCGCCACCTTGTGGACTCGTAGGTTCAACTCTTCCCACGATCGGCTGGAGGTCCTGGCGCTGCCTGGTGTGGTCAACCTCGGTTTCGCTTGAGGCGCAGCACCAAGTCGTGGGCCTGCTTGCGCGATCAGCGCCGCTGAGATGGCCGCCCTTGCCATCTCGTGGACCCGCAGGCTCAACTCTTCCCGACCGGCTGGAGGTTCTGGCGCTTCCTGGTGTTGTCAACCCCGGTCTTGGTCGAGGTGCAGTACCGGGTCGTGGGCCTGCTTGCGTGGCCAGCGCCGCTGAGATGGCCGCCCTTGCCATCTCGTGGACCCGCAGGCTCAACTCTTCCCGACCGGCTGGAGGTTCTGGCGCTGCCTGGTGTGGTCAACCCCGGTCCTGGTTGAGGCGCAGCACCAGGTCGTAGGCCTGCTTGCGCGACCAGCCCGGCTGGCTCGCCAGCGCCTTCACGATCGTCGTCGGCGACACCGACTGCGCCAGCAGTGCCGTGACCAGGCCCTCGGAGACCGCCGGGCCGTCGGAGACCACCTCGTCGGCCACCGGGTCCAGCGCGCACAGCACGTCCCCGCGCACCACCAGCTCGCGCACCCGCTCCACCGGCCCCCACACCGGCCGCTCGGCCGACTCCGAGCCCGCGTCGGCGCCCACCACCGCCGCCGTCCGCGTCCCCACCGCCTTGACCACGTCGTCGAGCACGCGCGCCAACCCCGCCCCCGGTGTCCGGAACACCACCGCCGACGCCCGGTGCGCCCCCGCCGACCGCACCACCTCGCGCCTGCCCGGCGCCCCCACCACCAACACCGGCGCCCACCGCGGCGACACCGCCGCGACGGCCAGCTCCGGCGGCAGCCCCAACACCTCCACCACCGGCCGCTCCGCCCACGACAGCACCTCCGCGGCGAACGGGTGCGGACCCTCCGAAGTGGACACGGCGAGCACGCGGCCGTTGTCCCGCAAAACCTCCGCCGCGTCCGCCGCCCGGGACAGGCCGGACAGCAGGGCCCGCGCGCCGTCGTCCTCCGCGACCACCGCGTCCGCCGCCGCCCGCTCGGCGGCCAGCCGCGCCGGGTCGCCCGCGCGGAACCGGACCAACCGGCCCACCTCGGCCACGTCGCGCTCGACCACCACGTCCACCTCGACCCCCGGGTCCGTCAGGGCCAGGGCCAGGTCGCGGGGCAGGTCGCGGGCGGTCAGGTCCGCGTCGGTGGCCAGGGTGGTGGGCAGGCGGGCGCCGCTGCGGCGGACCACCGCCGAGTCGCCGGGGCGCCAGGCCGAGTTCGCCAGCGCCCGCACGGTGACCCGGTGCCCGCCCGCGCTGACGGTGATCCGCACCGGCCCGGCGACGGCGGGCGGCACCGGCCCGACGACGGTCGCCGCCACCCCCAGCACGCACGTCGCCCGGCCGGTGATGTCGGTGTCGACGGCGAACTCCAGGGTCCGGTCGTGCGTCGCCCGGATCTCCGCGTGGCCGCGGCACCGCAGCCGCAGCAGCTCAGCCCCGGGTGCGCTCAACGGACTGCACCCGGTCGTAGACCCAGTTCCGCGGCAGGCCGGTGACCTCGCGGATGACGTCGCTGGCGAAGCGGGAGGTGGCGCCGTGGCCGATCATGGCCGTGGCCAGCTTGCCCGCCAGTTCCTTCGCACTGTCGTCGTCGCCCTCGTCCCTGCCCGCCAGGACCACGGTGAACTGCCCGCGGACGGGGTCCTCCGCCGCCAGCGCGGCGACGACCCCGGACAGGGGACCGCGCAGGAACTCCTCGTCGGCCTTGGTCAGGTTCCGCGCCGCCGCGACCTGGCGGTCACCCAGGGTGTCCGCCATATCGCGGAGGGTCTCCAGCATCCGGTGCGGGGCCTCGAAGAAGATCAGCGTCGCCGCGGTGTCGGCCAGGTCGGCCAGCGCGGCCCGGCGGGCGGCGGCCTTGCGCGGCAGGAACCCGACGTACTGGAACCGGTGCACCGGCAGCCCGGACCCGATCAGCGCGGTCACCGGCGCGCTCGCCCCCGGCAGCGGCCGCACCCGCACCCCCGCGTCGATCGCGGCGGCCACCAGCCGGTACCCGGGGTCGTTGACCAGCGGCGTCCCCGCGTCGGACACCACCGCCACGTCGTCACCGGCGAGCAGCATCTCCAGCAGCTGCCTGCCGCGGGACTCCTCGTTGTGCTCGTGGTAGCTCAGCAGCCGGGCGGTGACCCCCAGCGGCCGGATCAGGCTCAGCGTGTTGCGGGTGTCCTCGCAGGCCACCGCCGCGACCGAGGTGAGCACGGCCACCGCCCGAGCGGTGATGTCGTCCGGGTCACCGATCGGGGTCGGCACCAGGTACAGCGTGCCCAGGTCGGGGTCGACGTCGGGGCGCACGGACCCTCCTCGTCCTCGGTGGTCGGCGGTGCCCGAACCGTACCGCCCACCCGGAACCGGCCTCGGTCCCCCCGACCGGGTGAAGACGAGCAGCGCTGACCGGGCGCCACCCCACCGACCACAGCGGACGGCGGGTCCTCGCGGCCGTCGCCGACACACCGCTCGGTGCCCACGACCACTCAGCGCCGCCTCGACCTCGACCAAGCTGGAGGTCGCCCGCGCACAGCGGTCGGGAAGCGCTCCGCGGCTCGGGCGGATGCGCGGACCGGGGGCGTGGCGAGGGGGAGATCACTACCTGATCGGGTGAATCTCCCCCTGAGCCGCGCACGAGTGCCCCTGGCAGGACTCGAACCTGCGGCCAAGAGCTTAGAAGGCTCCTGCTCTATCCGCTGAGCTACAGGGGCGCGGGGGGCGGACTGCCGAGGGAGCACAGTAGTCCGTTCCCCCTGTGTGATCGCCGGAGACGGTCCTCGCGTTTCGGGTTCGGCCGCATCGGGTGGGGCGCCGGCGTTCGGCGTACGCCGCGAGCAGCCGATCGCGGGGCTGGTGCGGCGCGGTTGCAGCAATCGGCGTTGTCGTCCGGTGGCCGTGCCTCCGGTGGGTCGTGACATGGCGATTAGGCTCGGATCGTGGCTGTCGACGGTGTGACTGGACGTGAGGCGCCCGCTCCGGTGCGTGGCACCGGGAGCGTGCTGGCGCTGCTCCTCGTCGGGGGGTTGCTCGCGGCGGTCATCGCCGTGGTGCTGCTCACGCTGACCGGTGGGACCACCACCGAGTTGCCGGGGCTGCCGAAGCCGGACCCGTTCACCGAGTACGCGCTCACGATCGTCCGGGTGATCACCGAGACCGGGTCCGTGGTCACCGTCGGCGGGCTGCTGTTCGCCGCCTTCCTCGTGCCGCCGCAGAAGTCCGGGACGCTGGACGTCGGGGGTTACGGGGCGTTGCGGATGGCGGGCTGGGGCGCGGCCGTGTGGTTCCTGGGCGCGCTGCTGTCGACCCCGCTGACCGCCGCCGACGCCGTCGGGACCAGCGTGTTCGACGTGCTGCGCTCCGACGTGCTGCTCAACCTGGTCGGCACCCTGGAGCAGGCCAAGGCCTGGCTGTTCACCGCCGGGTTCGCCCTGGTCGTGCTGGTCGGCACCCGGATCGCGCTGAGCTGGGGGTGGACCGCCGTCCTGTTCGCCATCGCCGTCGTCGGGATCGCGCCGGTCGCGGTCACCGGGCACTCCTCCAGCGGCGGCCAGCACGACGTCGCCACCAACAGCCTGCTGTTCCACCTGGTCGCGGCCGCGGTCTGGGTGGGCGGGCTGATCGCCCTGCTCGCGCACGGCCGCCGCCGCGCCGAGCACCTGGGGCTCGCCGCCTCCCGGTTCTCCAGGGTCGCCCTGGTCTGCTGGGTCGTAATGGCGCTGTCCGGGGTGGTCAACGCCCTGGTCCGGTTGCCGCTGGGTGATCTGCTCACCTCCGGCTACGGGCTGCTGGTGCTGGCCAAGCTGGTCCTCCTCCTCGCTCTCGGCGTGTTCGGGTACTTCCAGCGCGAGCGCGGCGTCCGGGCCGTCGTCGAGCACGGGAGCCGGGGCGCGCTGGTCCGCCTCGCCGGGGTCGAGGTGCTGGTCATGCTGGTGACCATCGGGGTCGCCGCTGCCCTCGCCCGGACCCCGCCCCCCGAGGGCGCCTCCGTGCAGCCCGGTCGCACCGAACTCCAACTCGGCTACCCGCTGGACGAGCCCCCGACCGCGCTGCGGCTCGTCTTCGACTGGCGCTTCGACCTGGTCTTCGGCACCGCCGCGCTGGTCATGGCCGCCCTCTACCTGCGCGGCTTCCTGCGGCTGCGCAAGCGCGGCATCACCTGGCCCGCGGGCAGGCTGGTGGCCTGGCTGGCAGGCTGCTTCGTCATCCTGTTCGCCACGTCCTCGGGCTTCGGGCGCTACTCCCCGGCCATGTTCAGCGTGCACATGGAGACGCACATGATGCTCTCCATGCTGGCACCGGTGCTGCTCGTGCTGGGCGCGCCGGTCACCCTGGCGATGCGCGCGCTGCCGCCCGCGGGCCGGGACAACCCGCCCGGCCCCCGGGAGTGGCTGCTCGCCGCCGTGCACTCCCCGGTGTCGCGCCTGCTGACCAACCCCGTCGTGGCCCTGGTGCTGTTCGTGGGTTCCTTCTACGGCCTCTACCTCTCCGGTCTGTTCGACTCGGCTGTGGAGGAGCACTGGGCGCACCTGGTCATGAACGCCCACTTCCTCGTCGTCGGCTACGTCTTCTACTGGCCGGTCATCGGCGTCGACCCGGCCCCGCGCAGGCTCCCGCACCTGGGCAGGCTGGGCCTGGTCTTCGCCTCCATGCCCTTCCACGCCTTCTTCGGCGTGATCCTGATGAGCACGCAGACCGTGGTGGGCCAGCGCTTCTACCAGTCACTCGGCCTCCCCTGGAACACCGACCTCGCCGCCGACCAGCGGCTCGGCGGCGGCATCGCTTGGGCCTCCGGGGAGATCCCGCTGCTGTTGGTCCTCATCGCCCTCCTCGTGCAGTGGTCCCGGTCCGACGACCGGGAAGCGCGCCGGTCCGACCGCCGGGTCGACGACGGCGACTCCGACGAACTCGACGCCTACAACGCCATGCTCCGCCAAATGGCGGACAAGCGTCAGTAGTTGTCCACAACCCCCTGAACCATCCACAGGTCCGGAACCGGCCTGGATTCCCCCTCGCCCGCCCGGCACCGTTGGTCCCACACGACCGGAACGGAGGCCGAAGGTGAACGAGACGATGGTGACCATGACCGGCTGGGTGGCGGGGGAGATCACCCAGCGGCGCTTCGAGGGCGACTCGCAGGTGACCCGCTTCCGCATGGTGAGCCAGGAACGCCGCTACGACCCGGAGACCAAGGACTGGGTCGACGGGCACAGCATCTTCGTCGACGTGCAGTGCTGGGACCGCTTCGGCGAGAACGTGGCCGCGGACCTCAAGCGCGGCGACCCGGTGCTCGTCCACGGCAGGCTGCGCTGCCGCGAGTTCGAGTACGAGGGCGTCCAGCGCGTCGCACTGGAGGTCCGGGCGACGGCCGTGGGGCGCAACCTGCGCTTCGCCGTCCGACCCGACGTGCCGCTGCCCCTCGCCGCCTGAGGGGGGTGTTTGTGCTGATGGCGAGCCGGGCACCCCAACGGCACCCGATGAACGGAGGAGACCGGTGCCGAATCCCAGCATCAAGGACGAGAAGACCTACGAGGCACTCCGCGACAAGGGCGAGTCCAAGGAGAAGGCGGCCAGGATCGCCAACGCCTCCGCCGCCCGAGGCAAGGGCTCGGTGTCGGCGAAGGGCGGCAAATCCGGTTCGTACGAGGACTGGACCGTCGACGACCTGCGCCACCGCGCGGCCGAGATCGGGATCGACGGCCGCTCGTCGATGGCCAAGGACGAACTGGTCAAGGCACTGCGCGACCACTGAGGGAAGTTCGCATTCGGCCGCGGCCGGGAAATCCCCCCGGTCGCGGTCGAGCCGCCCGGCCGACCACTCTACGATCGCTGCCATGGCCGAGTTCATCTACACCATGAAGAAGGTGCGCAAGGCGCACGGGGATAAGGTCATCCTTGATGACGTCACCATCCAGTTCCTCCCGGGCGCGAAGATCGGGGTGGTGGGCCCCAACGGCGCGGGCAAGTCCAGCGTGCTGAAGATCATGGCGGGACTGGACCAGCCCAACAACGGCGAGGCGTTCCTCTCGCCCGGCTACACCGTCGGCATCCTGCAGCAGGAGCCCCCGCTGAACGAGGAGAAGACGGTCCTGGGCAACGTCCAGGAGGCGGTCGGCGAGGTCAAGGCCAAGCTCGACCGGTACAACGAGATCGCCGAGCTGATGGCCACCGACTACTCCGACGAACTCATGGAGGAGATGGGCTCGCTGCAGGAGGAGTTGGACCACGCCGACGCGTGGGACCTCGACTCGCAGTTGGAGCAGGCCATGGACGCCCTGCGCTGCCCCCCGCCGGACGCCGAGGTCACCCACCTCTCCGGTGGTGAGCGCCGCCGAGTCGCGCTGTGCAAGCTGCTGCTCTCCAAGCCCGACCTGCTGCTGCTCGACGAGCCCACCAACCACCTCGACGCCGAGAGCGTGCTCTGGCTCGAACAGCACCTCTCCCAGTACCAGGGCGCCGTCCTGGCGGTCACCCACGACCGGTACTTCCTCGACAACCTGGCCGAGTGGATTCTCGAGATCGACCGCGGCCGCACCTACCCCTACGAGGGCAACTACTCCACCTACCTGGAGAAGAAGGCCGAGCGGCTCGCGGTCCAGGGCAAGAAGGACCAGAAGCTGCAGAAGCGCCTCAAGGACGAGCTGGCCTGGGTCCGCTCGAACGCCAAGGCGCGCCAGACCAAGTCCCGCTCCCGCCTGGAGCGCTACGAGGAGATGGCGGCGGAGGCCGAGAAGACGAGGAAGCTCGATTTCGAGGAGATCCAGATCCCCCCGGGCCCCCGCCTGGGCAGCATCGTGGTCGATGTCGAGAAGCTGAAGAAGGGCTTCGACGGCCGCGTGCTGATCGACGGCCTGTCCTTCGACCTGCCGCGCAACGGCATCATCGGCGTCATCGGCCCCAACGGCGTCGGCAAGACCACCCTGTTCAAGACGATCGTCGGCCTGGAGAAGCCGGACGACGGCACGGTGAAGGTCGGCGAGACGGTCCTGCTGTCCTACGTCGACCAGAACCGGGCGAACATCGACCCGAAGAAGACCGTGTTCGAGACCGTCTCCGGCGGCCTCGACTACATCAAGGTCGGCCTCGTCGAGATGCCCTCCCGCGCCTACGTCAGCGCGTTCGGCTTCAAGGGCCCGGACCAGCAGAAACCCGCGGGCGTGCTCTCCGGTGGCGAGCGCAACCGGCTGAACCTGGCGCTGACCCTCAAGCAGGGCGGGAACCTGATCCTGCTCGACGAGCCCACGAACGACCTCGACGTGGAGACCCTGGGTTCGCTGGAGAACGCGCTGGAGCAGTTCCCCGGCTGCGCGGTGGTCATCTCCCACGACCGGTGGTTCCTCGACCGGACCTGCACCCACATCCTGGCGTGGGAGGGCACGGAGGAGAACCCGTCGAAGTGGTTCTGGTTCGAGGGCAACTTCGAGGGCTACGAGAAGAACAAGATCGAGCGGATGGGTGCCGACGCGGCCCGACCGCATCGGGTCACCTACCGCAAGCTGACCCGCGACTAGGTGGGGACCGGCGACGTGGCGGCCTGGAACGAGTTGACCGCGACGGTCGGCGCGGCCGAGTGCGCGGCACTCGTGGACGTGGCCGACCGCCTGCGGTGGAGCGCACCCGAACTGGCGGTCCAGTTCGCGGCGCGCGCGCTCGCCGGGTCCGCCGACGCCGCCACCCGCACCCGGGCGCAGGCCCTGCTGGGCACCGCGTTCGTCCACCTCGGCCGCCCGGCCGAGGCGGTCGAACCGGGCCTGGCGGCGCTGCGCGCGCTCACCGGCGGCGGCCTGGTCGAACGGGCCGCCGCGGTGCGCACCGCCCTGGCCGCCGCGGCCAGGGCCCTCGGCGACCCGCTGGTGGGCGCCGAACTGCTCCGGCCCGTGCTCGCCGCGACGTCGGTGCGCCAGGCGACCCGAGCCCTGGCGCTCGGCGAGCTGGTCGCCTGCACCACCCACGTCGGCGGCCGCGACGACCTCGAGGACGTGCTCGCCGAGGCCGACCGGCTGCTGGCCGCCGACGACGGGCTCAGCCAGGACGGCCGCCGCCTGGACCGCGCCTTACTGGCCGCCGAGGCAGCGGCCTACCACCGCCGCCACGGCGACACCGAGGCGGCGGCCGAGTCCGCCCGCGACGGCCTCTCCCTGCTGAACCGCATGGTGGACAAGCAGATCGAGGGCGGCCGCGCCCGCGCCAGGCTCACCCTGGAACTGGTCTGCGCCCTCCTCGACGACGGCGGCGCGGACGAGGCGGTGGACGCTGCCGCACCCGCCCTGGCCGAGCCGCTCCGCGCCACCTCCGCCCCGGCCCTGGGCAGGCTCCGCCTCGCCCTGGCCACCCGCGTCCACCTCCCCGCGGGCCGCGCCAGAACCGGCCGAGCCCTGCTGTTCGAGGTCGTCCGCACCGCCGAACGCCACCACCTCGACTCCCTGCTCGGCGACGCCTGGACCCTCCTCGCCAACGCCGAGGAGGAGGCCGCCCACCCCACGGAGGCCCTGCACGCCCTGCGCTCCGCCCGCGCCGCGGAGTACCGTCACCTCACCACGGCCGAATCCGCCCGCACCCTCCTCGCCACCGAGGTCGGCACCGCCACCCCCGACCCCACCCGCGCCACCTCCCTCCTCCACGACGCGGTGGTCCGCCCGCCGAGCCACACCCCGCCGGACACGAGGACAGCGTCCCCTCCCGCCTCGGACCTGCCCGGCACCGCCCCGGACCCCCACCCGAACCGGGCACACCGCTCCACCGCCACCGCGAAACCGCGACCATCCGCACAGCCCCCGGCCACCGCCACGCCTTCGGCCACAGCGGCTCCACACCCAGCCGCACCGGATTTCCACTCAGTCGTGCAGGGGCCGCATCCAGCCACGTCGGACGCATATCCGGTCGCGCCGGTTTCGCACCCGATCGCGCCCGGAACCGCCTCCTCGGCCCCGGTTTCGCACCCCATCGCACCCGGACCGGCCTTCCCAGCACCGGTTCCACACCCAGCCGCGCCGGATTCCCGGTCGACGGTGTCGGAATCACAGTCGGGTGCACCGGATCTGCTGATCACCGCGCCGGGTTCGCCGTCCACCTCGCCGCCCGCGCCGCCGTCCGCCGCTGCCCACCCGGCCGCTGCGGCGAATCGGCCCGCCACCGACTCGTCACCCCCGCCTCCGGACGAGAGCGACTACTCCGCCACCCTGGTCCGCGTCGCCCCCCGGGGTTTCGTCGACCCGGTCGACCCACCCGAGGACGCCCTGCCGATCGGCGGTGAGGCCCTGCTGAACGCCCTGGCGGGCCATGTCCGGGCCCTCGCCCCCGACGACGCCGAGTTCATCCGCTCCGACCAGGGCGAGTTCGCCGTCCTCCTCCCCAACACCCCCCAGGACAAAGCCGAACGCCTGGCCGCCACCATCCGCGCCACCACCGACGGCGACTGGCTGCCCGGCCACCCCAACCACGGCATCGGCATCACCACCGGCGTCGCCACCCGCCCCGGCACCCCCGAAGGCCCGCGCGACGGCATCGAAGACCTCCTCCTCGCCGCCCGCGACGCCCTCACCGCCCTGACCACCACCCCCACGACCACCCCCCGCCGCGCCGACGCCCTCCGCCGCCCCAAGCCCACCCCCGGCAATGCCCGCACCACCGCGCCCGGCACCCCCACCCCCGCCGAAAACGTCCACTTCGGACCAGACAACCTCGACCCCGCCACCGGCCCGCCCCCGGGGTCCGTTGCCGCGCAACCCACCACCACAGACTTCGGTGACTCCGCAGTCTCGTGGTCCAGCACCACCGGACCCGCGCCCGCCTCCACCACCGCCCGATCCAGCGCCACCGAGCCCGAGGCCCCGCCCGCCCTGTGGTCCGGTGTCGAGGATTCGACATCCGGTCCGACCGCTGCTCGACCGGGCGCCACCGAGTCCGCAGTTCCACCCGCGTCGTGGTCCGGTGTAGGTGATTCGCCATCGGGTTCGACCACCGTTCGGCCGGGCGGCGCCGAGCCCGGAGACTTCGCCGCATCGTGGTCCGGTGCCGGTTCGCCTGCGCCAGAGCCCACTGCGCCGACTCCCAGCGCACCAGGTCTTGCTGCCCCAGGTTCTGCTTCGACCGGGCCTGCCGAGGCCGAGCGGTCCGGTCGAGGCGAGGCAACCCATGGGAGCGGCGCCACTGGCGGTCACACCGCCGATCCCTTTGCGGTGCAGGGACACCCGCCCGATTGGTCCGTGCACCGCATCCCGCCCCCCGGCACACTCGGCAGACGAGCCTCCCGCCGGGCGAGCCAGGAGATCCGCAGGCCCTCACCCGCCGATCTGGCCGCCCCTAGCATCGGCTCCGACGTCGCCGCCGTGCTGTCGCGCTCCGGCCTCACCGGCAACCCCCCCAGCGGCGGCAGGCGCCGAGCCGAAGACCTCCCCTTCGGCGGCGAGGACCCGACTGCCCTCCCACCGGAAATCCCCACCCCCAACCCAACTCCCTCCCGCCACAACGCCGCCACGACCCACCACCGACCCACCACCGACCGCCACGAAACCAGCACCACCCCACGCCACGGCGCCGACCCCACCCCACCCGACCCCGCAGGCGCCCGGCACGAGGCGGGTATCGCCCAGCAGGGTGTTGCCGCCCAGTACGGCGCTGCTGGCGCTGATGCCGGCGGCGCTCGACACGGGGCGGGTATCGCCCAGCCCGGCGCCGGTGCCGAGCACGCTGGCGGTGCCGCCCAGCACGGTGCCGCGGCGCGCGATGGTGCCGCTGCCGACGCTGTCGGGGCCCGGCACGAGGCCGGTGCCGCCGATGGCACGGACGCGCAGGCCATCCTCCGCCGTTTCGACACTGCCGAGATCCGGCGGGTCGCGGGGCGTGGTTCCCGGGCCGACACCGGTGGACTCCGCCGCCGCGCGGAGAGCGGTGGGGGCGCCCGCCGCGCCGCCGACCGCACCGGCACCGACGGTGGTACCAACGACACCGACCGCCTCCGACGTCGCGCCCAAGCCGCCTCCGGGGAGACCGTCGACGCCCGCTCCGCCCTGCGCCGGTTCGACACCGCCGAACTCCGCCGCCGGGTGCAGCAGGTCAGCGGCAAGGTCGATCCCCAGACCCGCCGCGCCGACACCGCGGGCGTCCGCCGCCGCGGCCAGGACGCCGTCGCCAGCCCGAACAGCGATCCGGCGGTCGGCGGTCCCCTCGACGTCCAGTCCGTGCTCCGCAAGTTCGACAGCGGAGAGGTCCGCCTCGGCGGCACCCGCCGCGCGGGTGCTCCCGAACCCGACACCCACACCACCGAGTCCGTCGCGAGCCCCACCACCCCCACCGCCACCGAGTCCGCCGCGGGCACCGCCGCCACCGAGTTCGCCACGGGCCTCACCACCCCCGCCGCCACTGAGTTCGCGGGCCCCACTACCCCCGCCGCCACTGAGTTCGCCGCAGGCACCACCACCCCCGCCGCCGAGTTCGCGGCGAACCCCGACCTTCTTGCCGCCGACGGCACCTCCGCAGGCCCCGCCAACGTGCGGTCCCCTGCCGGATCGACCACCCCCGCATCGGGTACCACTCCGACAGGTCCCACCACTGCTTATCTCCCTCCCACGCCGATCAACCCTGCGTCGGGCACCACTCCGACAGGCCCCATCGCTCCGGAATCCCCCGCTGAGTTGGCTGTTCCTCCACCAGACGGCATCCCGGCAGGCTCGGTGGCCACGCAGTCTCCCGCTGAGTCAGCGGCTCCTGCGCCGCACACCACACCGATGGGGCCGGTTGACGTCCAGTCGTTGCTGCGTGACTTCCCCGTCGGGGAGGTTCGCTTCGGCGGCACCCGCCACGCGAGTGCCGCCGACATCGACACCGGTGCCGCCGAAGCAGCCATCCCCCCACCAGCAGGCGCCGACGCCCTCACCAAGCACGGGGACTCCCCAACCCCGGACACCGAGGCAGGCATCTCCGCCACCGCACCGGACAGATCCAGCGCTGCCCAGTCCAGCGCTGCCCAATCCGACGAGCCCAGCGCCGCCCGTTTGGTACTCAACCGCTTCGGCGTGATCCCCGCCCGCCGCAGCCGTCGCCGGGCACAGGACGAAGCACCCGCCGCCCCGCCCGAGGCCACCATCCCCAGCCCGCCCGAACCTGACGAGATCCCCTCCCCGGACCCGCGTCCCGCCGCACCCGAGGTCGAACCGCCCCCGGGCCACGACGAACCCATCGGCGACCCCCGCACCGACCCCGGCGCGGACCCGGATGCCACCTCCCGCAACACCCCCGGATCGGACACCGGATCAACTGCTGGGTCCGACTCCGGTTCGGACATCGGGCCAACTTCTCAGTCCAACTCCGGTTCGGGCGCTGGAACAGGTTTCCGGCCCAGCCCCGAATCGGACACCGGGTCAGGTTTCCGGCCCAGCCTCGAACCGGGCGCCGGGTTAGGTTTCCAGACCACCTCCGGTTCGGGCGTCGAGTCAGGTTTCCGGACCATCCCTGGATCGGATGCCGCACCGGCCTTCCGGGCAACCTCCGGCTCGGATTCCACACCGGCTGCCCCGACTCCTCTCGGCTCCGATGCCGCGTCCACCTCCCGGAACGTGCCTGACTCCAATCGTGCGTCCGCCTCCCCGGTCGTTCCCGGCTTGGACCCACTCTCCGCCGCGCACGCCACCACTGGAACCAATCGCGCGACCACCTCCCAGGCTGCTCCGGGCACCGAAGCCGAGCGCGACCCCGGCGTTGACGCCGTGGCGGGCTCCTCGGCCGGTTCGACGGCAGGTGCACAGCCCACTCTCGAATCCCCGGCCGCCCTCGAACCGCAGGCCGATCCGGAGTCCCCGGCGATCCCCGACAACGTCGCCAGCCTCGCTGACCGCCGTGCCATCGACTTCTCCGCCCGGCTTCGCGGTTTCCCGCGTCCCGCCGAGGCCACCCCCGCCGATTCCCTCGGGCCCCTGCACGGCCCCGAGGTCCGCCCCCCGGACCTGCCGCCCCGCCGGGGCGGCAGGCGCGAGCGCACCGCCTCCAGCGGCCTCGCCGACCTCCTCGCCGAGGCGATGGTCGCCTTCCAGGCCACCCGGCCCGAGGGTGACCGCAACAGGTCCGCCTGGGCGGATGACGCCCGGGCCGCCGATCCCGAGCACACCGACCCGACCCCGGCCGAACCCGCCCGACCCGAGCGCGACACCGGCCGTGGAGTCGGCCGGAGCGCCGACACCGACGCCGGTACCGGCCGAAAGGCCGATGCCGGTGGTGATCACGGCAGGCACCGCTCCTCGGAGTGGGCTCCGGCCGACTTCGACAGCGGATGACCGAAATCCGCCGCATGCAGGCGACCTGCAACGGAAACCCGCTCGACAACCCCGCGACTCCGGTGATTCGCCGGAAGATCGGGGCATCAGGCGTAACATCACGCGCGAGCCGTAGGTGGCACACCGGCGTGCCACCACCGATGTGGAGCTGAAAAACCATGACCTCGACTGGTTACTCGACCCGCCTCGACAGAGCCGTCAGCGCTGACGGCCCGGAGTCGACGGGGCGACCGGTCACCACCAGCAGCCCCGAGCAGAACCGCGACGACCTCATCGAGCGCGCGGCAGGGCAGGCACCCGACATCGCCGACCTGATCCGCCTCTACTACCGCTACATCCCACCGGAGGAGGTCGTCGGGGACGACCCGGTGGACCTCGTCGGTGCCGTGCGATCGCACGCGGACCTGGCCGAGCGCCGGGTTCCCGGGCGGCCCTCCGTGCGGCTGCTCAACCCCAACTCCGGTGCCGACGGGTGGACCTCGAACGGCACCGTCGTGCAGTTGGTGACCGACGACATGCCCTACCTCGTCGAGTCCGTGTCCGCGGAACTGGTGCGCTGCGGTGTGCAGGTGCAGCGGGTCGTGCACCCGATCGTCGTGGTCCGCCGCGATGTGGCGGGGGCGCTGCGCGAGGTGCTGCCCACCGCCGACCCGATCCAGCCGCCGGACGACGCCTTCGCCGAGAGTTGGATGTACATCGAGGTCATCGACCTGGTGACCGACGGCGGCCGGGCGCGGGAGATCGAGAACGGCCTGCTGACCGTGCTCAACGACGTCCGCGAGGTCGTCGAGGACACCGACCGGATGGCCGGGACCGCCCGGGCGCTGGCCGACGAGCTGGAGAACACCCCGCCGCCGCTGGAGGACAGCGAGGAGATCGCCGACGGCGCCGCGCTGCTGCGCTGGTTGGCCGACGGCCACTTCACCTTCCTCGGCTACCGCCGCAACGACCTGGTGCACCCCGACGGCGAGGGGGAGCCCGCCCTGCGCGCCGTGCTGGCCAGCGGTCTCGGCGTGCTCCGCCAGGACAGCCTCGCCGCGCGCAGCCTCACCGCGGGCCCGGACGCCGTGGCGCACGCGCTGGCGCCGAAGCTGCTGGTGCTCACCGAGGCCAGCGCACCGTCCACAGTGCACCGGTCGACCTACCCGTACTACGTCGGCGTCAAGATCTTCAACGAGCGGGGCGAGGTCACCGGCGAGCACCGCTTCCTCGGTGTGTTCACCACGACCGCCCTGCACGAGGACGTCCTCGACATCCCCGTGGTGGCGCGCCGGGTGCGCAACGTGATCCACCAGGCGGGCTTCCCGATGGAGTCCTACTCCGGGCAGCGCATGCTGGAGGTCATCCAGAACTGGCCGCGCGCCGAGCTGTTCTCCACCAGCACCGACGCCCTCTACGCCACCGCCACCGGTGTCATCGCGCTGGCCGACCGCCGCAGGCTGCGCCTGTTCCTGCGCCGCGACGCCTACAACCGGTTCTTCTCCTGCCTGGTGTTCCTGCCGCGCGACCGCTACACGACCACCTCGCGCATCGCCATGCAGGAGGTCCTGCTCGACGAGTTGGCAGGCACGAACCTGGAGTTCAGCACCCGCGTCGGCGAGACCCCGCTGGCGCAGGTGTACTTCATCGTCCACACCGACCCCGGTCGCGCGGTGGAACCCGACGTCACCCGCATCCAGGAGCGGCTGACCGAGGCCGTCCGCGGCTGGGACGACCTCATGGTCGAGGCGCTGCTCGGTGAGCAGCGCAGCCGGGTCGACAGCGGCGGGGCGGTCGGCGCCGAATCGGCCACCGAACAGGGCCAGCGCTACGCCGCGATCTTCCCGGAGGCCTACAAGGAGGACTTCAGCGCCGCTGTCGCCCTCGCCGACCTCCGCGAGCTGCAGGACCTCAAGTCCGACACCGACCTGCGGATGTCCTTCTACGTCCCGGAGAACCCGGAGCCGGGGGAGCGGCGGTTCAAGCTCTACCTCTCCGGCAAGGGCGTCACCCTCTCCCACGTGCTGCCCATGTTGCAGCGCATGGGGGTCACCGTCGTCGACGAACGCCCGTACGAGCTGCGCAACGACGGCGGAAGCCCGTGGTGGATCTACGACTTCGGCCTGCGCATCGACCCGGTGGTGCTCGAGGCGCGCGGCGAAGAGGACATCGACCAGCTCAAGGACGACTTCCAGAACGCCTTCGCCGCCATGTGGCGCGGTGACGCCGAGGCCGACAAGTTCAACGCCCTGGTGCTGCGCGCCGGTCTGACCTGGCGGCAGGCCTCGGTGCTGCGCGCCTACTCGCGCTACCTGCGCCAGGCGGGCACCCCGCACAGCCAGACCTACATCGCCGACGCCGTCCTCGCCCACACCAACGTGGCGACCGCGCTGGTGCGGCTGTTCGAGACCTCGTTCGACCCGGCGCTGTCCGAGCAGTCCCGCCTCGGCAGCGCCGCCACCCAGGCCACCGAGATCACCGCGATGATCGACGAGGTCACCAGCCTCGACGAGGACCGCATCCTGCGCAGCCTGCTCACGGTCATCCGGGCGACCCTGCGCACCAACTACCACGTGCGCGACGAGAACGGCGATCCCCGCCCGTACCTGGCGGTCAAGCTCGAGCCGCGGGCGATCCCGGAGCTGCCGGAACCGCGGCCGCGGTTCGAGATCTTCGTCTGCTCGCCCCGCGTCGAGGGCGTGCACCTGCGCTTCGGCGCGGTCGCGCGCGGCGGACTGCGCTGGTCGGACCGCCGGGAGGACTTCCGTACGGAGGTGCTCGGCCTGGTCAAGGCGCAGGCGGTGAAGAACGCGGTCATCGTGCCGGTCGGCGCGAAGGGCGGGTTCGTCGTCAAGCGCCCGATCACCCCCACCGGTGACCCGAGCCTGGACCGCGAGTCCTTCATGGCCGAGGGCATCGCCTGCTACCGGATGTTCATCTCCGGCCTGCTCGACCTGACCGACAACCTGCACCAGGGCGAGACGATCCCGGCGCCGGACGTGGTCCGCTACGACAGCGACGACACCTACCTGGTGGTCGCCGCCGACAAGGGCACCGCGACCTTCTCCGACATCGCCAACGAGGTCGCGGCGTCCTACGGCTTCTGGCTGGGCGACGCGTTCGCCAGCGGCGGTTCCGTCGGCTACGACCACAAGGCCATGGGCATCACCGCCAAGGGCGCGTGGGAGGCGGTCAAGCGCCACTTCCGCGAGCTGGGGATCAACACCCAGAGCGAGCCGTTCACCGTGGTCGGCGTGGGCGACATGTCCGGTGACGTCTTCGGCAACGGGATGCTGCTCTCGGAGCACATCCGCCTGGTCGCGGCCTTCGACCACCGGCACATCTTCATCGACCCCGAGCCGAGCACGGCCGAGGCCTTCGCCGAGCGCAAGCGCTTGTTCGAGCTGCCGCGGTCGTCCTGGGACGACTACGACCGGGCGCTGATCAGCGAGGGCGGCGGTGTCTGGCCGCGGTCGCTCAAGTCGATCCCGGTCAGCCCGCGGGCGGCCAGGGCGCTGGGCCTGCCCGAGGACGTCGGCAAGCTCTCGCCGCAGGAACTGATGAAGGCCGTGCTGCTGGCCGAGGTCGACCTGCTGTGGAACGGCGGCATCGGCACCTACGTCAAGGCCAGCACGGAGTCGCACACCGACGTGGGCGACAAGGCCAACGACGCGCTGCGCGTCGATGGGGCCGCGCTGCGGGTCAAGGTGGTCGGCGAGGGCGGCAACCTGGGCCTGACCCAGCGCGGCCGGATCGAGTTCGCCGCCCGCGGCGGGAAGATCAACACCGACGCGCTGGACAACTCCGCGGGGGTGGATTGCTCCGACCACGAGGTCAACATCAAGATCCTGCTCGACCACCTGGTCCGCGACGGCGCCCTGGGCCGCGAGCAGCGCGATGCGTTGCTCGCCGAGATGACCGACGAGGTCGGCCAGCTCGTCCTCGCCGACAACTACCGGCAGAACGCCGTGCTCGGCGCGGGCCGGGCGCACGCCGCCGCGATGGTGCCGGTGCACGCGCGGCTGGTGGACGCCCTGGAGCGCGACACGGGCCTCGACCGCCGCCTGGAGGCGCTGCCGACCCGCGAGCGGTTCCGGGCCATGGACAAGGCTGGGGAGGGGCTGACCTCGCCCGAGCTGGCCACCCTGATGGCGCACGTGAAGCTGGCGCTCAAGGAGCAGGTGCTCACCTCGGACCTGCCCGAGCAGGACGTGTTCGCCCGCAGGCTGCCGGACTACTTCCCGTCGCAGCTGCGCGAGCGGTTCGGCCCGGCCATCGGAGCGCACCCGCTGCACCGGCAGATCATCACGACGCTGCTGGTCAACGAGGTCGTCGACGGCGCGGGCGTGACCTACGCGTTCCGCCTGGCCGAGGAGCTCAACGCCAGCGCCACCGACGTGGTGCGCGCATTCGCGGCGGTGACCAGGATCTTCGACCTCCCGGCCATCTGGCGCGAGATCGACGCGCTGGACAACGTGGTCCCGACCGACGTCGCCGACGGCATGGTGCTGGAGACCCGCCGGGTGCTCGACCGCGCGGCCCGGTGGCTGCTGTCGAACCGCCCGCAGCCACTGGCGGTGGGGGCGGAGATCACCCGCTTCCGCGAGTCCGTGCAGTCGCTGCTCGCCGAGGTCCCGGGGCTGCTGCGGGGCCAGGCGCGCGTGGAAGCCGAGGCCGATGCCCAGCGCATGGTCGCCGCCGGTGTCCCCGCCGACCTGGCCCGCCGGGTGGCGACGCTGCTCGACGCCTACGCCCTGCTGGACGTGACGGAAGCCGCCGAGCTGTCCGAACAGGACGGTGGGGTGGACGCGGAGCGCAGTGGGCTGGAGACGGCGGAGTTGTACTACGCGCTGTCGGACCACCTCGACTTCGACGTGCTGCTGACATCGATCAGCGCGCTGGAGCGCGGGAACCGCTGGCACGCGCTGGCCCGGTTGGCACTGCGCGACGACCTGTACGGGTCGCTGCGGGCGATCACGCTGGACGTGCTCGCCCAAGCCGACCCGGGGGTGCCCGCGGCGGAGAAGATCACCGTGTGGGAACAGGCCAACGCCTCGCGGCTGGCCCGGTCCCGGGTGGCCCTGGAGGAGATCCGGGCGTCGGGCAGGCTCGACCTCGCCACCCTGTCGGTGGCGGCCCGGCAGTTGCGCAGCATGGTCCGCTGAGCCGGACGGGCTCCCGGGCGCCGTGTCCGGGAGCCCGCCCAGCGGGTGGGCCCTCGGCGCCCACCGGGCGCGCGGCGACCGCGGTCCTGCCGAAGCGGAGGCGGCCGGTCGTCGGGCTCTCAGAGTTCCGACACCGGTCTCCCCGAGCGTGGTCCGCGATTCCGCCCGGGCGTTCCCGTCACCGAGGCCGTTCCCGCGCTCGTCCACCGTCAGCTCCCGGTCTTCTCGAGTTCGGCGCGCACGAGGCGGACCGTTTCTTCTTCCGAGACGGCGAGTTCGCGCACAGCGCCGAACAGGGTGGTGAACGACGAGACGTCCGGCTCGCGCTCCACGGTCTTGCCGCCCGTCGGGTACTCCAGGTAGACCGAGTACGGGCTCTCCGCGTCGTTGTCGAACTCCAGGATGACCAGTGGACCGTTCATCGGGCCGAACGCGCCCGCGCGGAACGGGACGACCTGGAAGGTCACGTTCTCCAGTTCCACCATCGCCAGCAGGTGCTCGAACTGCTCCGCCATCACCTCCGGGCCGCCCACCCGGAGGTGCAGCGCGGCTTCGCTGACGAGCGCGTGCAGTCGGAGCGGGTCTTCCCTGAGCAGGAGCCGTTGCCGAGCCGCGCGTTCCTCGCCCGCGCGCTCACTCCACGCGCTGTCGTGCCCGCCGAGCAGCCGGGAGGCCTCGGCGACCGCCCTGGCGTAGTCGGCGGTCTGGAGCAGGCCGGGCAGGGTGGTGTAGTCGATCGTCAGTTCGGCCAGCGCCTGCGTCTCGTCGCGGCGGAACGCCACGTACTCCGGTGGGAAGTCGGTGGCGTGCTCGATGCGCACGGTGCTCTGCTTGGCGTGCGTCCACAGCAGCAGGGCCTCGAAGCGCTCCTCCGTGTTGGCTCCGAGGGCGCCCAGGATCGCGATGAACAGGTGCTTGTTCGGCACCTGCAACCCGTTCTCCATCCGGGAGATGGTCGCCCGGGAGGTCTCCACCGCGTCGGCCAGGGCCTCCGGGAGCATGGCGGGCTCGTGGCGCTTGCGGATCGACTCCATGAAGCGCCCGAGCTGGCGCTTGCGGCGGGTCGTGTCTGACGGCATGCCTCCACGGTATAGCCGAACAGTGCGCGGCGCATTCACCCTTTCGTGCGTTGCGCGGCGCACTGTGCGCCGATAGCTTGGTTGTACGAGGCGTTCAGCGCTTCGAGGCGAGGTTCGGCACGGCGGACCTCGTCCGGTTGATCAAGCCGGTTGATCAAGGGGGTCGGGTCGGATGGGCAAACGGTCTCGGGGAGAGCCCTCCCCCTGTCGGGCACACCGCCGCGCCGGCACGGTGGACCCATGCAGATGCGTTTCATGGCGGCCGCCTTCACCGCGCTGGGTGGGCGGGAAACCAACCAGGACTCCGCGCACGCCGATCCCCGCCTCCTGGTCGTCGCCGACGGCGTCGGCGGAGCCCCGGCGGGCGAGGTCGCCTCGGCCGTCGCCGTGCGGGCCGTGGTCGAGGCCGGACCGGACACTGACCCGGCCCTGCTGGCCGAACGGGCCAACTCGGCCGTCGTCGCGCACGCCGAGGCCGACCCGGCCACCGCGGGCATGGCCACCACCGTCGACATCGCCGCCCTGGTGCCCGGACCGGCTGGGTGGGAGGTGCGCGGCGCCCACGTCGGCGACAGCTTCACCCTCGTGCAGACCGACCGGGTCACCCGCCTGGGTCGCGCGCACACCCTCGCCGAGGAGCTGGTGGCGGGCGGCCACATCACCCCGGAGGAGGGTGCCCGCCACCCCAACCGCTCCGCCCTCATGCGCGCCGTCGGCATGGGGCCCACCGTCGAACCGGAGCTGTGGTCCCACCCCGCCGCGCCGGGCACCCGCTACCTGCTCAGCAGCGACGGTCTCTTCGACGCCCTGGGCATGGAGGCCGTCGTCACCCTGCTCGACTCCCTCCGCCCCTCCCCGCCGGCGGACGTCGCCCGGATGCTCGTCGAATCCGCCTGCGCCGCGGGTGCCCGCGACAACGTCACCGTCGTCGTCGCCGAGGTCACCCCGTGGCAGGGTTGACCACCGAGCACCCCGCGGCAGACTCGAACGGCGAGTCGACGGCGGACTCGACCGGCGAGTCCACGGTGGAACCGACCGGCAGGTCGACGGCAGATCCAACAGGGGGGCGGGTGGTGGCTTCGGCTGGCGACCAGATGGCCGTTCGGGCCTGCCGCCAGATGGCGGGCGCGGTTGGCGACCAAACGGCGGGACGGATGGACGGCCGGATGGCGGATTCGGCTGCCGATCTGATGGCAGATCCGGTTGGCGCCCCGATGGTGGACTCGATCAGCGGGTCGGCGTCGGGCCCGACCGGAGATTCCGCGGCGGAGCTGACCGTGGACTTCCACGCCCGCCCCGAGCGCACCCTGACCGCCGCCGATCGCCTCTCGCTCGACCGCGACTTCCTCAGTGGCGGAGCCGATGAACGCCTTTCCCGCACCCCGAGTGCTCCTGCGCTGCGCCATATGGGTGGACAGTGGTGGTTGGTCAACGGCCAGGACAACGCCGCTCCGGTGGTCGTCTACGCCACGACGGAGGGTCGCCGCTTCACCGTCGGCGAGCGCTGCGCCTTCCCGCTGCCGGATGGGGAGTCCGAGGTCACCGTCGGAGGCCACCGGGTCCGCGTTCTCGTCTCCACTCCGCCGACGGCGTCCGCGGAGGTCCCTGAGGCGATCACCGGGCCCGAGACCAGCATCGGCCTGTCGGGCGCCGCCGTGCGCGTCCAACTCCTCTTCGGCCGCAAACCCCGCCACCGGGCCGTCCTCGCCGCCCACTACCGCGAGTACTTCACCCCCGGTGTCGAGTCGCCGAAACCGTTGGAGCGCAAGCAGACTCGCCTCTGCATGGGCCTCACCTCCCACACGGCGCTGGAGCGCGCCCTGAACGAGGTGGTCACCGAGATCTGGGGTGAGCCCGTGGGGCACCGCCACGAGCTCCCGGATTACCTGATCCGCGAACGCCTCCTGGTCACCGCTGACCAAGACCTGGTTCCGCACCGCTTCTGCCGCCACACCGCTGGACCCCCGCGCCTTCCCCCGGTTGCCCACGGGGGCGGTCCGCGCCGCTAGGGTTCGGGGGGTTTGGGTGACGTGCGGGAGGTCGCGGGTGGGTGCGTTTGTGGCTGAGGTGCGGCCGCGGTGGTCGGACATGGACATGTACGGGCACGTGAACCACGCCCGGACCGTCACGCTCCTCGAAGAGGCCCGCGGCGACATGCTGTTCAGGGAGGCTGCCGCCTACGGGACCGAGGACCTGGCCAAGGGGCTGGTCGTCGCGCGGCTGGACGTGCAGTACAAGGCCCCGCTGTTCGCCTTCGGCACCACGCTGCGGGTGGAGATCTCGGTGCGGGAGATCCGGTCGGCGTACTTCGTGCTCGACTACCGGGTGCGCAGTGGTCCCACCGAGGACGACCCGGTGGCGGTGACCGCCTCGACGACGCTGGCGCCGTTCGACTTCGTGGCGCAGAAGCCGCGGCGGATCAGCCAGGGGGAGCGCGAGTTCCTCAGCACCTGGCACAACACCGTGCCCGAGGACGGGAACAACAGTGCCTGAGCTGGTTTTCGCCGACCCCGACGAGCGGTCCGACCTGGGTGCCTTCGTGGCCAGGGCGGTGCGGCTGGACCAGCAGGCCGTCGTGCGGCTCAAGGCGCGCGAGGGCGGGCTGGTCGACGCGTGGACCTCCACGCCGTTCGACGTGCTGGCGACCCGGTCGGCGCGGGCGACGCTGGAACCCGGCGACATGACCGTGTCCGGCAACGAGCTGCTGGCCACCCTGGCCGTCGTGCGCGGTGACCGGCTGGACCCGGGGCTCTCGCAGGACATGCTGTGGCGCTCGGCGCTGCCGCCCACCCGGCACTGGCAGCAGGTCGACCACCTGCCCGCCAGGCTGGTCAACGACCTCGCCGACAAGGGCATCGCCGTGGCCAGGGAGAACGTGGGGCCGCAGGGCACGCCGCCCGCCTCGCTGCTCGACCAGACGGTGCTGACGGTCAGCGGCGACGGCCTGGAGATCAAGGTGCCGCTGCGCTGCCTGTTCGCGCTCTCCGGCATGGGGTTCCTGACCGACGGTGAGGACGAGACCATCCGGGTCACCGCCACCGACTCGTGGCTGCGCCTCGACGCCCGCTACGGCGCGGTCGTGCGGCGCAGGCACGCCCTCCTGCCGCTGCTGGTCTGAGTTCTCCTGACCGAATCCTTACGGATCGGCGTGAGCGGAATCCCCGACACCGCCTTGGGCGTCTTACCGGTATGAGCGACGACCCCACCGCGGAGTGGCTGCACGAGACGACGCCCGGCGCCGACAGCGCGGAGTGGCGCCGTGACCGGCCACCCGGTGAGCCGGAACCGGAGATCCGGATCGAGCGCTCCCGAGCCGAGCGCGCCAGGGAAGTCGCGGCGCAGGTCGCCCACCTCAGCGTTCCCGCGCTCCTGTTCGCGGCGGTCGCCACGGAGGGTTTCGGCGAGTGAGCGGCGCCCGGTGACCGGTCGGACAAGCCAGGCCGGCGACCGGTTGGACGAGCCAGGCCGGCAACCGGTTGGACGAGCCAGGCCGGCAACCGGCTAGACGAGCCAGACCGCGGTCTCCGGTGGGAGTTCCTCGCCCGCCATCGGACCGCTGGCCAGCAGGATCTGCCCGGGCGGCAGCGGCACCGGGGCGTCCGAGGTGTTCAGCGCGCAGATCAGACCGCCGCCCTTGCGGCGGAACGCGAAGCACCCCGGCGGCGCCCCGTACCACTCCAGCTCCGTGCCCGCGAACGCCTCCGTGGTCTTGCGGACCTCCAGCGCGTGCCGGTACAGCGACAGCATCGACGCCGGGTCCTCCAACTGCGACTCCACCGTGTACCCCGCCCACTCCGCGGGCACCGGCAGCCACGAGCGGTCACCGGTGGAGAAGCCGAACGTGGGCGGCTCGCCCTCCCAGGGCAGCGGGACGCGGCAGCCGTCGCGGCCCCGGACCGTGCGGCCGCTGCGCTCCCAGATCGGGTCCTGCAGAGCCCAGTCCGGCAGGTCGGCGTTGGGCAGGCCCAGTTCCTCGCCGTTGTAGAGGAACGTCACGCCCGGCAGGGCCAACTGCACCAGGGCCATCGCCCGGGCCCGGCGGGTGCCCGCCGCGCCGCCGCCGTAGCGGGTGACGTGGCGTTCGACGTCGTGGTTGGACAGCGTCCAGGTCGGGGGCGCCCCCGAGTCGGCCACCGCGGCCAGGGAGTTCTCCACCGTGTGGCGCACCGAGTCGGCGTCGAACCCGGTCAGCGCCAGCTTGAAGTTGAAGCCCAGGTGCAACTCGTCGGGGCGCACGTAGCGGGCGAAGCGCTCGTCGGTCTCCACCCAGATCTCCCCGACCGTCACCGTGTCCGGGTAGCGGTCGACGACCTGGCGGATCATCCGGTGGATGTCGTGCACGTCCTCGTTGTCGAACCGGGGGTCGGCCTCCGGGTGGGCGTGCGCGCCGGTCCGGACCGGGACCACCGCCGGGTCCAGGTCGGGCAGGCCCGCCGCCTTCGCCATGCCGTGCGCCACGTCGATGCGGAAGCCGTCGACGCCGCGGTCGAGCCAGAACCGCAGCGTCCGCACCAGGTCCGCGCGCACGTCGGAGTTGTCCCAGTTCAGGTCGGGCTGCTCCGGGGCGAACAGGTGCAGGTACCACTGGCCGTCCGGGGTGCGCGTCCACGCCGGGCCGCCGAAGACGCTGGTCCAGTTGTTCGGCGGTTGGGAGCCGTCGGGGCCCTGGCCGTCGCGGAAGTGGTAGCGGTCGCGCTCGGGGCCGCCGCGCAGCGCCGCCCGGAACCACGGGTGCTGGTCGCTGGTGTGGTTCGGGACCAGGTCGATGGTGACCCGGATGCCGTGGTCGTGCGCGTCGGACACCAGCCGGTCGAACGCTTCGAGGTCGCCGAAGAGCGGGTCCACGTCGCGCGGGTCCGCCACGTCGTAGCCGTGGTCGGCCATCGGTGAGGTGAAGAACGGGGTCAGCCACAGCGCGTCGACGCCGAGCAACTCCAGGTAACCGAGGCGGGACCGGATGCCCTCCAGGTCTCCCACCCCGTCGCCGTCGGAGTCGGCGAACGAGCGGACGTAGACCTGGTAGAAGACCGCGTCGCGCCACCACGGCGGCGCCGCGGCGTCGTCGGCGGTTGCTCCCACGGTCGACCATCCTGCCAGTCCTCGGCCCGGCGCACCGGGGAAACCGATCACTGCGGTTGCGCCCGGGGTGATTTGCCGCACTCGGTGAGCGGATCAGACCCAGCTGTTCATCATGCTGTTGGCGGCCATTTCCAGGTACTGCCAAAGCTGGGTCCGCTGCTGCTCGGGCAGCCGCTCCTCGTCCACCGCGATCCGCATGCAGCGCAGCCAGGCGTCGCGCTCGATCGGGCCGATGGTGAACGGGTTGTGCCGCATCCGCAGCCGGGGGTGCCCGCGCTGGTCGGAGTAGGTGTGCGGCCCGCCCCAGTACTGGATCAGGAACAGCCGCAGCCGCTCCTCGGCCGCCGCCAGCTCCGGTTCCGGGTACATCGGCCGCAGCACCTCGTCGCGTTCGACCTCGGCGTAGAACCGGGCCACGATCCTGGTGAAGGTCGCCTCGCCGCCGACGGCGTCGTAGAAGCTCTCGGGTGTGCCCACGGGGTCAATCCTCGCTCACCGGCGCTCAGGGCGTCTGGTTGGGGAACAGCCTGCCCATCGGCGGGGCGATGTCGGCGGCCTCCAGCTCGCGCAGCGCCCGGGCCCGCAGCGCCCGCTGCACCGCCCACTGCCTGCCCGGGCGCACCTTCACCGTCATCCGCACGATCAGGCTCTCCGGGGTCACCTTCTCCACCCCGAGCACGACCGGCGGCTCGATGACGTCCTCGGACACGCCCTCCTCGCCGACGACCTCGCCCGCGACCCGCTCCAGCAGCTCGGTCACCTGGGCCACGTCGGCGCTGTAGCCGACCGGCAGGTCCACCACCGCCACCGCGAAGCCCTGGCTGGAGTTGCCCACCCGCAGGATCTCGCCGTTGCGCACGTACCAGACCGTCCCGTTGACGTCGCGCAGCGTGGTCACCCGCAGGCCGACCGCCTCGATGGTGCCGCTGGCCTCGCCGACGTCCACGACGTCACCGACGCCGTACTGGTCCTCCAGCATCATGAAGATCCCGGACAGGAAGTCCTTCACCAGGTTCTGCGCGCCGAAGCCCAGCGCCACCCCGACGATCCCGGCCGAGGCGATGATCGGTCCCAGGTTCAGCCCCAGCTCGCCGAGCGCCAGGATGAACGCCAACCCGTAGACGATGAACGTGACCAGCGACTTGAGCACCGAACCGATCGTCCTGGCCCGCTGCGCGCGGCGTTCGGAGATCAGGCTCCCGAAGGCGCCGGGCGCCCGTTCCTTGAGCGGTTTCAGGACGGTGGGCACCTTGCCGTCGCCCGCGGTGATGCGCTCGATCAGCCGCCGCAGCAGCAGCCGGATCACGACGGCCACGGCCACGATCAGCAGGATCTTCAGCGGCTTCGCCACCAGCCAGCTCGCCGAGGCCGCCAACCACTCGTTGTGGGTCAACCGCCACACCTCGGCGCACCAGGTGCCTTCCTCGGTGGTGCAGGTGGGGGCTTCCATGTCCAGGAACTGGGTCAGGGTCGTGGCGTTCATCGGCGCCGACGATAGCGACGACTCCGGGTGACGTCGAAGCCGGTGGTGTGCGCCTTCCGGGGGATGATCGCCGGACACGTGGGAGAACACACGTGCGCGAAGGGGCCGGTGTGTGGTCGACTTAGGCAGCACCGGTGGAGGTGGTCGAGTGCCAGAGCGACAACCGACCCGCCGCGGCGCGCCCCCAGGGCTCGCGCCGCGGCCGACGCTGTGCCCGCCGCAGGGCACTGCCGTCGAGTCCGCACGCGCCGCCCCGGCGGCCCTGACCCCGCTACCCACGCCCGTGGCGATGGCGCTGCCGCCGCCCGCACCCACCTGGGGCAGGCGTCGCGTCCTGCTGCTCAACACCACTTTCGAGCCCCTCACCGCGCTGCCGCTGCGGCGCGCGGTGGTGCTCGTGGTCTGCGGCAAGGCGGAGGTCGTCCACGGTGATCCGACCGGCATGATCGTGCACTCGGCGACGGCCAGCGTGCAGGTCCCGTCAGTCATCCGGCTCAGCAGCTACGTCCGCGTGCCCTACCGGGGGCGGGTACCGCTGACCAGGGCGGGGTTGATGCACCGCGACCGCTACCGCTGTGCCTACTGCGGTGGTCGAGCGGAGACGATAGACCACGTGATCCCGCGCAGCCGCGGGGGGCAGCACACGTGGCAGAACTGCGTCGCGTGCTGCGCCAAGTGCAACCACCGCAAGGCGGACAAGCTGCTGGCTGACCTGGGCTGGCGGCTGCGGGTGGTCCCCACCGCGCCGCGCGGCCCGCACTGGCGGCTCCTGGCAGGCGTCACGGACGCCGACCCGCTCTGGCTGCCCTACCTCGGTGAGGCCGCCTGAAGTTCGGCCGGGTGGGCGGGAAGTGCTCAGGCAGAGGTGACCCGGGTGCCCGCGGTGACACGCGTGCCCCGGGTCACCCGCGTGCCCAGGTGCAGCGAGGTGACACGGGTGCCGCGGTGGGCGGAGGTGACTCGGGTGCCGGGAGTGGTGGTGCCGCGCTCGGTGGCGGTGACGCGGGTACCGGGGTGGGCGGAGGTGACCCGGGTGCCGCGGTCGGCGAAGGTGACTCGGGTGCCGCAGTGGGCGGAGGTGACTCGGGTGCCGGGAGTGGTGGTGCCGCGCTCGGTGGCGGTGACCCGGGTGCCGGGGTGGTTGGCGGTGACCCGGGTGCCGGGAGTGGTGCGGGTGGCGGTGACGCGGGTGCCCCGGTGGGTGGCGGTGCCCCGGGTGACCCTGGTGCCTGCGGTGACGCGGGTGCCGCGCTCGGTGGCGGTCACGCGGGTGCCCCGGGTGACGCGGGTGCCGAGGCCGCTGAAGGGAACGTGGGTGCCGGGCGCGAAGGCGGTGACCCGGGTGCCTCGGGTGACCCGGGTGCCGCGCTCGACGGCCGTCACCCTGATGCCCATGACCAGCAGCGAAGTGACCCTGGTGCCGCGGGTGACGCGCGTTCCGCAGGTTACGCGGGTGCCTCGGGTGACGCGGGTTCCCCTGGTGACCCGCGTGCCCGCCGTGACGCGGGTGCCGCAGCTCTCCGGTGCGGTCCACACGATCCGGAACGCGGTGACTCGGGTTCCGGGCTCCAGCGCGGTGACCCGGGTGCCCCTGGTGACGCGGGTGCCTCGGGTGACCCTGGTGCCCGCTTCGAGCGCGGTGACCCGGGTGCCTGCTTCCAGTGCGGTGACTCGGGTTCCGGGCTCCAGCGCGGTGACTCGCGTGCCCCTGGTGACCCTGGTGCCTGCTTCCAGTGCGGTGACTCGGGTGCCCGGCTCCAGTGCGGTGACCCGGGTGCCCCTGGTCACGCGGGTGCCCGCTTCGAGTGCGGTGACCCGGGTTCCGCGCTCCACCGAGGTGCTTCGGGTGACCCTGGTGCCCGCTTCCTGTGCTGTGACGCGGGTTCCCCTGGTGACGCGCGTTCCGGCCTCCAGTACCGCCGTGACGCGGGTGCCCGCCTGCGCGGTCACCCGGGTTCCCGGTTCCACCGCCGTGACGCGGGTTCCCCTGGTCACGCGGGTTCCGAGTTCGAGGGCGGTGACCCGGGTCCCCCTGGTCACCCGGGTGCCTCGGGTCACTCGGGTTCCGCGGGTCACCCGGGTTCCGGCGGAGGGGGTGGTGGCGGCGAGGTGAAGGCCGGTGTGGTGCGCTCCCTCACCCGAACGGGTGATAGCGGCGGCCGGGTTGGAGCGGGTGGGGGTGTACATGGAGTGGCCTCCTGGGGGATTGGAGCGCTTCTAATTGTCAGATGACTCTTTCGCAAGGGCCGTACAGGTGAAAAGCTATGACCCCGGGCGGTCACCGACAAGACGTTGTGGCGCGTCTTGATGGCGCACATGCGCAGTTGGGGCCGTTCGCCCCTTGGCGATACGCCCAAAGAGCTACCTCTACGGGCGTCACTCGGCCGATCGGCCTTACCAGGAGAGCACCAATCGGAGACCGTGTGCCCGGACGCGCGCGCAGGGGCAGGCGGGAGTCGTCGCACCCCGTCCGACCTCGTCCGTTACGGTAGCGCTCGTGACACCCGTCGAGACCGTTCTCGTCCTCGCGGTGATCCCGCTGGCCATCTACGGCGTGATCGCCCTGCTGACGCTGCGCGAGAAGTTCGCCAGGTCGCCCCGCTACCGCCCCGGCCAGGAGTGGGAGCACCCGCCCGTGTGGTGGACGGCCAACCCCGATGGGCTCGGCGCGGGGCACCCGGTCCTGTCCGCCGATGGCCACTCCGGTGGCCATTCCGGTGCTCACTCCACCGGTGCCCATTCCGCTGACGTCCACTCGGCCGAACGCGCCGACTCCGCGCTCGTGCGCACGGCCAAGGGAGGTGCCCGTGGCAGCTGGTGAGCTCGTCCACGCGAACCACGCCGACAACCAGGTCGTCGAGGACCCCGAGCACGGCATCGGGGTGGCCAGGACCGCCAGCGGGCGGCTCTCGGTCGCCCGCGAGAAGGTGCCCGCCGCCCCCGGCCTGCCGTTCAACGCCGTGCAGCTCTCCCGGCTCGACGAGGCGCTGACCCTGGCGTCGCGGGCGACCGGCATCGGCTTCAGCGTCTACCTGGGCGACCTCGGGGCCGACCCGCGCGACAAGGCCGAGGAGCTGCACGCGGGCATCGGTGCCGCGTCCGCCGACTCGGCGCTGATCGCGGTGTCGCCGGGGCAGCGCAAGGTGGAGATCGTGACCGGCACCGAGGCGGCCCGCAGGCTGCCCGACCGCGGCTGCAACCTCGCCGTCATGAGCATGGTGGCCTCCTTCAAGGAGGGCGACCTCACCGGCGGCCTGGTCAGCGCCCTGCGGATGCTGGCCGACCAGGCGGGCCACGCCCCCCGGCACTGAGCCCGACCCGGCACCGAGCACGAACCGGCACCGAGCACGAACCGGCACCGAGCACGAAGCGCACCGACACCGACACGCAGAAGGCCCGGACCCCGTGGGGGTCCGGGCCTTCTGCCGTCAGGGGGTCAGCTGCCGTCGAACTCGCGGGCCGCCAGGGCGCGGACGATGCCCGCCCGGCCCTCGGTCACCAGCCTGCGCAGCGCGGGCGGGTGCTCCCCGGCCAGCCACTCGTCCGCCGCCTCGACCGTGCTCGGCACGACCGCCCACGCCGGGAACAGGCCCAGGGCCACCGACTGGGCGCGCTCGCTGGAGCGCCGCGCCCACACGTCGGCCACGTCGGCGAAGTAGGACGGGGCGTACCCGGCGAGCAGTTCGCGCTGGGCGGGGTGGGAGAAGCCGGTGATGATGGCCTCGTTCACCGCGTTGGGCAGCTCGTCGTCGCGGGTGGCGCGGCGCCACGCCTCGGCCTTGGCCTCGGCGGTGGGGCGCAGCGAGGTGGCCCGTTCGGCCTGGCGGTGGCCCGCGGCGGTGGAGTCGCGGCGCAGCTCCGCCTCGATCTCCGCCTCGCCCGCCGCGCCGTGCGCGACCAGGGCGTGCAGCAGCCGCCAGCGCAGGTCGGTGTCGACGACCAGGCCCTCCAGTGGCGCGGAGCCGTCGAGCCAGCCGCGCAGCACGGTCAGCTTCGCCTCGTCCAGGACCGACCCGGCCAGCGAGTTGGCGAAGGCGAGCTGGTGGTCCGAACCCGGGGCCGCGGACCGCGCCAGCTCCAGGATGCGGTCGGTGAAGGTCTGCCAACCGGTGGGCGCCCAGGCCGGGTCGGCGTAGGAGCCGAGCGCGGTCTGCGCCTGCATCAGCAGCCGCTGCACCACGCCGACCTCGGTCTCCGCGGCCAGGCCGTGCGCCACCAGGGTGACGAAGTCGCGGGCCTTGAGCTCCGCCTCGCGGGTCATCTCCCAGGCCGCCGACCAGCACAGGGTGCGCGGCAGCGGTTCGGTGATGTCGCCGATGCGGTCGATCAGGGTGGTCAGCGACACCGGGTCCAGGCGCATCGTGCAGTAGGTCAGGTCGTCGTCGTTGACCAGCAGCAGCTTGCCCCGGCCGACCCCGAGCAGCGCGGGCACCTCGGTGCGCTCGCCGTCGACGTCGACCTCCACCCGGTGGGTGCGGACCAGGTTGCCGTCGGCGTCGTCGTCGTAGACGCCGATCGCGACCCGGTGCGTGCGCAGCTCGCCCTTGCCCGGCTTGGCCCCGCCCTGGAGCACGGCGAACTCGGTGAACTTCCCGTCGGCGTCCACCTCGAACCGGGCGCGCAGCGAGTTGAGGCCGGTGGTCTGCAACCACTGGGCGCTCCACCACGACAGGTCGCGGCCCGACGCCTCCTCCAGCGCCCCCAGCAGGTCCGACAGGGTCGCGTTGGCCCAGGCGTGCTTGGCGAAGTACACCTTGAGCCCGGACAGGAAGTTCTCCAGCCCCACGTACGCCACGAGCTGCTTGAGCACGCTCGCGCCCTTGGCGTAGGTGATGCCGTCGAAGTTGACCTCGACCGCCTGCACGTCCGGGATGTCGGCCGCGACCGGGTGCGTCGAGGGCAACTGGTCCTGCCGGTAGGCCCAGGACTTCTCGATGTTGGCGAAGCTGGTCCAGGCGTGCTCGTACTCGGTGGCGTTGGCCTGCGCCAGCACCGAGGCCCAGGTGGCGAAGGACTCGTTGAGCCACAGGTCGTCCCACCAGCGCATGGTGACCAGGTCGCCGAACCACATGTGCGCCATCTCGTGCAGCACCGTCTCGCAGCGCCGCTCGTAGGCGTAGCGGGTGACCCGGCTGCGGAAGACGTAGTCCTCCAGGAAGGTCACGCAGCCCGCGTTCTCCATCGCGCCCGCGTTGAACTCCGGCACGAAGCACTGGTCGTACTTGCCGAACGGGTACGCCACGCCGAAGTTCTCGTGGAAGAACCCGAAGCCCTGCTTGGTCTCGGTGAACAGCCGGTCGGCGTCCATGTGCTCGGCCAGCGACGCGCGGCAGTAGATGCCCAGCGGGATGGTGCCGTGCGCGTCGGTGAACTCGTCGCGCCACTCGGCGTACGGGCCCGCGACCAGCGCCACCAGGTAGGTGGAGATCCGGTCGGTGGTCTCGAACTCGTGCCGGACCGCCCCCTCCACGCCGCCCTCGACGTCGGTGGTGGTGGCCGTCGCGGCGTTGGAGATCACCTTCCAGCCGCGCGGGGCGATGACCCGCACGGTGTAGGTGGCCTTGAGGTCGGGCTGGTCGAAGCAGGCGAACATGCGCTTGGCATCGGCCGTCTCGAACTGCGTGTACAGGTACACGCCCTTGTCGACCGGGTCGACGAACCGGTGCAGGCCCTCACCGGTGTTGGTGTAGGAGCAGGTGGCCGACACGGTCAGCTCGTTGGTCTCGGCGAGACCGGTCAGCACCAGGCCGTCCTCCTCGCGGTAGTCGTCGACCGGCAGCGCGGTGCCGTTCAGCTCGGCTGACTCCACCGACGCCGCGATCAGGTCGATGAAGGTGTCCGCGCTCGGATCGCCGCTGCGGAACCGCACCGTGCTGCGCGAGGAGAACGTCGTCTCGCCCGGCTGACCGATCCCGTCGGTCAGGTCCAGCTCGATGACGTAGGACTCGACCTCAAGCAGGGCGGCACGCCGTTGTGCTTGGTCTCTGGTCAGGTTGGGCGCGGCCACTCAATACACCTCGGCGGACTCGTCGATCTCGGAACTGACAATCGCATCCAATCACGCCTCGGGCCCTCCCCGTGGCCGGGAAGGATTCGGGTCCGCCGCGCGTTGCACCGCCCGGGGGGCGGTCGCGCCCCCGAGTCCCGCACGCCGAACCGAGTACGGAGAGCACGCCGATGACCGCTGCGCAGTCCCCCGAGGCGCCCGTGACCAGGACCAAGGTCGACTTCTACTTCGACCCCGCCTGCCCGTTCGCCTGGATCACGTCCCGGTGGATCTTGGAGGTGGAGCAGCACCGCGACCTCGACCTGAACTTCCGGGTGATGAGCCTGTCCGTGCTCAACGAGGGTCGGGACCTGCCGGAGCAGTACCGCGAGATGCTGGACAAGGCGTGGGGGCCGGTCCGGGTCGCGGTGGCCGCGGCCCAGGCGCACGGCGAGGGGGTCCTGCGCGACCTCTACACCGCCCTGGGCACCCGCATCCACAACCAGGGCAACAAGGACACCGACGCGGTCATCGCCGAGGCGCTGGCCGAGGTGGGCCTGCCCGCCGAACTGGCCGCGGCCGCGCACACCGACGAGTACGACGAGGCCCTGCGCAAGATGCACCACGAGGGCATGGACCCGGTCGGCGAGGACGTCGGCACCCCGACGATCCACATCGACGGCGTGGCGTTCTTCGGCCCGGTCCTGTCGTCGATCCCGCGCGGGGAAGAGGCCGCCAAGGTCTTCGACGGCGCCCGGCTGCTGGCGGGCTACCCGGACTTCTTCGAGCTCAAGCGCACCCGCACCGGTGGGCTCAACTTCGACTGAGCGCTTTCGCCGGGTGGCTGTCACCCGCGTGCGCGTTCGTTGACCGATCGCTGACCGACCACGGCGTCCGCACCGGGTGTGACCCGGGATGCCGTGGTCGGGTCGTTTCCGCTGTGCCATCGTTGGGGCACGGCTCCCACCACTCTTGGAGGATGGATCAATGGCTGCTCCGGTCACCGCGCGCACCGGCCACGTCATCGGTGGTTCGCTGGTCGAGGGGGCCGGTGACCGCATCGACGTGGTGAACCCGGCCACCGAGGAGGTCATCGCCTCGGTCCCGGCGGGCACCCCGGCCGACGTGGACGCCGCCGTGCGCGCCGCCCGCGCCGCGTTCGCGGGCTGGTCGGTGCGCGACCCGAAGGAGCGCGCCGCGGCCGTGCTGCGGGTCGCCCAGGGCATCGCGGCCCGCCGCGACGAGCTGGCCGCGACCATCACCGCCGAGATGGGCGCACCGATCTCCTTCGCGGCGAAGGTGCAGGCGAGCCTGCCCGCGGCGACGTCGTCCGCGGTGGCGAAGCTGGTCCTCGACGGCGGCTACGACTTCACCGAGGAGGTCGGCAACTCGCTGGTCGTGCGCGAGCCGGTCGGTGTCGTCGGCGCCATCACCCCGTGGAACTACCCGCTGCACCAGATCGTGGCGAAGGTGGCCCCGGCGCTGGTCGCGGGCAACACGGTGGTGCTCAAGCCCAGCGAGGTCGCCCCGCTCAACGCCAACGTCTTCCTGGAGGTCCTGGCCGAGGCGGGCATCCCCGACGGCGTGGTCAACCTGGTGCACGGCACCGGTCCGGTCGTCGGCGACGCCATCTCCGGGCACCCGGACGTGGACATGGTGTCGTTCACCGGGTCCACCGCCGCGGGCAAGCTGGTGTCGGTCAACGCCGCGGGCACGGTCAAGCGGGTCGCGCTGGAGCTGGGCGGCAAGTCCGCCAACGTGATCCTCGACGACGCCGACCTGGAGCGGGCCGTGAAGATCGGCCTGGGCAACACCTTCATCAACGGCGGCCAGACCTGCTCGGCCTGGACCCGGTGGGTCGTCCCGGCCGCCCTGCACGACCAGGTCGTCGAACTCGCCGTCGCCAACGCGGCCAAGTACACCGTCGGCGACCCCACCGAGGCCGCCACCCGCATCGGCCCGATGGCCTCCCTCGCCCAGCGCGACCGGGTCCTGGGCTACATCGCCGACGGGGTGGCCGAGGGCGCGACCCTCGCCCACGGCGGCACCACCGACGGCCTGCCCGGCACCGGCGCGTTCGTCCCGCCGACGGTGTTCGCCGGGGTGCGCTCGGACATGAAGATCGCCCAGGAGGAGATCTTCGGCCCGGTCCTGTCGATCCTGCCCTACGCCGACGAGGACGAGGCGGTCGAGATCGCCAACTCCACCATCTACGGCCTCGCGGGCGCCGTGTTCGCCGGGGACGACGACCGCGCCCTGCGGGTGGCCCGCAGGCTGCGCACCGGCCAGGTCGACATCAACGGCGGCGCCTACAACCCGGCCGCCCCGTTCGGCGGCTACCGGCAGTCGGGCAACGGCCGCGAGCTGGGCAAGTTCGGGCTGGAGGAGTTCACCGAGGTCAAGTCCATCCAGCGCTGAGGTCCGAGGGAGGCCCCCGGTCCGCCGGGGGCCTCCCGCTGCCCGGGGTCAGCGCCGGGCGGCCAGCTCGGCGCGCTGGGCCTCGACGAAGGCCCGGTCGACCGGGTTCCCGTGCCCGGGGACCACGACGTCGGCGGCTCCGAGGCGGCCCAGCACCCCCACCCAGGACGCCACGTCCGCGTCCGGGCCCACCGCCGGGGGAGCGCCCTGCTCGACCAGGTCACCGGCGAACAGCACCCCCGCGTCCGGCACCCGCACCACCACGTCGCCCGGGGTGTGCCCGGGACCGAGGTGCCGCAGCTCGACCACCCGGCCACCCAGGTCCAACCCCACCCGGTCGAGCACCTCGCGGTCCGGCACGACCACCGGTGACCGGGCCAGCCGCTCCGCCCGGAACGGCTCCCGCGCCGACCACTCGGCCACCTGCGCGGCCGTGCCGTGCGCGATCTCCGCCGCGGCCGCCGGGTGCGCCCACACCGGCAGCGGGCCGAACGCGGACGTGCCCAGGTGGTGGTCCCAGTGCCCGTGGGTGATCACCGCCGACCACGGCAGCGCGGTCAGCTCCCGCACGGCCTCGGCGAACTCGGCGCCGTGCCCGGCGTCGGTCCCGGTGTCGACCAGCAGGCAGCGCTCGGTGCCCAGGACCAGGCCCAGGGTCAGGTCGAGGTCGGCGTGGCGGCGGGCGAACACCCCGTCGGCGAGTTCCAGCCAGGTCACCGCACCGGTCTACACCACGATCCGCGTCGGCCGCCCGGTTGCCGGGTCCGGCTCGCCGCCCAGCGCCGCGATCACACCTTCGCCGCATCGTCGGCGGCACGCCGCACCACCGACCGGTCCGGCCGCATCACTGCGCCCACTCTCCCGCCGCAACCCTCCTGTCCGGTGTTGCCCGACGGGATGGCAGACTCGCCGACGTGCGCGTCTACCTCGGATCGGACCACGCGGGCTTCGAACTCAAGGCCCACCTCGTCAACCACCTCGCCGCGGCGGGCCACGACGTCGTCGACGTCGGTCCGCACGCCTACGACGCCCAGGACGACTACCCGCCGTTCTGCGTGGAGACCGCCCGCCGGGTCGTCGGTGACGGGGGCAGCCTCGGTGTGGTGATCGGCGGGTCCGGCAACGGCGAGCAGATCGCGGCCAACAAGGTCCCCGGCTGCCGCGCCGCCCTGGCCTGGAGCACCGAGACCGCGCGGCTGTGCCGCGAGCACAACGACGCCCAGGTCATCGGCGTCGGCGCGCGGATGCACAGCACCGAGGACGCCACCGCGATCGTCGAGGCGTTCCTGGCCACCCCGTTCTCCGCCGACGAGCGGCACGCCCGCCGCATCGGGCTGCTGGCCGAGTACGAGCGCACCGGCACGCCGCCCGCCCTGCCCGCCTGATGCCGGAGGGGCACGCGCTCCACCGCCTCGCCCGGCTGCACCAGCGGCGCTACGCCGGGCACCCGGTGGCCGTGTCCAGCCCGCAGGGCCGGTTCGCCGCCGACGCGTCCCTTGTGGACGGCCGGGTGCTCCGCCGGGCCGAGGCGCACGGCAAGCACCTGTTGCACGTGTACGAAACCGACCTGGTCGTGCACGTGCACCTCGGGCTCTACGGGTCGTTCGCCGAGCACGAACTCCCCACGACCGCGCCCGTGGGCCAGGTCAGGATGCGGCTGGTCGGCCCGACGCACTGGACCGACCTGCGCGGTCCCACCCGGTGCGAGGTCCTCACCGCCGCCGGGGTCGAGGCGCTGCACGCCCGCCTGGGTCCCGACCCGCTGCGCCGCGACGCCGACCCGGACCCGGCGTGGTCGCGCGTCTCGCGCTCGCGCACCTCGATCGGCGTCCTGCTGATGGACCAGTCGGTCCTGGCGGGTGTGGGCAACATCTACCGCGCCGAGGTCCTCTTCCGGCACGGCGTCCACCCGCTGCTGCCCGGCAGGTCCCTGGACCGGGCCTGCTGGGACGACATGTGGGCGGACCTGGTCGTCCTGATGCGGACCGGTGTCCGCCGCGGCCGCATCGACACCGTCCGCGACGAGCACCTGCCCCGGGCCATGGGCCGGGCGCCCCGCCGGGACCGCCACGGCGGCGAGGTCTACGTCTACCGCCGCACCGGCCTGCCGTGCCTGGTCTGCGGCACCGAGGTGCGCGGGGAAGTGCTGGCGGGTCGCAACAACTACTGGTGCCCCACCTGCCAACCCGAGTAGTCCACCCCGGACAGCGGGCGGACCGGGCCCCCGATCGGTGCCCGGTCCGCCGCGCGCGGGTTCAGAAGTCGAAACCGCCCATGTCGCCGCCGCCCCAGTCGCCACCGGAGTCGCTGCCGCCCCAGTCGCCCTCGCCGCCCGCGTCGCCCTGGTCGGCGGCCGCCGCGTCGGCCTGGCCCGCGTCGTAGCCGGACTCCCACGCCTGGGCGTCGGGGATGCCCGCCATGCCGGAGAACATGGCGCTGAACAGCAGCACCGAACCCATGCCCCAGGCACCCGCCACCAGCGCGGGCTTCCACCACGGTTCGCTGTACCAGCCCTGCGGCACCGGTCGGCCCGCCACCCGGCCACCCGGGTAGTAGTGCGGGGTGTTGCGCCCCGGCTGCGGGGAGGCCTCGTAGTCGTGGCCCTCCACGCTCACCCGCCGGTCCTGCTCGACCCGGCCCGCGGCCCGCTGCTCGGGGTCGGCGGGCAGCTCCGGCCCGGGGTCGATGCCCATGGCCGTGCGCGCGGCCCGCACGTAGTACAGGCCCTCCATCGCCGTCTTGGTGACCAGTCGGCACTGCTCGGCCGTGGTCGCCTGCTCCATCTGCGACCCGGCCGCGGTGTAGCGCTCGGACGCGTCGGCGAGCGCCTGCCGGGACGCCTCGTCGGTGCCGGTCAGGTTGACCACCTGCCCACCCAACCGCTCCACCCAGCGGCGTGCCTCCGCCTTCGCGTCGTCGAGCCTGCGCTGCTTGGCCGCACCGCTGTTGCGCATGGCCACCGCGCCGATGGCCACGACCGCCAGGACCACGATGACCAGCAGGACGGTGCCCATGTTTCCTCCCCGTGCCGGGAAAACCCCTCGCACTGGACAACGCACCGGCGCGCCCAGGGTTCCCGGGACCAGCCGTTCTCGGACCAATCCGTTCCGCGGCGGACCGCCGACCGATAGGGTTCGCGGATGCAGCGACGGTCGCCGGGACCCCTCGGGTGAACATGGCCCCGCCGGTGCTGGTCCGCGAGGCCACCGCCGAGGACGCCGCCGCCGTGGGCGAGGTGCACGCCGAGGCGTGGCACCAGGCCTACCGGGACCTGTTCGAACCGGAGTGGCTGGCCAGGTTCGTCGCCGAGCGCCGGGTCCGCTGGTCGACCAGGATGGCCACCCCCGAGTTCGCCGCCGACACCCTCCTCGTCGCCGAGCGCGGCGACAGCGTCGTGGCCTTCGCCTGGTTCGGCCCCTACCCGGACAAGCCCGCCGACGCCGAACTGCGCGCCTGCTACGCCCACCCGTCCGTGTGGGGCACCGGCGTCTCCCGCGCCCTGATGGACGGGGTGTGGGACGCGGTGGCCGACTGCCGCCGCGTCCGCCTGTGGACCCTGGCGGGCGCCAACCGGGCCCGCCGCTTCTACGCGAAGGAGGGCTTCGCCGAGACCGGTCTCTTCCGCGAGCACGACTTCGGCGACACCCGCCCGGTCCTGCAACTCGAGTACGCGGCCACGCCCCCGCGCTGACGGCCCGGCACCCGGCCCTTCACGCGGAATGGTTCGAGGCCCGCCCACGCAAGCATCCCTGACCAGCCGCGGACAGCCGTCGGCGCCGCCCGTCCGCGAACTCGCGCACTGCGGTGACTGCCAGTCAGACGCCCCAGCGCCGGACCCGCACCCCGGCCACCTCGCCGCCAGGTTCGCCGACCGCGACCCAGCGACCCCCACCGGCCACATCCCCACCAGCCGGTCTGGCCCGCAACAGCACGGAGAACTCCTCCTCCCCGTCGAGCCCCTCCACCTCCACGTCCCCGACAGCGACCCCGGTCTGCTCGGCCACCACCCGGGCGGCAGCCTCGACCACGGCCTCCCCGACCCGAACCACCCCGGAGGGCAGTTCGAGCGACCCGTTCCGGGCGACCACCAACACCGACCCGGCCCCGTCCACGACCAGCACGGTCGCGACGAGTCCACTCCCGATCATCGTCATGGGCCCAGAAGTACCCGCATGGGCGAACGCCAATCCCAACCGCGGATGACCTCTCAGCGAATCCCCGAGTGGCCCCGGCCGGTGGGCCGGGGCCACTCGGGGATCACCCGTCCCGCGCGTCCACCCAGTGGACGGCCTCCACGAATCGTCGAGGTGGTCGGTACCCGTGCTCGGCCACGTAGTGCCCGATCAGAGTGGGTACCGCGTACACCGTCCCGTCCGGCCCGGCGAAGTGCGCCTCGGCGCTGCCCATGTGCAACCGCTCGCCGGGCAACCCGGGCACGGGGTCCGCGACCACGCTCCGCGCCCGGCAGAACGGGCAGCGGTGTCGACCTCGGGTCAGGTTGACCTTGTGGTGGAACACCACCCGCAGCAGGGCTGCGGCGAACTCCGCGTCCACCGGCCCGCCGATCTCCGCGTCGGGCCCGAGCCAGCCGACGTTGACCGCCGCCTTCCACGGCCTCGTCAGCTCGGCATGACCGTATGCGGACATGTCCGCGAAAACCGTCACTCGTCCAGCACCTCCCGGCAGGCAGCCCAGTGACAGACACCCATGTTCGGCTGTGGCAAGTCGCTGAGCAGAGTGCTGGTGTCCTGGGGCTCGTCCAGGAAACCGCGCTTGGTGGGCCAGCCGACGGTGCTGGTGGTCGACGCCGACTGCACCGACATGTTGACCTCGGTGGTCTGCCGGGTCTGCGCATCGTAGCGGCCACACCCCCGCGCTGACGCCCGGTGACGCTCCAGGCGGGCCCGGGTTGAACCGTCCCTGCGAGCGGGGTGGCGTCCGCCGCTACCGCAGGTACGGCAGTCCGGCTTCGTCGAGCCCGCGCTCCACCCGCTCCCGCACGCCCGGCGCCAGCGCGAGTTCCCCGAGCCGCTCCGGCTCCACCCACTCGGCCCCGGCGGCGAGGTCCCCGTCCACCGGCCGCGCCCGCAGCACCACCGCGAACTCACCCGCGCTGTCCAACCCCACCAGCGACGCCCCCGCCACCACCACCCCGGTCTGCGCCAGCACCGCCCGCGCCGCCGCCGCGACGACGGTCTCCCCGGTCCGCGCGGCCCCGGTCGGCAGCTCCAGCCGCCCGCCGCGGTCCACCATCAGCACCAACCCGGCGTCGTCGACCACCAACACGGCGGTCGCCAGGGCGTTCTCCATCACGGTCATGTGCCCAGTGATACCCGCGCGGTCGATCTTCCCGCCGAAGCGCAGGTGAACACCAGGTCCTCCCGGTGCGAAAAGACGCCACCAGCGACGGCCCCGCCCGACGATCCGCCGCTCGGCGGCGACGCGGCGATCTCCGCCCGCGACGGCCGGGTTCCCGCTCAGGCGCAGCGGGCGGTCACCCACGGCGGGAACTCGGTGGAGCGCAACGGAGCCGAGTGCCCGCCGGGCACCGTGTGCGTGGTGAACGAGCCGTTCGTGGCGTTCGACCACAACGCGATGGACTCGTCGGTGGTCAACCCGTCCCGGCTGCCCCGGATCGCCGAGACGGGGCACGTCAGCGCGGTCGCGGGCGGCGTGAGCCCGCGCAGGAGGCGCAGGTCGTTGGCCGTCGTCTCGATGACCACCTCCCGCCAATCCGGTGAGGGCGCGGTGGCCAGCGCGGTCGGGTCGGTGTCGTCGAGGTAGGTGGCCACCTCCGCCGGACTGGCGACGGGGGGCACCGACAGGAGCTCGGGGGCCGAGGCGCCGGTGACGATCAGCGTGGCGGGCGGTGTTCCCCGCTCGGTGAGGTTGCAGGCGACGGCGTGGGCGACGTAGGCGCCGTAGCTGTGGGCGACCAGGACCGGGGCGGGCAGCGCCGCGGCCTGGTCGGTGGCGGACTCGATCACCTCGTCGAGGGTGTCGGGGTGTTCGCCGAAGCTGCTGCCGAAGCGGCCCGGGTACTTGATCAGGCGGGTTTCCCGGCGGCCCAGCGTGTCGGTGAGGGGGGCGAACTCGCCGCCGAAGGAACCCGCCCCGGGGAACAGGGCGTAGCGCGGCGGGGTGCGGCTCATGTCTTCTCCCTGGTGGTTTCGTGGAGTGCGGGGGTGGTGTCGTCGGCGGCGGGGGTGGCGACCGCGGCTCGGCGGGAGAAGCGGGCGACGAGGACGACGACCAAGAGGGTCACCGCGAAAACCGCCCAGCTCAACCACATCGACGGTCCCGCGATCACCGTCACGCCGACCACCACCACCGCGCACACGGCGCCGACGGCGACGCGGGACGGACCGGAGGCCAGGCGGGTGAACGCCGCCGCGCCGACGCCGTAGAGGACGAAGTAGACGCCGCCGGAGAGGATGAACAGGAACTCGAAGGGGAACAGGTCCATGGCGCCCAGCACCGCGATCACGGTGAGGACGCACCCCACGGCCACCACCGCCGTGATCGGGTTGCGGTCGTGCGCGCGGACCCTGCTCAGCGCGGCGGGCAGGAAACCGCTGCGCGCCATGCCGAAGACCAGCCGCGACAGGGCGAGGACGGACGCGCACACGTTGGCGGTGATGCACGCGACCACCAGCACCGCCGCCGCCGGGCGGCCCAGGTCGCCGAAGGCGCGGTCAGCGAGGACGAGCAGCGGGGCGGACTCCAGGGCGTCCTCGCCGGGGTCCACGGCCGCGAACAGGCCCAGCAGCAGCAGCCCGTACAGGGCGATCACGATCACGTAGGACGCGGCGAAGATGCGCGGGATCAGGTCGGACCGCTTGTGCTCCTCGAAGGTGAAGGCGACGGTCTCCCACCCGGTGAACGCCACGTACACCGCCGTGAGGACCGAGCCGAGCGCGCCGATCCCGGGCACCTCCAGCGCGGGCGGGCGCGGCCCGTGCTCCCCGATGGCCGCCACCGCCGTCGCCAGGATCAGCGCGAACAGCGCGAGGATCAGGCCCACCTGCAACCTGCCGGAGAACGACGCCCCCGCCGCGGCGACGAAGGTGGCGCCGACCAGGACCAGCAGCGGGAACACCCACGCCAGCACCCCGATCCCGGAGAACTCCGCCAGGTAGAACCCGCCGGTGATGGCGGTGGCCGGGATGCCGGTGACCAGCGCGAGGGCCGCCAGCATGCCCGAGGTGCGCCCCACCGGCTTGCCCAGCGCCACCTCGGCGTAGTGGGCGACCCCGGACGCGGCGGGGTGGCGGCGGCCGAGCCAGGCGTAGCAGTACAGCAGGGGGACCACCGAGAGCGCGGCGAGCGCCCACGGTTGCCAGGCCGCGGTGTCGAGCCGGTGGTAGCTCATGCCGGGCAGGATCATCATCCCGCTGCCCAGGATGGTCGACAGGGCGACGAAGGTCCCCACGAACCCGCCCATCGACTGCTTCAGCTTCTCCACGCGACATCCCTTCGCACCGAGGCGACCACCGAGTCCACTGCGCGCTCGAGGATATGGCCGGGGGTCCCGGTCAGCATGTGCGAACCGTCCGCCTCGATGAGGTCCAGACCACCGGGGGAGCGCTCCCGCCACCGCAGGCAGTGCCGGACGCCGATGAACGCGTCCCCGCGCGTGGCCAGCACGCACAGCGGGCCCACGTCACCCATCCCGGCGACCCGCACGGCCAGTTCGTCGGCGACCCCGGCGTCCGCGCGGACCCCGTCGGCGACCTCGGCGAGCAGTTCCTCGTCGTCGAGCAGCTCGGGCGGGAAGCCGTCCCCGCCGAGGACGCGCGCGATCTCGGCGTCGTCGGACCCCGACATCGTGGGGATGCGCCCCTCCGCGTCCGGGCAGGGCGGGTTGATCCCCAGGACGCCGACGGGGAAGTCCGCGCGCAGGGCGCGGGCGGCCAGCAGCGCGGCGAGACCGCCCATGCTGTGCCCGACCAGGACCACGCTGTCGGCACCGGTCCGCCCGGCGGCGCCCCCGACCGCGTCCACCACCGCGTCGAGCCACCGTCCCGAGTGGAACTCGGCGGTGCTCGACGGGGTGGCCAGCGGCAGGTGCTCGGCCCCGCGCGCGGCGGCGATCGGGGTCAGCCAGGCCAGGCTGGTGCTGCCCGCCCCCGCCGCGGGGAAGGAGGCGATCAGGGGCGCCGCGCCTGCGGACCCGCTCACGCGACCAGTGCCTTCGCCTTGACCACCTCGACCTGCAGCTCGGTGAGGCCGAGCATGAAGTTCGAGTGCAGCCTGCGCGGCGGTGCCACCACCTCGAAGGCCCTGTCCCACTCGGCCAGCTCCTCGACGAAGGTCTGGACCTCCAGGGTGGCCACCGGTGCGCCGATGCAGCGGTGCATGCCCGCGCCGAAGGCGATCTGCTTGTTGTCCTGGCGGTCCACCACGAACTCGTCGGGCCGCTCGAAGACGTCCTCGTCGCGGTTGGCGGACATGTTCCACAGGGTCACGAAGCTGCCCTCCGGGATGACCTGCCCGCCCACCTCGAAGTCGGCGACCGACAGCCGCTGCACGTAGCTGTTGGTGGAGGTCCAGCGCAGGAACTCCTGGGTCGCCACGTCCGCGCCGACCCGGCCGTCGACCACCTCGCGCCACTGGTCGCGCTCGGCGTCGATGGTGGTGACGACGAGGCTCGCGGTGTGCGGGGTGGTCTCGTTGCCGCCGACGGCGACGTTGAGCCCGTTGAGCAGGGCCACGTCGCGCGACATCGCCCCGGAGGCCACCAACTGGGCGAGCATGCCGATCATGTCGTCGTCGGCCCCGGAGGCGATCCGGTCGTCGATCAGCTCCTCGATGAAGTCGAGCACCTCCAGTTGCGCGTCGACCAGGGAGTCCAGCGAGGAGCCGCCGACGTAGGCCGCGTCCCGGTAGCCGATCATCGTGCGGGTCCGCTCCAGCAGGTGCCCGGCGTCGGTGGCCCCGATGCCGAAGAGCACCTCCAGCACGCCCATCGGCAGCGCGGGGGCCACCACCCGGCTGAAGTCGACCCGGTCGCCGACGGCCAACCCGTCCAGCGCGGTGCGGATGTTGCGGCGGACCGTGTCGCCGATGCGGGCGAGCATGGTGCGGTTGAAGCCGCCCGCCTTGACCGGCTTCTTGATGGCCGCGTGCTCGGGTTGGTCGGCGACGATGAGCATCCGGCCGGAGGCGGAGTCCTTGCGCGGCAGGTAGGAGCCGTCGACCATGGTGCCGTAGGCGGAGCTGAGCCGGGTGTGGTCGACGTAGGCGGCGTGGACGTCGGCGTGCTTGGTCAGGGCGTAGAACTCGTACCCGTCGGCCCGCCGGTGCAGCGACACCGGGGCCTCCCGGCGCAGCCGCGCCAGGTACGACCAGGGGTCGCCCGTGGCGAAGAACTCCGCGGAGTAGAGCGGGCTGTCCTCAACGACCAGCATTGTCGGCTCCGATCAGGTCGACGATCCCCTCGGGGGTGCGCCCGCCGAAGAACACGTGGCCGGGCACCTTGACCCCGGTCCACTTCTTCAGCAGGGCGCGGCAGCGCAGCACGGCGAGGGAGTCCACGCCCGCGGTGAAGATGTCGGTGTCGCCCGAGACGTCGCGCCTGGCGACCTCGCGCACGCAGTCGATGATCATTTTCGTGGTGATGTCAGACATGCTCTCCGGTCCTTGTCCTCGTGCGGTACAGCTCCATGAGTGCCCTGGCGTCGACCTTCCCGCCGTCCTTGACGGGAAAGCCGTCGAGCAGCTCCACCGCGATCGCGGGGGAGAAGCGCTTGACGACCGGCTCGACCTCGGTGGGCGAGGTCCCCGGCCCGCCGACGCGGACGAAGGCGACGGTGTCCGCCCCGTCCTGCACGACCCGGCAGTCGGCCGCCCCGGGCAGCGCGGTCACCTCGGTCTCCAGCGCGGCGGTGTCCACCCGCACGCCGTTGACCTTGACCTGGCTGTCCAGCCGGGCGACGAAGACCAGCGCGCCGTCGGCGTCGGGGCGCACCAGGTCCCCGGTGCGGTAGACCGCGTGCCCGCCCTCGGTGGGGAAGCGGTCGGCCACCCGCCCGTGGTCGAGGTAGCCCAGGCACACCACCGGGCCGCTGACCACCAGTTCGGTGCCGTTGTCGCGCTGTTCCAACCGCTGCGCGCAACCGTCGAGCGGGGTCCCGATCGGGATCTCGGTCAGCTCGGCGGGGTCGGCGGGCAGCACGTGCCCGTGCGTGGCGAAGGTCGCCTCCGTGGGCCCGTACAGGTTGACGAAGCGGGTGGTCAGACCGGCGTCCCGGGCCTGCCGGACGGTGGCGACGCGGAACCGCTCGCCGCCGCTGAACACCCACGGGATGTCCTCGACGCACTCGGGCAGCGACTGGACCAGGGTCGCCACGACGGCCGCGGGCAGCAGCACCCGGTGCACGCCGTACCGCTCGACCAGTTCCGGCCAGGCGAACACGTCGTCGGTCACCTTCGGCAGGCAGACCACCACCCCGCCCACGGCGGCGGTCTTCCACGTGTCGAACCACCAGCCGTCGTAGGCGGGGGAGGCGAAGTTGGCGGCCACCAGCCTGCCCTCGACCGGGACGTCGAGACCGCGGCAGCCGAACAGCGCGGCCAGGTTGTCCCGGGTGACCGCGACGGCCTTGCGGGCGCCGGTGCTGCCGGAGGTGAAGTTGACCGCCACCACCTCGGGGGGCAGCCGGTCGGCGGGCAGCCCGCCCGCCGCCACCTCGACGACCTCGGGCGGCCCGTCCACCGGCACCGAGAGCACCAGGTCGGGGCGAACCCTGGCCAGCTCGGCGGGGCCGAGGCCGTCGTCGACCGCGACCACCCGGCCCGCCCGCCACGCGCCGAGCTGGCCCGCGAACGCGCCCAGCCTGCTCGCCGCCCGCACCAGCACCACCACGGTCCCCGGGGCGGCGCGGACGGCGGCCTCGACCCCGGCGGCGAGTTCGTCGACCCGCCGCCAGGAGTGCTCGGTGCCGCCCTCGACCCACAGCACCTCCGACGACCGCCACCGGTCGTCGCCGATCACCGCGTCCCACCCCGTGCCCATCCGCCCGGTCATGGCAGCAACCCCAGTTCGTCGACGACGGTGCTGATGCTGATCACGCTGAGCCGCACGTCCCACTTGTCGGGCCGTCGCGCGGCGAGCCCGCCCAGGGCGTCGAGGGCGTCGGGCCGGAACAGCCCGCTGGCCGCCACCAGGTCGCGCCACCTGGCCAGCGTCGGCCCGTCGGCCACGGCGGTCAGGCCGTGGGCGGTGAAGCCCTGCTTGGCCCGGTGCAGCACCGACTCGGGCAGCAGCCCCCCGTAGGCCTCCTTCAGGCAGGCCTTGCCCTCGAAGTCGGCGACCTTGCGCTCGTCGGCCACGCGCAGCGCCGCGTCCACCACGCCGTTGCCCAGGAACGGGTAGCGGCCCTCGATGGAGTTGGCCATGAGCATCGAGTCGCCGTGGTCGCCGAGCAGGTGCCCGGCGAGCTGGACGTGCACGTCGGCCACCGACCGCAGTTGCATCGGGGTCAGCGCGGCGGCCTCGGCGTCGGTGAGCGGAACCAGGCGGTCGCGCCAGAACTCCCGGCCCGCCACCGCCTCCGCCGCCTCCGGGGCCAGGCAGGCCTCCTTGCGCGCGGCCAGCCGCGCCCAGTCGACCTCCCAGCCGAAGTCGGCCCTGCCCCACGCCGAGGCGTTCTCCTCGCGGGCGGTGGGCGGCTTGCGGCGGGCGGCGTCGAAGACGTAGGAGTCGTAGCCGAAGAACAGCTCGTCGGCGCCCTCCCCGGACACCACGCCCTTGACCCCGGCGAAGCCGACCTCCCTGGAGAGCATCAGCGCGGCGACGTTGTAGGTCTCGCGCTGCGGGTGGCAGCAGTGCCGCACCATCGCCTCGAACTCGCCCGCCACGTCCGCGGCGGTGCACCGCACCTGGTGGTGCTCGCTGCCCGCCGCCTCGGCGATCACCCGCTGGAAGCGGCCCTCGTCGAGCGCGGCGTCGTCGAAGACCACCGAGAAGGTCTTGGGCGGCTTCTCCAGCAGCCGCGCGGCTTCCACCACGATGGTGGAGGAGTCGAACCCGCCGCTGAGGTAGGCGCCGATCTCCACGTCCGCGGTGAGGCGGTCGCCGACCGCGGTCCGCACGCGCTCGCGCAGCTCCTCGGCGGGCACGTCCTCCCCCGCGGTGAACTCGCCGTAGCGCCAGTAGCGGATCGTGTCCTGGCCGTCGGCGTCGAACCGGACCGCGCAGCCCAGCGGGACGGCGTGCACGTCGCGCACCAGGGTGCGCGGCGCGACGACGTTGCCCAGCGACAGGTACTGGTCCACCGCGGTGTGGTCGACCCGCCACGGACCGGGCACGGTGGTCACCAGCGCCTTGATCTCCGAGCAGAAGTGCACCTGCCCGCCCACGCCGGTGTAGTGCAGCGGGCACACCCCGAACCGGTCCCTGGCCAGGTAGAGCGCGTTCTCGGCCCGGTCGAGCACGGCGGTGGCGAACTGCCCGTCGATCCTGGCCAACCCGGCCACGCCGTACCGCGCCACCAGTTCCGGCACGACGGCGACGTCGACGGTGTTGGCCCAGTCGTCGCCGCCCAGCTCGCGCCGCAGCCGCGCGGCGTTGTAGATCTCGCCGTTGGTCATGGCCACGAACCGGCCGGAGCGGTCCTCGGCGGGCTGCCAGCCGTGCACCAGGCCGGTCATGCCCAGCCGGGCCAGCTTCATCGACACCGAGGGGGTGTTGAGCGAGTAGACCTCGTCCGGGCCGCGGTGGGTGATGCGGCGGACCATGGTGGCGCTGAGGGTCCGGTCGGGGTCGCCGCCGGGAGCGAAGGTGCCGCAGATGCCGCACACGGCTACACGCTCCGCTCGGGCAGCCGCTCGGACAGGTCGCGCAGGGTGTCCGCGCGCAGCACGTCGCGCACCCCCACGTCCACCCAGCCCAGCTCCTTGAGCCTGGTCACCAGCACGACCGCCGAGGCCGAGTCGCCGCCGACGTCGAAGAAGTTGTCGTCCAGCGTGACGTCGTCGATGCCGGTCAGCCCGTGCACCAGCTCCAGCACGGGGTCGCCGCCGGACCCGCCGCCCGCCCCCGCCCGGCGGTCGGCGCGCAGCGCGTCGCGGTCGACCTTGCCGTTGGGGGTGTGCGGGAACTCCTCGACGCGGGTGAGCACCGAGGGCACCTTGTACGGGTCCAGGGTGGACTCCAGGTGCTCGCGCAGCGCCCGGGGGCTCACCCCGCCCCGGAAGTAGCAGACCAGGGCGTCGGCGGCGGCGTCGCCACCGTCGTGCGCCTCGGCCACGACCACCGCGTCCAGGACACCGGTCAGCCCGCACACCGCGTTCTCCACCTCGCCGGGGTCCACCCGGTAGCCGCGCACCTTGACCTGCCGGTCGACCCGCTCGACGAAGTGCAGCCCGTCCTCGCGCTCCTCCACGACGTCACCGGTGCGGTACTCGTCGCCGAAGGGCCGGACGCCGTCCTCGGCGAGGTAGCCGACGGCGACGCTGTTCCCGGTCACCACCAGCTCCCCGCGACCGCCCTCACCGTCGACGCGCAGCCCGCAGTCGCCGACCCGCTCGCCCAGCGGCACCTCCGACGCGCAGCTCCCCGGGTCCAGCGGGTCGCTGAGCAGGTTGCAGATCGTGGTCTCGGTCGTGCCGTAGGCGTTGTGGAAGGCGGCCACCGCGGACCACCGGCGCACCACCGATGGCCTGCACGCCCCGCCGCCGTTGAGCACGTGCCGCAGCGCCGTGCCGGGGCCGGGTTCGGTGGCGGTCAGCGCGAACGGGGTGGTCTTGACGTGGGTGATGCCGAAGCGCTCCAGGGTGCCGCCCAGCACCGGGCCGGGGGTCAGCAGCGACTCGTCCACCACGACCAGGCAGGCACCGGAGGTCAGCGTCCACAGGATCTCGGTGACGCAGCCGTCGAAGGTGAGCCGGGCGAACTGCAGCGTGCGGCAGCCCGGGCCCACCTCCAGCCGCTCGACGTGGTCGTGGACCACCGGGACCAGCGCGGCGGCGCGCACCAGCACGCACTTGGGTTCACCGGTGGAACCGGAGGTGTGGATGGCGTAGGCCAGTTCGGACCTGACCTCGTCGAGCCCGGCGGGGGAGTGGCCCGCCGCCGTCGCCCACCGGGCGGGCACCAGGTCCGGGTCCTGCTGCCCGGGCAGGCAGCGGGCGAGCAGCCGCACGCCCAGCAGGCCCGCCTTGGCCGAGTTCGACGCCTCGCTGTCGCGGGGGTCGAGGAAGACGAAGGGGCGCCCGGCGCGCAGCGCGCCGATCATGGCCACGATCGAGCCCGCCCGGCGGTCGGCCTCGATCCCGACGAACTCACCCGGCGCGGTGCGCCGCTCGAGTTCGAGGGCGAACTCCTCCACGTACTTCCCGAACTCCCGGTAGGTGAGGGTGCGCTCGGGGGTGGCCAGGGCGTCGGCGTCCGGGTGCTCCCGCACGACCAGGTCGATGCGGTCCACGATGGGCAGGTCTCGGCTCAGCACGGTCTCAGCTCACTTTCCGTGGCGGTGGGGGTGGGGTTCGGGAACGGGTCAGAACGCCCGCACGTATCCGCCGTCGCAGCGGATGCCGGTGCCGGTGATGTAGGCGGCGGCGTCACCGGCCAGGAAGGACACCAGTTCGCCGACGTCGTCCGGGGTTCCGTAGCGGCCGACCGGGATCTCGGCCAGGGTGGCGGCCCGCACGGCGTCGGCACTGGTGCCCGCCCGTCGGGCCGCCGCGGCGTCGGCCGACCGCAACCGATCGGTGTCGACCTTCCCGGGGATCACGTGGTTGACCGTGACGCCGTCCGGCCCGGCGCTCTCGGCCAGCAGCTTGAGGTAGGAGCGCACCGCCGAGCGGACCACGGTGGACCCGGCCAGGCCGGGGATCGGCACGTCCACCGAGCTGGAGGTGATGGCGATCAGCCGCCCCCACCGGTTGCGCCGCATCCCGGGCAGGACCGCGTCCACGACGCCCCGCACCGGCAGCAGCATCGTTTCGAACGCCGACCGCAGCCCGTCGGCGGACAGCTCGTCCACCGGGCCCGGCGGGTGCCCTGGCGTGTTGAGCAGCACGATGTCGAACGGACCCGCCGCCGCGGCGGCCGCGGCGACCCCGGCGGGGTCGGCGAAGTCGCAGGCGAAGGACCCGTGCCCGGTCCCGGGCAGCCCGGCCGCGGCGGCCGCGGCGCGGTCCGCGTCGCGACCGGACACCGTGACCGCCGCACCGCGGCGCGCGAGGCTGAGCGCGACCCCGGCGCCGATGCCGCGCGTCCCGCACAGCACGAGGGCGCGCTTTCCCTGGTGTCGCATGGTTCCCGACTCCCCGGTCGCCGCTACTTGACCGGGTGCGACAGGGCGCCGACGCCGTCCACAACGGCCTCGACGAGGTCGCCGGTCCGGATGACGGCGGCGCCGGGGGTCCCCGTGCAGATCACGGTGCCCGGCCGCAGGGTCCGCCCCGCCGAGAAGTACTCCACCAGGAACCCGATGTCGTACATCATGTCCGCGGGGGTGGCCGAGGCGATGGTCTCGCCGTTGCGGACGGTCGACACCCGCAGCCCGGCGAGGTCGGCGTCGGTGAACTCGTCCACGGTCACCAGCACCGGCCCGATGCTGCAGAAGGTGTCGAAGCCCTTGGCCCAGGGGATGTGGCGCGGGTTCTCCCGGATGACGTCCTCGGCCGTCATGTCCAGCACGGTGGTCACCGCGGCCACGACCGACCGCCAGTCCTCGCGCCGCACGTCCTTGGCCCCGGTGCCGAGCACCAGCCCCAGCTCGGCCTCCGCGGTGATGCGCTCGGAGCGGGTGGGCAGCTCGATGTGCGCGCCGTTGTCGATCAGGCACCCGTTGGGCCGCAGGTAGGACCCCGGCCCGGACGTGGGCTGCGCGGCCTCCAGGTCCTGGGAGTGCTTGCGGTAGTTCAGGCCCGCGCCCCAGATGTCCGCCCCGCCGTCGGCGACCGTCGGCGCCCCGGCCAGGTCCACCGGGACCGGCCGCAGCGACCCGACCGCCCGGTCGAGCGCGCCCGCCAGCCGCGCGGGCCGGTCCCCGATGAGCAGGTCGCAGGCGCGGGAGGTGCCCGCGAACCCGTCGACCCGGTCCACCGGGTACCACTGGTCGTCGTGCCGCACCAGGACGCCGCCTGCCCCGGACTTGGTGAGCCTCACGATCGTTGTCCTCCTTCGCTGGTCGGGGTGGGCGCGTCAGGCGGCGGCGCGGTGGGCGAGCAGGGCGGCGGCCCGGTGGAAGTGGTCCTTGGTGGGGCTGTGGTCGGTCAGCCCGGCCGCGGTCTCCATCAGCACGGCCGGGTCGGTGGCCGTCTTCTCCGACAGCTCGCTGACCAGCGGGAAGTAGCCGGAGTGGATGCCGATCACGCCGCCGAAGACCTGCATGGTGCGGTCCTCGGGCACCACGCGCATGTTGGCCCGGCAGAACTCCGCCAGCCGCGCGAGCTGCCGGTAGCCGAAGCGGTCGCGGTCGGTCTTGGCGATGATGCCCGCCAGCGACTCCAGCTCGGCGTTGCCCGCGCCGCGGCCGATGCCGTTGAGCGTGCCGTCGGCGATCAGCGCCCCGGATTGCAGCGCGGTGATGCTGTTGACGTTGGCCATGCCCAGGTTGTTGTGCCCGTGGAAGCCGACGGTGTCGAAGTGCCGCGCGACGGCGCTGACGTAGGCCCGCACGTCGGCGGGCAGCATGGTGCCGTGCGAGTCGACCACGTACACACCGGCCAGGTCGTCGCGGACGCCTTCGAGCATCGGCAGCAGCCGGTCGAGCGCGGTGTCGCTGGTCTTCATCAGGTTCAGGTAGACCCGCGGGCAGGCGTCGGCCACCTCGTCGAGGTAGCCGAGGTTGTCGGCCACCTTCTCGGCCTCCATGCCGACCCGGACGAAGGACATGCCCCGGTCGCACATCGCGGCGATGCTGGACCCCCGGGTGAACGAGGGCTGCGCGAACATCCCCCACTGCTTGTCCCCCAGGGTCGACCCGGCGATCTCGCACCACCGCTCGTCGGCGATCGAGCACGCCCGCACCCCCGCCCGCTCCGCTTCCAGGCCGAGCCCGTGCCCGATCTCCACCAGCGGTACGGAGGTCTCGCCCAGCCCGGCGAGCAGCTCGACGGCGAAGTCGTCCTCGAACTGGAAGTCGACCGCGTAGGAACCGTCGCGGATCGTGCAGTCGAGCAGCATGGCCCCTTCGGGGAGGTCCGTGCGATCGCGGGAAGCCAGCGTCATTGCGCACTCCTCAATCGATGCGAAGCAAAAGTGGTGGGCCGGGGATGGGCACCCCGGTCGCGTCGTATCCCAGCGGGAAAGAAAAAGGTGGTCGAGTCGGGAGCGCCGACCGCGGGAAATGCCCGCATCAGCAGGGAAGAATCACCGGTTGGCTACCCGTCGAACCGTCAGCGGACGAAAAGCTGATGAATTGCGCACCGGCCCCGATCTGGTGTGGGACCAGCACCGAAAATTTTCTCCATGACCTTTCGCTGTCAGGGGAATTCCCGACGCATGGCCTCGGAAACTAGGCCGTTCGAGTGATCCTCCGTCGCCATGCGTGAAGCCCGCGTCGGCGGATCGCCGGGCCGGGGAAGGCCCGGAATCGGTTCCGGAATTGTCCTGTGTGTACTCGAAACGCGCATGTTCCCATTGCGCGGAGTGGCAATCCGCCCGGCGTGGATTAATTCGCGACTGATCCGAACGGGTGTGCGCCGATTGGTCCTCCTGCAAGCACGGCGAGCTGATCGCGGCTCCGACTGCCCGGCCCGTCGTGTGACCACTCGGTGTCCATTCGGTGCACTGCTGGGTGAAGTCCCGATTTCTTCCCGGAATGACCTGCCGGTCGCCGACGCGCTGTTGTCGAGGTGGGCCGCGGCCATTCCGGCGGGGTCGCACCCGGGTGGTGTGGAACCTGTGCCCCCGGAGCGGGAGTGGCTGCCGGGGTGCCGGAGCGCGGCGAGGACTTCCCCGGCCCCGGCGGGGTGGGCGCAGGCGGCGTGCCTGACCAAGCGGAGGGTCGTGGAGCGCTGTTTCGGCTCCGCTCCGCGGGCGCGGGGCGCGAAAAGGGGCACCCACCAGCGTGGATGCCCCTTTGTCGGGCTGACAGGATTTGAACCTGCGACCCTCCGCTCCCAAAGCGGATGCGCTACCAAGCTGCGCCACAGCCCGGGGTACTTCGCACAGAGCCTAGCGCCACCCGCTACTGTTGCCCACGCAGCGCTCGACAGCGCTGCGCACGCGGGCGTAGCTCAATGGTAGAGCCCTAGTCTTCCAAACTAGCTACGCGGGTTCGATTCCCGTCGCCCGCTCCGCTGAAACGGCCGGTCGTGGACCGGCCGTTTTCCACGTGCGCACCCCCGGCTCCCCACCTGCGCGTGCTCGCCTAGACTCGGGGGCTGACCCCGGCCGAGTCGCCGGGTACGCCCCCTGACAGCCGCACGAGGAGATCACGTTGAAGAGCACCGTCGAGCAGCTGAGCCCGACGCGGGTACGGATCAACGTCGAGGTGCCGTTCGACGAGCTCAAGCCGAACTTCGACCGCGCATACCGCAAGCTCGCAGGCCAGGTCCGCATCCCCGGGTTCCGGCCGGGCAAGGCCCCCGCCCGGGTCATCGAGTCCCGGATCGGCCGCGCGCCGATCCTCGACGAGGTCGTGAACGAGGCGATCCCGGCCAAGTACATGGAGGCCGTGACCGCCGGTGAGGTGAAGACCCTCGGGCAGCCCGACATCGAGGTCACCAAGCTCGAGGACGGCGACCACCTCGCCTTCACCGCCGAGGTCGACGTCCGCCCGGACATCACCATCCCCGCCTACGGCGACTTCAGCGTCACCGTCGACGACCTCGACCTGGCCGACACCGAGGTGGACGAGCAGCTCGACGAGCTGCGCGCCCGCTTCGGCACGCTGACCGGCGTCGAGCGCCCGGTGGAGAGCGGGGACTTCGTCTCCATCGACCTCTCCGCCACCGTCGACGGCCAGGACGTCGAGGAGGCCAAGACCTCCGGGCTGTCCTACGAGGTCGGCTCCGGCGAGCTGATCGAGGGCATCGACGAGGCCCTCGTCGGGACCCCCGCCGGGGAGACCAAGACCTTCACCACCACCCTGGTCGCGGGCGAGTTCGCGGGCAAGGAGGCCGAGGTCGCGGTGACCGTGCAGTCGGTCAAGACCCGGGAGCTGCCCGAGGCCGACGACGACTTCGCCCAGCTCGCCAGCGAGTTCGACACCATCGAGGAGCTGCGCGCCGACCTGCGCGAGCGGCTGTCGCGGGTGAAGAAGATGCAGCAGGGCGTGCAGGCCCGCGACAAGATCCTCGAGGCCCTCCTGGAGACCGTCGAGGTCCCGATCCCGGAGAAGGTCCTCGAGTCCGAGATCGAGTCGCGCCAGCACGACGCGGTGCACAGCTTCGACCACGACCAGGACAAGCTCAACGAGTTCCTGGCCACCCAGGACCAGACCCGCGAGCAGTTCGACACCGAGGTGCGCGAGGAGGCCGAGAAGTCGGTCCGCACGCAGCTCATCCTCGACGCCCTCGCCGAGGCCGAGCAGGTCCAGGTCAACGACCAGGAGCTGACCGAGCGCATCGTCTACCAGGCGCAGCGCTTCGGCGTCAGCCCGGACGAGTACGTCCAGCGCGCCCAGCAGTCCGGCCAGCTCGGCGCGATCTTCGCCGACGTGCGCCGCGGCAAGGCGCTGGCCGCGGTGGTCCGCCAGGCGACCGTCACCGACGAGTCGGGCGAGACCGTCGACCTGAGCGAGCTGTTCGGCCCGGTCGAGGCGGCGCCCGCCGAGTCGGCGGAGACCCCCGCCGTGGTCGAGGCCGAGGTCGAGCCGGAGCCCGCCAAGTAACGGGCGCGTTCCAGTCGGAGAGTCTGTGACGCTCTGAGCGAAAGTGGGCGGTGTCGGGAAGTCGGCGCCGCCCACCTTCGTTAGTGTCGGTCGTGGAGATCGGTTTTAGTTGTGAAGAGACTTTGTGGAGAAGGCAGGCAGACGTGACGCAGCACCACTCGCCCCACATGCGGTCCGCCACCGCGGGGCTCAACCTGAACGACTCGGTGTACGAGCGGCTGCTCCGTGAGCGCATCGTCTTCCTCGGCTCCGAGGTCGACGACGACATCGCCAACCGGATCACCGCGCAGCTGCTCCTGCTCAGCGCCGAGGACCCGGAGCGGGACATCACCTTCTACATCAACTCGCCCGGTGGCTCGGTGACCGCGGGCATGGCGATCTACGACACCATGCAGCTCATCGAGCCGGACGTGGCCACCTGGGGCATGGGCCTGGCCGCCTCCATGGGCCAGTTCCTGCTCGCCTCCGGCACGCCGGGCAAGCGCTACGCGCTCCCGCACACCCGGATCATGATGCACCAGCCGTCCGCGGGCGTCGGGGGAACCGCTTCCGACATCGCCATCCGCGCGCAGGTCTACGCCCGGTGGAAGCACGAGATGGCCGCCATCACCGCCGAGCAGACCGGCCAGACGATCGAGCGGATCACCGCCGACGCCGACCGCGACCGCTGGTTCACCGCCGAGGAGGCCAAGGAGTACGGCTTCGTCGACCACGTGGTGCAGCGGGCCACCCAGACCCCCAACGGCAACTGACGACCGCGGACGAGAGAACCCCAGGAGCCTCCAGTGAGTGATCTTCACCTCCCCCAGTCCCGGTACGTGCTGCCGTCCTTCGTCGAGCGCACGAGCTACGGGGTCAAGGAGTCGAACCCGTACAACAAGCTCTTCGAGGAGCGGGTCATCTTCGTCGGCGTCCAGATCGACGACGCGTCGGCCAACGACGTCATGGCCCAGCTCATCTACCTCGAGTCGGCCGACCCGGACCGCGACATCACGATGTACATCAACTCCCCGGGTGGCTCGTTCACCTCGCTGATGGCCATCTACGACACCATGCAGTACGTCCGGCCGGACATCGCCACCTTCTGCCTGGGCCAGGCGGCCTCGGCCGCCGCGGTCATCCTGTCGGCGGGCACCCCGGGCAAGCGCTTCGCGCTGCCCAACGCCAGGGTGCTCATCCACCAGCCCGCCACCGAGGGCGTCTACGGCCAGGTCTCGGACCTCGAGATCCAGGCCGCGGAGATCCAGCGCGTGCGCAAGCTGCTGGAGACCACCCTGGCCAGGCACACGGGCAAGGACGAGGACCAGGTCCGCACCGACATCGAGCGCGACAAGATCCTCACCGCCGCCGAGGCCAAGACCTACGGCATCATCGACGAGGTGCTCCCGTACCGGAAGCTCTCGGCCCAGGGCTAGTCGGGCACCCCGGCGCGTTGCCGCGTCCGGGGGAAAAAGCCGACACGCGACCCGTTTTCGGGTTACCGTGACGGACTGGATTCCTCCGGATTCGGCCGCGCCGGGTCTCAAGGTTCTCCCGCAGACCGGGTGTCGGCGGGTACCGTCGGAGGCAACGGCCGGAAACGGCCCCTCTCCACCGTCGAACGACCGGCGCGTGGAGCGGGTTCCCGGGTCCGGCCGGACACACAGCCAGGCGCACTTTCCCCGGTGCGCCGGAGGGGACAGAGGTCAGCGGTCATGGCACGTATCGGTGACGGCGGAGACCTGCTCAAGTGCTCTTTCTGCGGGAAGAGCCAGAAGCAGGTGAAGAAGCTCATCGCCGGTCCCGGCGTGTACATCTGTGACGAGTGCATCGATCTCTGCAACGAGATCATCGAGGAGGAGCTGGCCGAGGCAGGCGACGTGAAGCTCGACGAGCTGCCCAAGCCCGCCGAGATCCACGACTTCCTCGACCAGTACGTCATCGGCCAGGACGACGCGAAGCGCTCGCTGGCGGTGGCGGTGTACAACCACTACAAGCGCATCCAGGCCGGTGACCGCGCCCGGCCGGAGGGCCGCGAAGGCCGCGAGTCGCGCGAGGAGACCGTCGAGCTGGCCAAGTCCAACATCCTGATGTTGGGCCCGACCGGCTGCGGCAAGACCTACCTGGCGCAGACCCTGGCCAAGCTGCTCAACGTCCCCTTCGCCATCGCCGACGCCACGGCGCTGACCGAGGCGGGCTACGTGGGCGAGGACGTCGAGAACATCCTGCTCAAGCTGATCCAGGCCGCCGACTACGACGTCAAGCGCGCCGAGACCGGCATCATCTACATCGACGAGGTCGACAAGATCGCCCGCAAGAGCGAGAACCCGTCGATCACCCGCGACGTGTCCGGCGAGGGCGTGCAGCAGGCGCTGCTCAAGATCCTGGAGGGCACCACCGCGAGCGTGCCCCCGCAGGGTGGCCGCAAGCACCCGCACCAGGAGTTCATCCAGATCGACACCACGAACGTCCTGTTCATCGTGGCGGGGGCGTTCGCGGGCCTGGAGAAGATCATCCAGGACCGGGTCGGCAAGCGCGGCCTCGGCTTCGGCGCCGAGATCCGCAGCAAGGCCGACATCGACAACGCCGACTTCTTCGGCGACACGATGCCCGAGGACCTGATCAAGTTCGGTCTGATCCCCGAGTTCATCGGCCGACTGCCGGTCCTGGCCAGCGTCACCAGCCTGGACAAGCGCTCCCTGGTCCAGATCCTGATGGAGCCGCGCAACGCCCTGGTGAAGCAGTACCAGAAGCTCTTCGAGATGGACGGCGTCGAGCTGGAGTTCACCGACACCGCGCTGGAGGCGGTCGCCGACCAGGCGATCCTGCGCGGCACCGGCGCCCGGGGTCTGCGCGCCATCATGGAGGAAGTCCTCCAGTCGGTCATGTACGACATCCCCAGCCGCACCGACGTGGCGAAGGTCGTCATCACCGAGCAGACGGTCCGCGAGAACGTCAACCCCACGATCGTCTCCCGCCAGCCCTCCCGCCGCGAACGGCGCGAGAAGTCGGCCTGAGGCACGGCTGCGCGGAAGGCCCCGGGCACCACGCCCGGGGCCTTCCGCTTTTCCGGGACCGGGGCGGTCAGGCCTTGGCCGACGTCGGGGTGTGCTTGCCGAGGAACGACAGCACGTCGGGGACGACCTTGCGGTAGAAGCTGTCGCCGTGGCCGCCGGGGCCGGTGTAGGCGACCTCGGGCTTGGCCAGGCGCATGAACTTGCGGGCGCCCTCGATGAAGTGGTCCTCGGTGCCGCACCAGATGCCGACCGGCGCCCGATCGATCTTCTCCACGTTGCGCAGCGGGTCCAGGGCGGCCCACTCGGTGTTGCTCTTGAACGCGCGCCGGGTGCTCATCTCGCGCCAGGACATCAGCAGGCCGGGGGAGACGGCGGCGACGGCGGACACCGGCTGCGCCCGCTCCTGGCGCCTGCGGGCGTAGAGCAGCGCGCCGAAACCGCCCATCGACACCCCGGCGCACGCGAACGGGGTTCCGGTGGCGTCGCCGAGGCCGCGGGCGCGCAGCCAGGCGGGGACCTCGTCGAGGAGCATGGCCATCGGATTGTCGCCGACGTGGTTCTCGTGCCAGTAGTTGTCGCCGCCGTCGACGGCGACGAAGGCGAACGGCGGGAGGGTGCCGTCGGCGACCCCCCTGGCCAGGGTCTTCGCCAGGCCGGTCGGCGCGGCCTGGCGGGCCCTGCCGCGCAGGCCGTGCAGGAACAGGCAGACCGGCAGGTTCCGGGCGGAGAGCTGGCCCGGCAGGATCGTCACCAGGTCGACCTCGCGGCCCCGCGCGGCGGAGTGGACGCGCTCGGTGCGAATCCGCGGTTCGGCCGACCCGGCGGTCACCAGGTCGACGACCCCGCTGGCGGCGCCGACGCCGATGCCCGCGGTGGCCAGCCCCGCCGCCCCCGCGAGCAGCACCGTCCGCCTGCGCAGCGGACTGCCCCCGCCTGACTCCCCGTCGGCCATGGCGCCCCTCCGTGGTCCCCCGGGCGGCTCCGCCGCCCTCCCCCTCAGCAATCGTGAGACGCGGCCCGAGTGTTTCCCGGTTCCGGTGACCGTCCGCGTGCGACTTCGTGCACACCTTCACCCGGATAGCCCACCGAGGCGCCCGCCACACGTCCCCGTTCAGATCACCGAGCGTGTTCGCAGGTCGGCGATGTCCGCGGCGGTGTAGCCGAGCCAGGTCAGCACCGGCTCGGTGTGCTCGCCGAGGCCGGGGACGGCCGCCGCCGACCAGGTCCAGCCGTCGGAGTCCACCGGCGGGCGCAGCATCGGCACCTCGCCGCCGGGCACGGGGACGGTCGTCCACCGGTCGCGGGCGGTGAGCTGCGGGTGCGCGGTCAGCTCGCCGATCCCGCGGGTGCGGGCGGCGGGGACGTCGGCGGCGTCCAGCCTGGCCAGCAGGTCGTCGGCGGCAACGGTGTCGAAGGACGGTTGCAGCTCCGCGTGCAGCTCCGGTCTGCGGGCCACCCGGTCGGCGACGGTGCGGAACCGCGGGTCCTCGGCCAGTTCCGGCCTGCCGACCACCGCACCGCACAGCCGCCGCCACTGCCCGTCGTTCTGCACGGCCAGGTGCACCGCGCCGTCGCGGCAGGGGAACGGGCCGTACGGGGCGATCGTCGGGTGGTGGGCGCCGTGCCGCGACGGTTCCCGACCGGTGCCGTGGGCGTACAGGGCGGGCTGGTGCATCCACTCGGCCAGCGCCTCCATCAGCGTCAGCCGCAGCGTCGCACCCTCACCGGTCCGGCCGCGGCGCACCAGCGCGGCCAGCACGGCGGCCTGGAGCTGCACGCCGCCCGCGATGTCGGCGACCGAGATCCCGGCGCGGGCCACCGAGTCGCCGTCGCCGGTCAGCGCGACCAGCCCGGCCTCGGACTGGATCAGCGCGTCGAACGCCTTCCGGTCACCGTACGGGCCGCCTTCCCCGTACGAGGACAGCTCCGCCACCACCAACGAGGGGTGCTCGGCACGCAGCGTGTCCGCGTCCAGGCCGAGCCTGCGCGCCGCGCCGGGGGACAGGTTGCAGGTGACCACGTCCGCCCGCGCCACCAACTCGGCCACGACCCGGGCCCCGGCCGGGTCCTTGAGGTCCAGGGCCACCGATTCCTTGCCGACGTTGGTCCAGGCGAAGTAGCTCGACACCTCCCCGCAGGAGGCGTCGTACTGGCGGGCGAAGTCCCCGGTCCCCGGCCGCTCCACCTTGATCACCCGGGCGCCCAGGTCGGCCAGCAGCCGCGTCGCGTACGGCACGGCCACCGCCTGCTCCAGGCTGACGACCAGCACCCCCTCCAGCGGCCTCATCCGATCCGGTCCGCACCGGCGTAGACGTTCATGGTGTCGCCGCGCAGGAAGCCGACCAGCGTCATGCCCTGCTCGGCGGCCAGTTCCGCGGCCAGCGACGACGGCGCCGACACCGCGGCCAGCACCGGCACGCCCGCCATCGCCGCCTTCTGCACCAGCTCGAACGACGCCCGCCCGGACACCAGCAGCACCGTGCCGCCCAGCGGGACCCGCCCGTCGAGCAGCGCCCGGCCGAGCACCTTGTCCACGGCGTTGTGCCTGCCCACGTCCTCGCGCACCGCGATCGGCTCGCCCGCGGCGGTGAACAGCCCCGCCGCGTGCAGACCGCCGGTGCCGTCGAACACCTTCTGCTGGGCGCGCAGCACGTCCGGCAGCGCGCTCAGCGTCCGCGGGGTCACGCGCACCCCGTCGGCGGCGGGGGAGAAGCGGGTCTTGAGCTTCACCGCGTCCAGCGCCGCCTTGCCGCAGACACCGCAGGAGGAGGTCGTGTAGAAGTTGCGCTCCACGCCGGGGTCGGGCGGCGGCACCCCGTCGGCCAGGGCGACGTCGAGCACGTTGTAGGTGTTGCGGCCCTGGTCGTCCACGCCGTCGCAGTAGCGGGCGATCGAGACGTCCTCGGCGTTGCCGATGACGCCCTCGGTCAGCAGGAACCCGTGCGCCAGCTCCACGTCGTGGCCCGGTGTGCGCATGGTCACCGCCAGCGCCCTCCCGCCGACGCGGAGTTCCAGCGGCTCCTCGGCGACCAGCGTGTCCTGCCGCGTGCGCGCCTCACCGGCCGACAGCCGCACCACGGTCCTGCGCACCGTCACCCGTCCCATGACGCCCACCCTAGTTGTGTTTGGCTGGACGGCATGAGCACCGAGGATGTCGAGGGTGGCACAGCGGCGGCCGGGGCAGCACCGATCGGGGCAGGGGCGGGTGGCGTGGTCCCGGGCAGGCGGGTGCTGGTGACCGGCGCGTCCGGTGGCATCGGGTCGGCGGTGGCGGCGGCGTTCGCCCGCCTCGGCGACAAGGTCGCCGTGCACTGCTCGGCGAGCCCGGACCGGGCCGCCGCCGTCCTCGCCGACCTCCCCGGCGACGGGCACGTCCTGGTCGAGGCCGACCTCGGCGACCCGGAGCAGGTCCCCGGGCTGGTCGAGGCCGTGGTCGACGGGCTGGGCGGCCTGGACGTGCTGGTCAACAACGCCGCGGTGATGAACCCGGCGCACCCGCCGGTGGACACCCCGTACGCGGAGTGGGTCGCCGCCTGGCAGCGGATCGTCGGGGTCAACCTGATCGGCGCCGCCGCGCTCACCCACCAGGCCGCGGCCGTGATGGTCCGCCAGGGCACCGGCGGCCGGGTGGTCAACGTCGGCTCCCGGGGTGCCTTCCGCGGCGAACCCGAGTACCCGGCGTACGGGGCGAGCAAGGCGGGCCTGCACGCCCTCGGCCAGTCCCTCGCGCTCGCCCTGGCCCCGCACGGCATCTCCGTCACCTCGGTCGCCCCGGGCTTCGTGGCGACCGAGCGGGTCTCGCAGCGGCTCGACGGCGCCTCGGGCCAGGCGATCCGCGCGCAGAGCCCGTTCGACCGGGTGGCCACACCGGAGGAGGTCGCCGCCGCGGTGGTCTACCTGGCCTCGGGCCCGGCGCTGTGGGCCTCCGGGGCGGTCCTCGACCTCAACGGCGCCTCCTACTTGCGGACGTAGCCCACGTCCGCCGCGTGGATCTAGGGTTGGTCCGTGGCGACGGACCGGTATGACGTTGTGGTGGTCGGGGGCGGGCACAACGCGCTGGTGGCGGCGGCCTACCTGGCGCGGGCCGGGCGGTCGGTGGTGGTGCTGGAGCGGCTCGGGCACGTGGGCGGGGCGGCGGTCAGCGCCAGCCCGTTCCCCGGGGTGCGGCTGAGCCGGTACTCGTACCTGGTGAGCCTGCTGCCGGACCGGATCGTGGCGGACCTGGGGCTGCGGCTGGACCTGCGGTCGCGGGAGGTGTCGTCGTACACGCCGGTGCGGCGGGACGGGGTGGACACCGGGTTGCTGGTGGAACGCGAACCCGGGCCGGTGACGGAGGCGTCTTTCCGGGAGTTGACCGGGTCGGACGCGGAGTTCCAGCGGTGGGCGGAGTTCTACGGCGGGCTGGCGCGGATGGCGCGGGTGGTGGCGCCGACGCTGCTGGGCCCGCTGCCGAGCCGCGACGCCCTGCGGCGGCTGGTGTCGGACGCGGCGGGGGAGCGCGTGTGGCGGCAGGTGTTCGAGCAGCCGCTGGGCACCTCTATCGAGGAGACCTTCGCCGACGACGTGGTGCGCGGGGTGGTCGCCACGGACGGGCTGATCGGCACGCACACCTCGCTGACCTCGGCGGACCTGCCTGCCAACCGCTGCTTCCTGTACCACCTCGTCGGCAACGCGACGGGGGAGTGGCGGGTGCCCGCGGGCGGGATGGGATCGGTCACGGCCGAGCTGGCGCGGGTGGCGGTCGAGGCGGGGGCGCAGCTCCGCACCGGCGCCGAGGTGACCCGGGTGGACGCGGACGACGCGCACGCCGAGGTCACCTACCGGACCGCCGACGGCGAACAGGTGCTCGGCGCCGGGCACGTGCTGTCCGGGGTGGCGCCCGCTGTGCTGGACCGGTTGCGCGGCAGGGGGTCGGCGTCGCCGGTGGGCGCGCAACTGAAGATCAACCTCCTGCTGGACCGGTTGCCCCGGCTGCGGTCCGGTGTGGACCCGCGCCAGGCGTTCGCGGGCACGTTCCACCTCGACGAGTCCTATGCGGACCTGGAAAGGGCTTACCGGCAAACGGCTTCCGGCGCGCTGCCGGACACGCCACCCGGTGAGATGTACTGCCACACGCTGACCGACCCGTCCATCCTGGACCCGGAGCGGGCGGCCCGCGGCGCGCACACGCTGACCCTGTTCGGCCTGCACCTGCCACCCACCCTGTTCGCCGACGACAACGACGGCGTGCGCGACACCCTGGTCCGCCGCTACCTCGACGGCCTCGACCGCCACCTCGCCGACCCGATCGACGAGTGCGTCGCCCGCGACGCCGACGGGCGGCCGTGCGTCGAGGCGCGGACCCCGCTCGACCTGGAGGCGGAATTGGCCATGCCCGGCGGCAACATCTTCCACGGCGACCTGTCCTGGCCGTTCGCCGACGACCCCGGCTGGGGCGTGGAAACCGACGTCGCCGCGCTGCGGGTGTGCGGTTCGGGCTCCCGGCGCGGTGGCGGGGTCAGCGGCATCGGCGGCCACAACGCGGCGATGTCCCTGCTGGAGCCGGTCCGATGACGACGTGGAGCAATCGCCGGGCGGCCCGCAAGGTCGCGCTGGCCTACCTGGTCGTGGTCACGCTGGTCTTCATCGGCGTCGCCCTGGTGATCGCCACGAACGACTCGCCGGACGGCTCGTTCGCCCCGGTGCTGGCGTTCGTGGTGACGCTGCCCGCCTCCCTGGTGATCATCCTGCTGCCCGAGTTCCCCGAACCGTGGGGCGGGGTCGTCGCCGGGGTGGGCCTGGTCGCCGTCGCCCTGGTGCAGGCGTGGCTGCTGTGGCTGCTGTTCCGCGGCCACCGCAGGTCCTGACCCGACGCCGAACCCCGGACCGGCCGCGGGTCGGAGACCGGCGGTGAGCCCGATCCCCGACCCGCGCGGTCCGGCTGTGGCACGGTCACCGACCGGGCGCGGGGCCTCAGGCGGCCAGGGCGGCCTTGACCTGCGACACCGACGGGTTGGTCTGGGTCGAGCCGTCCGGGTAGTGCAGGGTCGGCACGGTCCGGTTGCCGTTGTTGACGCTCATCACGAACTCGGCGGCGTCCGGGTTCTCATCGATGTCGATCTCGGTGTACTCGATGCCCTCGGCGGCCAGTCCTGCCTTCAGGCGCGCGCAGAAGCCGCACCAACCGGTGGAGTAGAAGGTCAGGGTGCTCGGCGCGGACGGCATCGGTGGCGCTCCCGGTTCGCTGGGGGATGGGTCACCACAACAACACCCGCGACCGGGCCGATCATGCCATCCCCGGGTGAGTCCTGGATCACAGCGGGGCGCGATCGGCCCCACCACCCACCCGGGCGTTCCCGCCCGGTCCGGGGCGATCCCCGCTCACACGTGGTTGTGGGCGCTCACCTCCAACCGCACGACGATCGACTTCGAGGTCGGGGTGTTGGACTGGTCGGCCGTGGAGTCCAGCGGCACCACCGCGTTGGCCTCCGGGAAGTAGGCGGCCGCGCAGCCGCGGGCGGTCGGGTACGACACCACCCGGAACCGCTCCGCCCGCCGCTCGACCCGACCGGTCGGGTCGTCCGGCCACTCGCCCACCAGGTCCACGATCGCCCCGTCCGCCAACCCCAGCCCGGTGAGGTCGTCGGGGTTGACCAGCACCACCCGGCGGGCGTCCTTGATGCCGCGGTAGCGGTCGTCGAGGCCGTAGATGGTGGTGTTGTACTGGTCGTGGCTGCGCAGGGTCTGCAACAGCAGGCGGCCCTCGGGGACCTCCAGCACGGTCAGCGGGTTCGCGGTGAACACCGCCTTGTCGTCGCGCGTCCCGGTGAACTCCCGGGAGTCGCGCGGCGCGTTCGGCAGCACGAACCCGTCGGGCAGGCGGACCCTGGCGTTGTAGTCCTCGCACCCCGGCACGACCCGGGCGATGTGCTCCCGGATCAGGTCGTAGTCCCCGGCCAGCTCCGCCCACGGCACCGGGTGCTCCGGTCCGAACAGCGCCAGCGCCAGTCCGCAGACCACACCCACCTCGGACAGCAGTTGGTCGCTCGCCGGTTCGAGCCTGCCGCGCGACCGGTGCACCACCGACATCGAGTCCTCCACGGTGACGAACTGCTCGCCCCCGGCCTGCAGGTCCCGTTCCGTGCGCCCGCGCACCGGCAGGATCAGCGCCGTCTCCCCGTGCACCACGTGCGACCGGTTGAGCTTCGTCGACACCTGCACGGTCAGCTCGCACGACCGCATCGCCGCCTCGGTGACCTCGGTGTCCGGGGCCGCGGCGACGAAGTTGCCGCCCACGGCGAAGAACGCCCGCACCTTCCCCCCGCGCATGGCCCGGATCGCGCCCACCGTGTCCAGGCCGGGTTCGCGCGGCACGTCGACGCCGAACTCGCCCTCCAGCGCGGCGAGGAACTTCTCCGGCATCTTCTCCCAGATCCCCATCGTGCGGTCGCCCTGCACGTTGGAGTGCCCGCGCACCGGGCACAGCCCCGCCCCCGGCTTGCCGATCATCCCGCGCAGCAGCACCACGTTGGCGATCTCGCGGATGGTCGGCACCGAGTGCTTGTGCTGGGTGATCCCCATGGCCCAGCACACGATCGTCCGCTCGGATTCGGCGAACATCCGGGCGACCCCCTCGATCTCCGCCCGGTCCAGCCCGGTCGCCCGCTCGACCCGCGCCCAGTCCAACCCGCGCAGGTGCTCGGCGTACTCGGCGAAGCCCTCGCTGCGGGTGTCGACGAAGTCCCGGTCGACCACCGTGCCGGGGACCTCGTCCTCCCAGGCCAGCAGCAGGTGCCCGATCGCCTGGAACAGCGCCTGGTCGCCGCCGAGCCTGATCTGCAGGAACTCGTCGGCCAGCTCGGTGCCCCGGCCCAGCAGGCCGCGCGCGTTCTGCGGGTTCTTGAACCGCAGCAGCCCCGCCTCCGGCAGCGGATTGACCGCCACGATCTTCGCCCCGGCCCCCTTGGCCTCCTCCAGCGCGGAGAGCATCCTCGGGTGGTTGGTGCCCGGGTTCTGCCCGACCACCACGATCAGGTCGGCGATCGTCAGGTCGGCCAGCGTCACCGAGCCCTTGCCGATGCCGGTCGTCTCCGCCAGCGCCGCGCCGGAGGACTCGTGGCACATGTTGGAGCAGTCCGGCAGGTTGTTGGTGCCGAACGAGCGCACCATGAGCTGGTACAGGAACGCCGCCTCGTTGCTGGTGCGCCCCGAGGTGTAGAACGCCGCCTCGTCCGGTGTGGACAGACCGCGCAGCTTCCCGGCGATCACCTCGAACGCGGTCGCCCAGTCGACCGGCTCGTAGTGCGTCGCCCCCGGCCGCAGCAGCACCGGGTGGGTGATCCGGCCCTGCTGGCCCAGCCAGTGGTCGGTGCGCCCGGCCAGTTCGGCGACCGAGTGCTCGGCGAAGAACTCCGGCCCGACCCGCCGCCTGGTCGCCTCCTCCGCGACCGCCTTCGCGCCGTTCTCGCAGAACTCCGCCAGCTTGCGGTGCCCCTGCGGCTCCGGCCAGGCGCAGCCGGGGCAGTCGAAGCCCTCGCGCTGGTTGAGCAGCCGCAGCGTCCGCGCCGTCCGCGCGGCGCCCATCTGCTGCACCCCGCGGTTCAGCGACACCGCGACGCCGGGGATGCCCGCCGCCCAGCGCTTGGGCTCGCGCACGTCCGGGTTGTCGTCGTTGACATCGTCGACAGGGGGTTTCCGCGTCATGGGGACCATGGTCGTCCCTCGGGGGGACATGCGCCACCAGTTGTCCACAGGCCCGTGCCCCTGTGGCGCTGACCTGGGCCGAAGCCGCTCGGAGCGCGGTCTCAGGCCCCGGCGGTGCCGGGTGGGCGGCTCAGGGCGGGCACCCGATCTCAGCGGGCAGCGGGGCGCTCGGGTCGAAGTAGGCGCCCGGGTCCGGGCGCGGCAGCGGGCGCCGGTCGTCGCGGTCGGTGTGGGTGGGGGCGAGGAAACCGCGCTTGTAGGCGTCGCAGGCGATCGAGTAGCCGTAGCCCGCGACGTCCCCGTACCAGAGCCCCTGGCTGCTCCTGGTCCACTTGCCGCCGATCCGCAGGACGTAGTCCACGTCGGCGCGGACGACCACCACGGCGTCCATCGGGTCGACCACCGCGCCCGGCGGGGCGTCGAAGGCGTAGGCGAACAGGTAGTTGGTGTGCACCACCAACTCGCCCTCCTCGCCCTCCTCCACCCGCATCCCCCCGGTCACCCTGGGCGGCACGGGCAGCAGCGGGCTGGCCGGGTCCGCCAGGCTGACCAGGGCCTGGGCCTCCGGCTCGCGGCCGGTGCCGAACAGCGGGCGCAGCGCCGCGGCCGCGTCCGGGGCCAGCAGCCCCAGGTACCCGGTCGGGTCGTGCCCGGTCACCAGGTTCTGGTCGAGCCTGCTGGCCACCAGCGCGTCGCGCACCAGCGACGTGGCGGCGGCGACCTGGGCGGCGTCGTACGGCCCGACCGGGGCCGGGGGCGGCGGCACGATCCCCGCCGCGCCCTCGGCCCAGCCGGACGCGGGTGTTCCGTCGAACGGCGTGGTCCGGCTGCGCACGGACTCCGGCGGCGCCCCGGCGGCGCCGTCGGTCGGCGACAGCCCGCCGCGGCCCGCGAACAGCCCCATGCCGACCAGCAGCATCAGCACCGAGACGGCGGCCACCAGCACCATGGCGGCGACCAGCCTGCGCTCGAGCGCCCACAGCCGGGTCCGCCGCGCGTCCCCTCGTCGATCCACCGGCCTCCCCTGCCACCCGCCTGGTGACCACCACATCGAGAGGACGCCCGCTCGCGTTAGCAACCCGACCGCCCGCTGCGTCGAACGGCACAGGGCGCGCGCTCAGCCGAGGGTGACGGCGACCTCGAACCCCTCCCCGCGCCGGTAGCGCACGGCCGTGATCGAGCCCGCCGCCCGCAGGTCCGCCTCGACCGCCCGCAGCACGTCCTCCTGCCAGGGTAGGCAGGTCAGGTCCACCGCGCCCACCGGAGCGCGCTGCGACAGCCGCGCCGCCGACTTCGCCCCCCTGACCTGCGCCAGCACCAGCGACACCAGCGGCAGCACACCGAGGGCGTCCGCGCCGCCGGTCGCGGTCGGCCACGGCGCGCGGTGCACCGAACCCGCCTGCCACCAGGACCAGCACTCCTCGGCGGCGAACGGCAGGTACGGCGCGAACAGCCGCTGCAGCCGCGACAGCGCCGCCCGCAGCGCCGACCGGGCCGAGTCCGCGCCCGGGCCGTCGCCGTAGGCGCGGTCCTTCACCAGTTCGAGGTAGTCGTCGCACCAGAACCAGAAGAACCGCTCCACCCGCACCAGCGCCTCGGTGTGGTCGAACCCGGCCAGCGCTGCCGTGGCCTCGGCGACCACCGCGTCCAGCGCGCCCAGCACCGCCAGGTCGACCTGCTCGGTCACCCCGCCGGTCCCGGCGGGGAAGCCGAGCACGAACCGGCTCGCGTTGAGCAGCTTGGTGGCCAGCCGCCTGCCCACCCGCATGGTCGACTCGTCGAACGCGGTGTCGGTGCCGGGGCGCCCGCCTGCCGCCCAGTAGCGCACCGCGTCGGCGCCGAAGCGGTCGAGCAGGTCGGTCGGGGACAGGCCGTTGCCGCTGGACTTGCCCATCTTCTTGCGGTCCGGGTCGAGAATCCAGCCGGAGATGACGGCGGTGCGCCAGGGCAGCGTCCCGGAGTCCAGCCCGGCCCGCAGCACCGAGCCGAACAGCCAGGTCCGGATGATCTCGTGCGCCTGCGGGCGCAGGTCCATCGGGTAGGTCCGCGCGTACAGGTCCGGGTCGTCGTCGCGGCCGCAGACCAACTGCGGGGTCAGCGACGAGGTGGCCCAGGTGTCCATCACGTCCGGGTCGGCGGCGAACCCGCCCGGCACCCCGCGCTGGTCCTCGGTGTAGCCCGGTGGCGTGTCCGAGGCCGGGTCCACCGGCAGCGACGCGGGCAGGATCGGGTTGGCGTGGTCGGGCTCGCCCGCCGCGTCGAGCGGGTACCACAGCGGGAACGGCACGCCGAAGAACCGCTGGCGGCTGATCAGCCAGTCGCCCGCCAGGCCCGCCACCCAGTTCTCGTAGCGCACCCGCATGTGCTCGGGTTGCCAGCGCAGCTCGCGCCCGCGCGCCAGCAGCTCGTCGCGGTGCGCGGTGGAGCGGATGAACCACTGCCTGCTGGAGACGATCTCCAGCGGCTTGTCGCCCTTCTCGTAGAACTTCACCGGCCGCACCACCGGCCGCGGCTCGCCCACCAGCGCACCCGCGTCCCGCAGCATCGCCACCACCCGCTCCCGGGCGGTGTGCGCGGTCGCGCCCGCCAGCTCGGCGTAGCGGTCCGCGTCCACCCCGGCGGGGGCCTCGGGCAGCAGCCGACCGTCGCGGCCGATCACCGCGCGCGCGGGCAGGCCCAGCTCCCGCCACCACTGCACGTCGGTCAGGTCGCCGAAGGTGCAGCACATGACCAGCCCGCTGCCCTTCGCCGGATCGGCGGCCGGGTGCGCCAGCACCGGCACCTCCGCGCCGAACACCGGCGTGCGGATGCCGGTGCCCACCAGGTCCCGGTACCGGTCGTCGGACGGGTGCGCGATCAGCGCCACGCACGCGGGCAGCAGCTCCGGGCGGGTCGTCTGCACCGGGTGGCCGTCGAACAGCAGGGTGTGCCAGGCGCCCGCGTGGTCGCGGTCCACCAGCTCGGCCTGGGCCACCGCCGTGCGCAGCCCCACGTCCCACAGCGTCGGCGCCTCGGCCTGGTACGCCTCGCCCGCCGCGAGCAGGCCCAGGAACGACCGCTGCGACAGGCGCCGGGCCCGCTCGCCGATGGTCGTGTAGGTGCGCGACCAGTCCACCGACAGCCCCAGCCGCCGCCACGTCTCCTCGTAGACCTGCTCGTCGCGGGCGGTCAGCTCCGCGCACAGCGCCACGAACTCGCGGCGGGACACCGAGCGCGGCTTCTGCTTGGGCTTCGCCGGCGGCGGGATGCGGAAATCGGGATCGAACGGCAGGGAGGGGTCGCAGCGCACGCCGTAGTGGTTCTGCACCCGCCGCTCGGTCGGCAGGCCGTTGTCGTCCCACCCCATCGGGTAGAACACGTCCTTGCCGCCCATGCGCTGGAAGCGGGCCACCACGTCGGTGTGGGTGTAGGAGAAGACGTGCCCCACGTGCAGGTCACCGCTCACCGTCGGGGGAGGGGTGTCGATGGAGAACACCTCGGCGCGCGGGCGGTCCCCGGCGAAGCGGTGGACGCCGACCCGGACCCACTCCGCGGCCCATTTCGCTTCCAATCCGTCCAGGGAGGGGCGCTGCGGCACCGCGTGCGCGTGGGTCGTCATGGCGAGACGGTATAGCCCCAGGTCCGCCCGCCTCGACCCCATTTCCCGGACGTTCGTAGACTCTTTCCCGTGACTGAGACCCCCACCCTGCGCAGCATCGACCTCCCCCCGGCCTGGGAGCCGGCGACGGTAGAGGCGGAGCTGTACCGGGGCTGGGTAGACGCCGGGTACTTCACCGCCGACGCGAGCAGCGACAAGCCGCCGTTCACGATCGTGCTGCCCCCGCCGAACGTGACCGGCAGCCTCCACATGGGCCACGCCCTCAACCACACCGTCATGGACGCGCTCACCCGCCGCCGCCGGATGCAGGGCTACGAGGTGCTGTGGCTGCCCGGCATGGACCACGCGGGCATCGCCACCCAGAACGTCGTCGAGCGCCAGCTCGCCGGTGAGGGCGTCTCCCGGCACGACCTGGGCCGGGAGAAGTTCGTCGAGCGGGTCTGGGAGTGGAAGGCCGAGTACGGCGGCAAGATCCTCGACCAGATGAAGCGCCTCGGCGACGGCGTCGACTGGTCCCGCGAGCGCTTCACCATGGACGAGGGCCTGTCCCGCGCGGTCCAGACGGTGTTCAAGCGCCTCTTCGACGACGGCCTGATCTACCGGGCCGAGCGGATCATCAACTGGTGCCCGCGCTGCCGCACCGCGCTGTCGGACATCGAGGTCGAGCACTCCGACGACGACGGCGAGCTGGTCTCCATCCGCTACGGCGACGGCGCCGACGCGATCGTGGTCGCCACCACCCGCGCGGAGACCATGCTCGGCGACACCGCCGTGGCCGTGCACCCCGACGACGAGCGGTACCGCCACCTCGTGGGCACCGAGGTCGAGCTGCCGCTGACCGGCCGCCGCATCCCGATCGTGGCCGACGAGCACGTCGACCCCGCGTTCGGCACCGGCGCGGTCAAGGTGACCCCGGCGCACGACCCGAACGACTTCGAGATCGGCCGCCGCCACGACCTGCCGTCGATCACCGTCATGGACGACTCGGCGGTCATCACCACCCCCGGCCCGTTCCAGGGCCTCGACCGGTTCGAGGCGCGCCCCGCGGTCGTCGCGGCCCTGCGCGAGGCGGGCCGCATCGTCGCCGAGAAGCGCCCGTACGTGCACTCGGTCGGGCACTGCTCGCGCTGCGACACCGTGGTCGAGCCCCGGCTGTCGCTGCAGTGGTGGGTCAACGTCGAGCCGCTGGCCCGCGCCGCCGGGGACGCCGTGCGCGACGGCCGCACCCAGGTCCACCCGCCGGAGCTGGCCAAGCGCTACTTCGACTGGGTCGACAACATGCACGACTGGACCATCTCGCGGCAGCTCTGGTGGGGCCACCGCATCCCGGTCTGGTACGGCCCGGACGACCAGGTCGTCTGCGTCGGCCCGGACGAGCAGCCGCCGACCGGCGAGGGCTGGCGGCAGGACCCCGACGTCCTCGACACCTGGTTCTCCTCGGGCCTGTGGCCGCTGTCGACCCTGGGCTGGCCGGACAAGACCCCGGACCTGGCGAAGTTCTACCCGACCAGCGTCCTGTCCACCGGCTACGACATCCTGTTCTTCTGGGTCGCCCGGATGATGATGTTCGGCCTGTACGCGGGCGAGGACGTCCAGCCCTTCGACCACGTCTACCTGCACGGGCTCATCCGCGACGCGCAGGGCAAGAAGATGTCGAAGTCGCGCGGCAACGTCCTCGACCCGCTGGACTGGCTCGACCGCTTCGGCGCCGACGCCACCCGCTTCACCCTGGCCCGCGGCGCGAACCCGGGCAGCGACATGGCGCTGGCCGAGGAGTGGGCGGCGGGCTCGCGCAACTTCTGCACCAAGCTGTGGAACGCCAGCCGGTTCGCCCTGATGAACGGCGCCACCACGGCCACCGCGGTCCCGGACCGGTCGACCCTGACCGACGCCGACCGCTGGATCTTGGACAGCCTGGACACCCTGGTGTCCGATGTGGACACGCTGTTCGACGGCTTCCAGTTCGCCAAGCTGTGCGACGCGCTCTACCACTTCACCTGGGACCTGTACTGCGACTGGTACCTGGAGCTGGCCAAGGTCCAGATCGCCGAGGGCGGCGAGCGCGCCGACGCCACCCGCGCGGTGCTCGGCCACGTCCTCGACACCGTGCTGCGGCTGCTGCACCCGGTGACGCCGTTCGTCACCGAGGTCCTGTGGAAGTCGCTGACCGGCGGGGAGAGCCTGGTCGTCGCCGACTGGCCGAAGCCCGCCGGTGCGGCCGCCGACGCGGCCGCCGCGCAGCGGGTCGAAGGGGTGCAGAGGCTGGTCACCGAGATCCGCCGCTTCCGCGCCGACCAGGGCGTCAAGCCGGGGCAGCGGGTGTCCGCCCGGTTGTCCGGTGTGGACGCCGCGGGGCTGTCCGCGCACACCGCCGCCGTGACCGCGCTGGCCAGGCTGACCGCCCCGGGCGAGGCGTTCGCGCCGAGCGCGGCGCTGGAGGTGCCGCTGGCGGGCGGCGCGGTCACCGTCGAGCTGGACCTCTCCGGCACCGTCGACGTCGCCGCCGAGCGCAAGCGGCTGGGCAAGGACCTGTCGGTCGCCGAGAAGGAACTCGCCCAGTGCGAGGCCAAGCTGGGCAACCCCAAGTTCACCGACAAGGCCCCCGCCGACGTGGTGGACAAGATCCGCGCCCGCCGCGACACCGCCGCCGCCGAGATCACCCGCATCCGGGGCAGGCTCGACGCGCTCCCGGCCGGGGGCGAGTGACCGTGATCGACCCCGGGGTGCTCGAGGACCTGCGCCAGGTCGAGTCCGAACTGGACGCGCGGTGGTCCGAGGACCGGATCGAGCCCTCGCTCGACCGCATCCGCGCGCTGCTCGACCTGCTCGCCGACCCGCAGACCGCCTACCCGGTGGTCCAGGTCGCGGGCACCAACGGCAAGACGTCGGTCACCCGCATGGTCGACGCGCTGATGACCGCCCTCGGCGTGCGCACCGGGCGGTTCACCAGCCCGCACCTGCAACTGGTCACCGAGCGGATCAGCCTCGACAACGCGCCCATCGACCCGGCCCGCTACGTCGAGGTCTACCGCGACGTCGAGCCGTACCTGGCGATGGTCGACAACGCCGGGGACATCCGGCTGAGCAAGTTCGAGGTGCTCACCGCCATGGCCTTCGCCGCCTTCGCCGACACCCCGGTCGACGTGGCCGTGGTCGAGACCGGCATGGGCGGCGGCTGGGACGCCACCACCGCCGCCGACGCGCGGATCGCGGTGATCACCCCGATCGGCCTCGACCACGTCGACCGGCTCGGCCCCGACCTGGTCTCGATCGCCCGGGAGAAGGCGGGGATCATCAAGCCCGGTTCGATCGCCCTGCTGGCCGAGCAGGACACCGAGGCGGCCAAGGTGCTGCTGGAGCGCGCCACCGAGGTCGACGCCACGGTCGCCCGCCAGGGCCTGGAGTTCGGCGTCCTGCGGCGCGACGTGGCCGTGGGTGGGCAGGTGCTGCGGTTGCAGGGCCTCGGCGGGGTCTACGACGAGGTCTTCCTGCCCCTGCACGGCGCCCACCAGGCGGCCAACGCGGCACTCGCCCTGGCCGCGGTGGAGGCGTTCTTCGGCGCGGGCGCGCAGAAGCAGCTCGACGTCGACGCCATCCGCCACGGCTTCGCCTCGGTCACCACCCCCGGGCGGCTGGAGCGGGTCCGGATGGCACCCAGCGTGTTCGTCGACGCCGCGCACAACCCCGACGGCGCGAAGGCCCTGGCCGCCGCGCTGGACGAGGAGTTCGGCTTCCGCAAGCTCGTCGGCGTCGTCGCGGTCCTGTCGGACAAGGACGCCGAGGGCATCCTCACCCCCCTCGAACCGGTGCTCAGCGAGGTGGTCGTCACCACCAACTCCTCGCAGCGCGCCATGGACCCCGACCGCCTCGCCGAGATCGCCACCGACGTCTTCGGCGACGAGCGCGTCACCGTCGCCGCGGGCCTCGTCGACGCCATCGAGCGGGCCGTCGCCCTGGCCGAGGAGAGCGACGACCCGAGCGAGACGATGTCCGGGGTGGGCGTGATCGCCACCGGGTCGGTCGTCACCGCGGGCGAGGTCCGCGCCCTGTTCGGGAAGGAACCGGCATGAGCGAGCAGGACCCGCCCCCCGCCCTGGTGGACCCGATGAAGGGCTTCCGCGGCGTCACGTCGGCCATGTTCATCCTCGAGGCGATCGTGGTGCTGCTGGCGCTGCTGGTCGTCGCCAAGGACGACACCATCAGCACCGGGCAGGGCTGGTTCGTCGGCCTGATCGCGCTCGCCCTGGTGCTCGGCTGCGCCCTGGTCGCCCGCCCGTGGATCACCTGGGTGGTCGCGGGCCTGCACGTGGCCCTCATCGCCTGCTTCCTCTTCCTGCCCACCCTCGGCATCGTCGGCGTCCTGTTCGCCGCCGCCTGGGGCTGGATGTTCTGGGCCCGCAACGACGTCCGCAAGCGGATGGCCGAGGGAACCCTGCGCAGCCAGCAGTAACCTGGCGCCATGACGCCGGAACAGTTGACGCAGTCGATGCCCTTCGCCGCGGCCAGCGGGGTCGAGATCACCTCCGCCACCCCGGCGGAGGTCCGCGCCCGCCTCGACTGGGCACCCGACCGCTGCACCCTCGGCGGTGCCCTGCACGGCGGCGCGCTGATGACCCTGGCCGACAGCGCGGGCGCGGTCGCGGCGTTCCTCAACCTGCCCGAGGGCGCGTCGGGCACCTCGACCGTGGAGAGCAAGACCAACCTGTTCGGCGGCGTCCGCACCGGCCACGTCGAAGCGGTCGCCAAGCCCCTGCACGTCGGCCGCACCACGATCGTCGTGCAGACCGACCTGTTCGACGCGGCGGGCAAGCGGGTCGCGCAGACCACGCAGACGCAGGTGGTGCTCCAGCCCCGCTGAAGCGTCACCCCCGCGTCGCCCGGCGTTGGCCGGGGCGTCGGACTGCTCGCCTAGACACCGCACATGGAAATCTCCCGGCGCACCCTGCTGCGCGCGAGCGGTCTGTCCGTGGCGGCCGGGGTCGCCGCCCCCGGGATCGCGTTCGCGGTCCCGAAGGACCGCCCGGTCCTCACCCACGGCGTGCAGACCGGCGACGTCACCACCGACGGCGCCGTCGTCTGGACCCGCGCCGACCGCCCCGCCCGGATGCTGGTCGAGGTCGCGGGCAACCCCGACTTCCGGAACGCCCGCACCCTGCGCGGCCCGCTGCTGACCCCCGCCACCGACGGCACCGGCCGCCTCCGCCTCACCCACCTGCCCGCCGGACGCGAGGTCCACTACCGAGTCCGCGCCGAAGACCTCGACGGCCGCACCACCAGCGCCCCGCTCACCGGTTCCTTCCGCACCGCCCCGCAGGGCCGCGCCGACGTCCGCTTCACCTGGTCCGGCGACGTCGTCGGCCAGGGCTGGGGCATCAACCCCGACCTCGGCGGCCTCACCGCCTACCGCGCCATGGCCGCCCGCGACCCCCACTTCTTCCTGCACAGCGGCGACACCGTCTACTCCGACGGCCCCCTCGTCGAGCGCGTGACCCTCCCCGACGGCCGGATCTGGCGCAACCTGGTCACCCCGGCCAAGTCCAAGGTCGCCGAAACCCTCGACGAGTACCGAGGCCAGTTCGCCTACAACCTCCTCGACGACAACGTGCGCGCCTTCGCCGCGAAGGCGCCCACCGTGGCGCAGTGGGACGACCACCACGTGTGCCAGCAAACAACATTGTACCAACCCCATGCCGCTCGAGCGCTTGTGTAACTTTCAGATCAGCGCTCGCTGGGCACTATCCGTGGCACACTCAAGATGATTCTATAGGTTATGTGTGGACACAGATCGAGCGCTGGAGTTGGGTTGCGAGCATCCTAGGGGCGCTGCTCGCCTTTGCCGCCTATACCTGGTCGAAACGCAGCGGCGCACAAGCCGAAAAGAATAGGAAAGCCGCCGAGAGTCTTCAAGTCGAACTGCTAGAGGAAGTGAAAAAACTCCGGAAAAGTGAATCCGAAGCTCTCTTCGATGCGCAATCGAATCTAAATAGCACACCTCAAGGCCAGACCCTTTCGAGTCAACACGACCTTCCAAACGATGAAAATTTGGCGCAATCTCTTAAAAAAGTGGAAGACCTGCAAGTATCCCTAAATTCGGTCAAATCTAACACTGCTCGAAGTGAAATAAAGGCGCGCAAGACCGGGAATCTCAGCCTCGGAGTATCTGCCGCAATTCTTCTCCTATTTGGCATTTTTGCTACCGTAAACCACGCACTCATGACTACCGTGATGGTCGGCTTCGCCGATCGGATACTAGACCTCGTTTCCAAGATCAATCTATCTCTTACGATTTCATGGATTATCTCGTACGCGTTAATGGGCGCACTGGTTGCTCTTATCTCATTTCCTGTCGTCAAACAGTTGCATTCACAAATCGAAAAGTGGAGTTCCGATCGCACGGAGACAGTAGGCACGGGAAGTATCCTGTTCTTCGGAATCGCGCTCACCATTTTCGCAATAGCCTTCTTAGTATCGAATCCACTGTCGGGCGACGCGGCGGTAGCATACTTTATGCAATGGCCATTTGAATCGTACAACGCTGCGCACAAAATGAACCTGTTTGGAGCCGACCTTTTCCCCGTGGGAGACCATGAAGAAAGAAATTTTGGAAGCTCTATTCTGGTTACGCTGCCCCTGGGCATGGCGGTTTGCGTGCTACGAGCAAAACTACGCGGTTGGCTCAAATTCATTTCGGGCAATGAAAACTGGCTTATAAGCGGAAAAATTGTAACCGTCTGGATGTATATAGTAGTAATTGCTGCCGTCGCAAGGCCGAACGTAATTTTGCTAATTTTCATTGCGGCGTATTATGTCGTCATTAACCGCCTTGTGCGCACGGAAGCCAAGAAATACATGGCATAGAGCATCTTCTATTGCGATCGCGCGGTATGACCACGAGGTGACCAACAACTGGTACCCCGGCGAGATCCTGGACCTGCCGCAGTACACCGAGAAGCGGGTCGACGTGCTGGCCGCGCGGGCGGCGCGGGCGTTCCACGAGTGGCAGCCCGTCGACCGGCGCCGGGCCGTCGACGGGCGGGTGTACCGCAGCTTCTCCCACGGTGCGCACGTCGAGGTGTTCGTGCTGGACATGCGGACCTACAAGGACGCGAACACCGCGCCCCGCGACGGCGTCGGGCGCGTCCTGGGCGACCGGCAGGCGCGCTGGCTGGTCGACGGCCTCAGCCGCAGCCGGGCCACCTGGAAGATCGTCGCCAACGACCTGCCGGTCGGGCTCACCGTGCCGGACGGGGCGGGCATCGAGGGGGTGGCCAACGGGCTGCCGGGGGCGCCGGGCGGCCGGGAGCACGAACTGGCATGGGTGCTGCGCTCGCTGGCCCGGCGGCGGGTGCGCAACGTCGTCTGGCTGACCGCGGACGTGCACTACACCGCCGCGCACCACTACTCGCCGGACCGGGCCGCAGTGGGCGACTTCGACCCGTTCTGGGAGTTCGTGTCCGGGCCGCTGCACGCGGGCGCGTTCGGGCCCAACGCGCTGGACCCGACGTTCGGGCCGGAGGCGGTGTTCGTGCACGCCCCGCCCGCGGCGAACACCTCCCCGATGGACGGTTTCCAGCACTTCGGCGAGGTGAACGTGGACGGCCGCAGCGGTGAGCTGACCGTCGACCTGCGCGACGGGACCGGTGCCGCGCTGTGGTCGAGGACCTTGCGGCCGCAGTGCTGACCGGCCGGGTTACCCTGCTCACACAATTCTTCCCCACTAAGGAGTTCGGAACGCCGTGAGTGAGCGCACGCTGGTCCTGGTCAAGCCCGACGGTGTGAGCCGCGGTCTGGTCGGCGAGGTCATCTCCCGCATCGAGCGCAAGGGGCTGACCCTGGCCGCGCTGGAGCTGCGCTCGGTCGAGCGCGCCGTCGCCGAGCAGCACTACGCCGAGCACGACGGCAAGCCGTTCTTCGAGTCGCTGCTGGAGTTCATCACCTCCGGCAAGGTGGCCGCGATCGTGGCCGAGGGCGAGAACGCCATCGCCGCGTTCCGCCAGCTCGCGGGCGGCACCCACCCGGTGGAGAAGGCCACCCCGGGCACCATCCGCGGCGACTTCGGCCTGGAGGTCCAGTACAACCTGGTGCACGGTTCGGACTCCCCGGAGTCCGCCGAGCGCGAGATCAAGATCTGGTTCCCCGCGCTGTAGCCCCCGCACCCCCGACCGGCCCGGAATCCCCGCGATTCCGGGCCGGTCGGCGTTTCCGGGACGAGAACGTCCACCGACCGCGCCGGAACCCGGGAGAAATTGTCGTGCCCCCCGTTTAGGGTCTGGGGTGTGGCGGGCGACGGTGCGCTGGTGCGGGCGCGGGGACTGGGCAAGCGGTTCGGGGACTTCGAGGCGGTCCGGGGCATCGACCTGGAGGTGCGTCCCGGGGAGGCGTTCGGCTTCCTCGGCCCCAACGGGGCGGGCAAGTCCTCCACGATGCGGATGATCTCCTGCGTGTCCCCGCGCACCGGGGGTGAGCTGACCGTCCTGGGGATGGACCCGGACCGGGCGGGGCCGCGCATCCGGGCCCGGCTCGGTGTGGTGCCGCAGCAGGACAACCTCGACACCGAGCTGACCGTGCGGCAGAACCTGCACGTCTACGGCCGCTACTTCGGGTTGTCCAAGGCGCACGTGCGGGCCAGGGCCGAGGAGCTGCTGGACTTCGCCCAGCTCACCGAACGCGCCGACGACGAGGTCGAACCGCTCTCCGGCGGCATGAAGCGGCGGCTGACCATCGCCCGCTCGCTGATCAACGACCCCGAGCTGCTGCTGCTCGACGAGCCGACGACCGGGCTCGACCCGCAGGCCAGGCACCTGCTCTGGGACCGGCTGTTCCGGCTCAAGCAGCAGGGCGTCACGCTCATCGTCACCACCCACTACATGGACGAGGCCGAGCAGCTCTGCGACCGGCTGGTGGTCATGGACGGCGGCCGGATCGTGGCCGAGGGCAGCCCCGGCGAGCTGATCTCCCGCCACGCCACCCGCGAGGTGCTGGAACTGCGCTTCGCCCCCGGCGCCCAGGCCGCCGCCGAGCCCAGCGTCGTCGACCTGGCCGAGCGCGTCGAGGTGCTGCCCGACCGGCTCCTGCTCTACACCGGCGACGGGGAGTCCGCGCTCAAGGCCGCGCACGACCGGGGTGTCGTCCCGGTGTCCAGCCTGGTCCGCCGCGCCACGCTGGAGGATGTCTTCCTCCGCCTCACCGGCCGAACGCTGGTGGACTGATGACCACCACCGGTCAACGCCCCACCGGCACCGTGCCCGGTCCGGCGCGGGCGGCGCTGCTGGTCGTCGAGGGCCTGTGGGCCTGGTACCGGCGCAACTGGCGCTCCACGGTCATCTCCACGCTGGTCCAACCGGTGCTGTTCCTGGTCGCGCTCGGCATCGGTTTCGGTTCCCAGGTCGAACCGGGTCCGGCCACCGGGGGGCTCCCGTACGTGCAGTTCCTGGCCCCGGCGCTGCTGGCCGCCACCCTCATGCAGACGGCGACCTTCGAGTCCACGTACCCGATCCTGTCCGCGTTCAAGTGGCAGCGCACCTACTGGGCGGTCGTCGCCACCCCGATCAGCGCCGCCCAACTGCTCGCCGGGCAGCTCACCTGGCTGGCGGCCCGGCTGGCGTTCACCGCGGTCGGGTTCCTGGCCGTGGCCGCCGCCCTGGGCGCGGTCGCCGGGCCCGGGTTCCTGCTCGCCGTGGTGTTCTCCCTGCTCACCGGCCTGGCGTGCGGGGCGCCGATCGTCGCCTACGCGGCCACGATCGAGTCCGAGGGCCAGCAGTTCAACGTCATCTTCCGGTTCATCGTGCTGCCGATGATGATGTTCTCCGGCACGTTCTTCCCGGTCGAGCAGTTGCCGGGGTGGGTGCAGCCGGTGGTGTGGTTGACCCCGCTGTGGCACGGCACCGAGCTGTGCCGGGGCGTCACCCTGGGCACCCTCGGCGCGTTGCCCGCCCTCGGCCACCTGCTGTACCTGCTCGCCCTCCTCGTGGTGGGCGCGTACCTGGCCCGCCGCAACTTCGTCCGCAGGCTGGAGGTCTGAGGTGACGACCACCGCCCCGCCGCCGTCGAGCGGCCTGCTGCTGCGCGTGCTCCCCACCGGCCTGTACGCGGGCCGGGCCCGGGTGCTGGTCGAGCGCTCGCTGCTGGTCAACCGGCGCGCCTGGCTGGCCCTGTTCTCCGGTTTCTTCGAGCCGCTGTTCTACCTGTTCGGCCTGGGTTTCGGCTTCGCGCAGCTCGTCGGCGACGTGGTGGGCCCCAGCGGCCAGCCGGTCAGCTACGTCGCCTTCGTCGCCCCCGCCCTGATGGCCGCCGCGGCCATGAACGGCGCGGTGTACGACGCCACCTTCAACATCTTCTTCAAGTTCAAGTACGCCAAGCTCTACGACGCCATGCTCGCCACCCCGCTGGGCCCGCTCGACGTGGCGATCGGCGAGATCGCCTGGGCGCTGATCCGCGGCGCGCTCTACTCGGCGGGCTTCCTCGCGGTCATGCTCGGCATGGGCCTGCTGACCTCCCCGTGGGCCCTGCTGGCGCTGCCCGCGTCCGTGCTGGTGGCGTTCGCGTTCGCCGCCATCGGCATGGCCGCCACCACGTTCATGCGCTCCTGGCAGGACTTCGACCTGGTCCAGCTTGCCCTGACGCCGATGTTCCTGTTCTCCACCACCTTCTTCCCGCTCTCGGTCTACCCGGAGCCGTTGCAGGTGGCGGTCCAGTGCTTCCCGCTCTACCACGCCATCGAGGTCATGCGGGCCCTCACCATGGGCGACGTGGACCTGTCCCTGCTCGGTCACCTGTCGTACTTCGTGGTGATGGCCGCCGTCGGCACGGTGGTCGCCTCCCGCAGGCTGGGCAAGCTCCTGCTGTCCTAGGTGAGCCGCGCCCGCAGCGCCTCCAGGTCGGCCGCCGCCACCCCGGCGGCCAGCAGGTAGGCCTCCGCGTCGAAGCCGTCGAGGAGGTCCAGGACGGTCCGGGTGGTCGTCGTGCCGCGCTCGGCGAGCAGGTTGGCGATGAACGGGCCGTGGTCGTCGCGGCCCTCGGCGGCGAACAGCTCCCGCAGCGCGGTCGTCGACAGGTCGTAGTCCGCGGCGACGGCCTCCGGTTCGACCCCGACCAGCGACAGCAGCAGCAGGGCCACCAGCCCGGTCCGGTCCCGGCCGATCGCGCAGTGGAACAGCACCCCCGGCTCGGCCGCGGCCAGCGCGGTGAACGCCGCCGCGCACCGCCCGGCCTTGGCGGCCAGGAACGGCCGGTAGTACAGCGGCGTCCCGTGCAGGCCGCCCGCCCGGATCTGCGCCCAGAACGCCGCGTCCGGGGTGTCGTCCAGGTCCACGTGCGCGACCGCGATGCCCTCGGGGGCCGCCACCGCCCCGGCCGTCGACCGCAGGTCGAGCACAGTGCGCACCCCCGCCGCCTTGGCCGCCCGCCACCCCTCAGCGGTGGCGCCGCCGGGGTCGGCCGACCGCACGAACGCGCCGAACCTCGTGGTCCCGCCCCCGCTCAGCGGCAGTCCGCCCAGGTCGCGGGTGTTGTGGAAACCCGCCCAGTCCCGAGTCCGCCCGTCCCCCACGCCTCGCCCTCCGTTCGCCGGTCCCGAACACCGTCTACCCTGGTTCGCTGTGAGCGTCGAGTCCGTTTTCCCCCAGCTTGAGCCCCTCCTGCCCCGGATCTCCAAGCCGGTGCAGTACGTCGGCGGGGAGCTGAACGCCACCGTCAAGGAGTGGGACAGCACCACCGTCCGGTGGGCGCTGATGTACCCGGACGCCTACGAGGTCGGGCTGCCCAACCAGGGCGTCATGATCCTCTACGAGGTGCTCAACGAGATCCCGGACGTCCTGGCCGAGCGCACCTACGCGGTCTGGCCGGACCTGGAGGCGCTCATGCGGGAACACGGCGTCCCGCAGTTCACCGTCGACGGGCACCGCCCGCTCGGCGCGTTCGACGTGCTCGGCGTCAGCTTCTCCACCGAGCTGGGCTACACGAACATGCTCACCTCCCTCGACCTGGCGGGCATCCCGCTGCGCGCCGCCGACCGCACCGGGGACCACCCCGTGGTGCTCGCGGGCGGGCACGCGTCGTTCAACCCCGAGCCCATCGCCGACTTCATCGACGCCGCCGTGCTCGGCGACGGCGAGGAGGCCGTCGGGGAGATCACCGACATCATCCGCGCGTGGAAGGCCGAGGGCCGCCCCGGCGGGCGCGACGAACTGCTGACCCGCATGGCCGAGACCGGCGGCGTCTACATCCCGCGCTTCTACGACGTGTCCTACCGCGAGGACGGCCACATCGACTCCTACGCCCCCAACCGCGAGCGCGTTCCGGCCACGGTGGCGAAGAGGACCACGATGGACCTCGACGCGTGGCCGTACCCGAAGAAGCCCCTCGTGCCGCTGGCCGAGAGCGTGCACGAGCGGATGAGCGTGGAGATCTTCCGCGGCTGCACCCGCGGCTGCCGGTTCTGCCAGGCCGGGATGATCACCCGCCCGGTGCGCGAGCGGTCCGTCGAGGGCATCGGCGCGATGATCCAGACCGGTCTGGAGAACAGCGGCTTCGAGGAGGTCGGCCTGCTCTCGCTCTCCAGCGCCGACCACTCCGAGATCGGCCCGCTCACCAAGCAGCTCGCCGACCGCTACGAGGGCACCAACACCGGCCTGTCGCTGCCCTCGACCAGGGTCGACGCGTTCAACATCGACCTGGCCAACGAGCTGTCCCGCAACGGCCGCCGCTCCGGGCTCACCTTCGCCCCCGAGGGCGGCAGCGAGCGCATCCGCCGCGTCATCAACAAGATGGTGTCCGAAGAGGACCTGATCAAGACCGTCAGCGCCGCCTACGCCAACGGCTGGCGGCAGGTGAAGCTGTACTTCATGTGCGGGCTGCCCACCGAGACCGACGAGGACGTCCTGCAGATCGCGGAGATGGCCAAGAACGTCATCCGCGCGGGCAGGCAGGCCAGCGGCCGCAAGGACATCCGCTGCACCGTCTCCATTGGCGGGTTCGTGCCCAAGCCGCACACCCCGTTCCAGTGGGCCGCGCAGTGCGACCCGGACACGGTGGACGACCGGTTGCGCAAGCTGCGCGCGGCGGTCAACTCCGACTCCGACCGCAGCCTGGGCCGCAACATCGGGATGCGCTACCACGACGGCAAGCCCAGCCTGGTCGAGGGACTGCTCTCCCGCGGCGACCGCCGGGTCGGGCGGGTCATCGAGCGGGTGTGGCGCGAGGGCGGCCGGTTCGACGGCTGGAGCGAGCACTTCTCCTACGAGCGCTGGACCTCCGGCGCCGCCGCCGAGCTGGAGCCCCTCGGCGTCTCGCTGGACTGGTTCACCACCCGCGAGCGCACCGAGGCCGAGGTCCTGCCCTGGGACCACCTGGACTCCGGCCTGGACAAGGAGTGGCTCTGGGACGACTGGCAGGACGCGCTGGACTCCCGCGAGCAGGACGACTGCCGCTGGACCCCGTGCTTCGACTGCGGCGTCTGCCCGGCCATGGGCACCGACATCGAGATCGGCCCCACCGGCCGCACGCTCCTGCCGATCAGCCCGGTCGGCGTCGGTTCCCCGGTCCAGAACCCCTCACTGATCCGATGAAGGTCCGCCGCGCCGGGGAAGCCGACACGGCTTCCCTGGCCGCGCTGCGGCGGGCCTGGACCGAGGAGGACCGCGGCCCGGTCGACGACCCCGGCTTCGACGCCGCGTTCGCCGACTGGCTCGCCGCCGAGTGGCACCACCGCGCGTTCTGGCTGGCCTTCGACGGCGAGACGCCGGTGGGCTCGATGAACATGCTCGAATTCACCCGGATGCCCAAGCCGGGCGCTCCCGCGAGCCGGTGGGGCCACATCGGCAACGCCTACGTCGCCCCCGGCCACCGCGACCGGGGGATCGGCGCGGAGATGCTGGCCGCGGCGCTGGCCCACGCCGACGCCGAGGGGTACGCGCGGGTCGTGCTGAGCCCCACCGAGCGGTCCGTCCCGTTCTACGGCAGGCACGGCTTCGCCCCGGCGACCTCGCTGCTGCTGCGGCTCCCGCCCGGCTGAGCGGTCGGCCGACCGCCGCGGGCGCGTCGACTAGTCGACCGCCGCCAGCGCGTCGACCATGCCGTGGCCGTAGAAGCTGTTGAACGCCGCGTAGCCCGAGCAGTAGGCGTCCTGCGCGCCGGAACCGTCGAGGTCGTAGTCCGACGGGCACGGGACGGACTCGGCCTGCGCGGTGGCCATCCGGGTGAGCTGCTGCGGCGTGGCCCACGGGTGCCGGGAGGCCAGCAGCGCGACCACCCCGGTCGCGTGCGGGGTCGCCATCGACGTCCCGCAGTCCGTGGCGTAGCCGCCGGGCACCGTGGACAGCACGCAGCGGTCGTCGCGCTCACCACCGGGGGCGGTGACGTCGACCGAACCGAGGCCGTAGGAGCTGTAGCCCGCCTTGAGCCGGTCGGGACCGACCGCGGACACGGTCAGCACCCCGCGCAGCCCGCCCGGCAGCACCTTGCAGCCCGAGTCCAGCACCCGCCTGCCGCCCGCCAGGTCCGAGGCCTCGCCGCGGGGCTCGGCCAGGTCGATCCCGCCGTTGGACGCCGCCGCCACGGTCAGCACCCCGGAGTCGGTCGCGTGCTCCACCGCCCGGCGCACCGCCTCGAAGACCACGTGCTCGGCGCCGCGGTCGCAGGTCAGTTGCCACGGGTCGACGAAGTAGCTGCTGTTGGCCACCCGCACGCCGTGGTCGGCGGCCCACACCAGCCCGCACACCACCGCCTCCGGGAACACCAGGCCGCGGTCGTCGACCACCCGCACCGAGGCCAGCCGCACGCCGGGGGCCACGCCGGTGATGCCCCGGCCGTCGTCCGCGGCGGCGATCAGGCCCGCCACGTGCGTGCCGTGCGTCGAGGTGGTGGGCGCCCAGGCGGCGGGGGAGGGGTCGGCCACCCCGGTGAGGCAGCCCGCCGACGCGGCCGGGTCCACCGCGGCGGCCAGGTCGGGGTGGCTCGCGTCCACCCCGGAGTCCAGCACGCCCACCAGCACGTCCCGGTCGCCGGGGGACACCCGGTGCGCGGCGGGCGCGCCGATCATGTCCATGTCCCACTGCTCACCGGTGCGGTCGGTGTCGGCCACCGGCCCCACCGCCTCCGGCAGCGGCTCCCGCTCGGCCACCTCGCCCACCGCGGCACCCGCGCTGAACGCCCGGTCGCGGCCGATCCGGTCAGCGAAGCGCGAGTCGGCGGAAGTGACGACCGCCACATCGATCGCGTCGTGGAAGACGACCGCGGTCCCGCAGGCCAGGGTCGTCGACACCGAGGCCGCCTCGGCGGTGGTCCCGGGATCGAACAGCACCAGGTAGCGGGCGGTCGGCACGTCGGCGCGGCACGGCACCGCGTCGTCGGGCAACGGGGCCGCGTCCGCTGTGACCTGGGTCAACAGCGCGCTCGCGGCCAGCGTGGCACCGACCGCGGCCGCCGTCGCGCGGCGGGGCAGGAGCACGGTGACCTCCAGGGCTGGACCGCCGGACCTCCTCGGGCACCGGCTGTCGACTCGCCTGCGGACGGTAATCACCACCCCGGACCGAAACAAGCGCGCGGACCGAAATGGGGCTGCCGGTACGGTGCCACCATGCCGCTCCGCGCACCACCGGAGCAGTGCCGCACCACCGTAAGGAGTAGTCCTGAGCCGCCAGGATCAGCCCAACCCCTCGGCGCCGCCGGTGCAGAAGCTGCGCCTGCGCTACGCCAAGCGGGGCAGGCTCCGCTTCACCTCCCACCGCGACGTCGCGCGCGCCTTCGAACGGGCGCTGCGCCGGGCGGGCGTGCCGATGGCCTACTCGCAGGGGTTCAACCCGCACCCCAAGATCTCCTGGATCGGGGCCGCGCCGACCGGGGTGGCCAGCGAGGCCGAGTACGTCGAGCTGCAGGTCGTGCAGGCCCTCGACCCGGACCGGCTGGCCCAGGTGCTCGACGCCGCACTCGCCCCGGGCCTGGACGTGCTGGAGGCCGTGCAGGCCGGACCCGGTGGGCTGGCCGAGCGGATGGAGGCCAGCCGCTGGCGGATCGCCCTGCCGGGCATCGGCGCGCCCGAACTGGCCGCCGCGGTGGACGCGCTGATGGCCACCGAGCACGTCGAGGTGGAACGGCTCACCAAGGACGGCAGGCGGCTGATCGACGCCCGACCTGCGGTGATCTCCGCCGAAGTGGTCGATTCCGCGGAACTCGCGGCGGACTCGCCGGACGCTGTGGGCATCGACATGTCTGATGCGGGGCGTTCGTGTGGGATACTGGTGGTGGTCGTCCGGCAGACAACACCGGCCGTGCGACCCGACGACGTGCTGAGCGCGCTCCGTGTCGTCGCCGCCCTGGAACCGCCGGTGCCCGCGAAGGCGACCCGGATGGCCCAGGGACGGCTTGACGACGGTGGCGGTCTGACCGATCCGCTCGCCCACGACCGGGCGGCGATCGGCTAGTCCGACCGGGGAGACAACAGAGCGCCTCGACCCGTTGTCGAAAGACCTGCCGTCCGCAGGCCGCCGGTCCCATGTCCGGTGGTCGGGGCGGTGAGAGGCGAGGATTCCCGCCGCTTCGCGCGGTGGAAATGACAACGAGGCCCCTGAGCGGCGGCGTCCACACGACGCGCCCGGGGGTGGAGGAGCTACATGTCCGACAAGTCCAGCCCTGCCGGCACCACCGGCGGGGACACAACCACATCCACCGAGGCCGCACTGGCCGAGCTGCCCGCCAAGGTGCGGGTGCACGCGCTCGCCAAGCTGCTCTCGGTCAGCAGCAAGGACGTCATCGCCGCCCTCGCCGACCTCGGCGAGGCGGTGCGCGGCGCGCAGTCCAGCGTGGCCAGGGAGACGGCCCTGCGGGTCGCCGCGGCGCTGACCGGCGACGCCCCCTGGGAGGGCGACGCCCCCGCCGACGAGAACCACGTCGAGCCCGAGGTCGTCGAGGCCGCCGTGGTCGAGACCGCGCTGACCCCCGAACCCGCCCGGCGGATTCCCCCGACCCCGGTGTTCGCCTCGGCCTCCCCGCTGTTCCTGCCGCCCGAGGCCGCCCCGGCCAAGCCCGCGCGGACCCCCCGGCCGGAGCCGGTCGAGGACGAGCCCGCCCCGGTCGAGTCCGATGAGCACTTCGACGACGGCGACGACGACGAGGACGGCTCCGGCAGCCGCCGCCGCCGTCGCGGCCGCCGCGGCCGCGGTCGCGGCAAGGGTGCCGCCGACGACACCGACCAGAACGACTCCGAGCAGCCCGACAAGCCGGAGAAGCCCGCCCGCGCCGAGGCCGAGCAGCCCGCGGACGCCGAGGAACCCGCCGAGTCCGACGCGGACACCGACGGCGACTCCGACGACGACGGCGACTCCGGCGGCAGCCGCCGCCGTCGCCGCCGCAGGCGCCGCAAGGGCGGCGACGACGACAGCGCCACCCACGACGACCCGCCGAACACCGTCGTCCACGTCCGCGAGGCCCGCGAACCGCGTGAGCCCCGCGAACCGCGCGACGAGAAGACCGAGGCGGCCAACGCCCGCGACGAGGTGCGCAGCGTGCGCGGCTCGACCCGGCTGGAGGCCAAGCGCCAGCGCCGCCGCGACGGCCGCGAGGCGGGCCGCAGGCGTGCGCCGATCCTGTCCGAGGCGGAGTTCCTGGCCCGCCGCGAGGCCGTCGACCGCGCCATGGTCGTGCGCGAGCACACCGACCGGATTCAGATCGGCGTGCTCGAGGACGGCGTCCTCGTCGAGCACTTCGTCACCTCCGCGGGCAGCGGCTCGCTGGTCGGCAACGTCTTCCTGGGCCGGGTGCAGAACGTGCTGCCCAGCATGGAGGCCGCCTTCGTCGACATCGGCCGCGGCCGCAACGCCGTGCTCTACGCCGGTGAGGTCGACTGGGACGCCGCCGGGCTGGACGGCAAGGCCCGCAAGATCGAGCAGGCGCTGTCCACCGGCGACAGCGTGCTGGTGCAGGTCACCAAGGACCCGGTGGGCCACAAGGGCGCCAGGCTGACCACCCAGATCAGCCTGCCCGGCCGCTTCCTGGTCTACGTGTCCGGCGGCGGCGCCACCGGCATCTCCCGCAAGCTGCCGGAGAACGAGCGGCGCAGGCTCAAGGACGTGCTCAAGCGCATCGTCCCCGAGGACGCGGGCGTGATCATCCGCACCGCCTCGGAGGGCATCAGCGAGGAGGAGCTCGGCCGCGACGTGCGCCGCCTGCAGGCGCAGTGGCAGGTCATCAAGGAGAAGTCCGACGGCAGCGTCGGCAAGAAGTCCGGCGCGCCGACGCTGCTCTACGAGGAGCCCGACCTGCTGGTCAAGGTCGTCCGCGACCTGTTCACCGAGGACTTCACCTCGCTGGTGGTGCAGGGCGAGACCGCCTGGGAGACCATCGACGCCTACGTCCGCCACGTCGCCCCGGAGCTGCTGGAGCGGGTCCGCCGCCACGTCGGGCCCAAGGACGTCTTCGCCGAGCACCGCATCGACGAGCAGTTGCTCAAGGCGCTCGACCGCAAGGTCTGGCTGCCCTCGGGCGGCTACCTGGTGATCGACCGCACCGAGGCGATGACCGTCATCGACGTCAACACCGGCAAGTACACCGGCTCCGGGGGCAACCTGGAGGAGACGGTCACCCGCAACAACCTGGAGTCGGCCGAGGAGATCGTCCGCCAGCTCCGGCTGCGCGACATCGGCGGCATCATCGTGATCGACTTCATCGACATGGTGCTGGAGTCCAACCGCGACCTGGTGCTGCGCAGGCTGACCGAGTGCCTTGGCCGCGACCGCACCCGCCACCAGGTCGCCGAGGTGACCTCGCTCGGCCTGGTCCAGATGACCCGCAAGCGGGTCGGCACCGGCCTGCTGGAGGCGTTCAGCCACACCTGCGAGCACTGCAAGGGCCGCGGCGTCATGGTCTCCACCGAGCCCAACGTCAAGGCCGCCGCGGGTGGTGGGCAGCCCCAGCAGCCCCCGCAGCCGGAGAAGGGCCAGGGCAACGGCGGCGGTGGCGGCCGCAACCGGAACCGCAACCGCAACGGCGACGGCGACGCGGCCAAGGACTCCAAGGACTCGACCAGGGATGAGGGGCAGAACAACGGCCACCAGTCCGGTCAGTCCAGGGACAACGGCAACCGGGACAACGGCAACCGGGACAACGGCCGTGAGAACGGCCAGCGCGACGGCGGCCACAAGGACAACGGCAGGGACAACGGGCACCGCAACGACCGCGCCAACGGCAGGTCGCAGCGGGCCGCCGCCGCCGCGGCGGACGAGCAGGCCAAGGCCCCCGTCCGCGACGTCCCGGAGGTCGTGAGCGCCCCGGCCGCTGCTCCCGCCCAGCGGGACGGCTCCGAGCCGCTCACGGGCGAGCCTGGCGACCGCAACGGCCACGCGCGGGTGGAGAGCACCACGCCGCTCGACAGCCGCACCGAGGCCGCCCTCGCCGAGCCGGAGCCCGTGTCCGTGCCCGCCGCCCCGCGCAGGCGCGCCCGACGGGCCGCCTCGCGCCCCGCGGGCCCGCCCGTCGGCGGCCCAGAGGCCTGAGGAACCGGGGTCGGACCGGGGAAAGCACCCCCCGGTTTGACCCCGATTCCCGCCGACACGTAACCTGACACACGGCCCTCCCATCGGCGGGCTGTGTCGTGCGAAGCCCGGACCGCGGTCGTTTCCCCCACGGTCGAGGGCGCGCAAGACCCCCATCGTCTAGTAGCAGGAGACTTCCGTCCCGATGTACGCGATCGTCAAGACCGGCGGCAAGCAGTACAAGGTGGCTGTTGGCGACGTCGTCGAGGTCGAGAAGCTCGAGGGCACCCCGGGCGCCGAGCTCAACCTCACGGCCGTCCTCGTGGTCGACGGCACCGACGTCACCACCGACGCGGACGCCCTCGCCAAGGTGTCCGTGACGGGCAAGGTGGTCGAGCAGACCAAGGGCCCCAAGATCCGCATCCACAAGTTCAAGAACAAGACCGGATACCACAAGCGCCAGGGTCACCGCCAGAAGTTGACCCGCGTCGAGGTCACCGGCATCACCAAGTAGAGGGACTGAGCAGACATGGCACACAAGAAGGGTGCATCCAGCTCCCGCAACGGGCGTGACTCGAATGCCCAGTACCTCGGTGTGAAGCGCTACGGCGGCCAGGTCGTCAAGTCCGGCGAGATCCTGATCCGCCAGCGCGGCACCAAGTTCCACCCGGGTGTCAACGTCGGCCGCGGCAAGGACGACACGCTGTTCGCCCTCGCCGCCGGTGCCGTCCAGTTCGGCGCCAAGCGCGGTCGCAAGACCGTGAACATCGTCCCGGTCGAGGCGGCGTAAGCCCGAACCGAGCGGGAAGACCCCACGAGGGGCGGGCTGGAGCTTCATCCGGCCCGCCCCTCGTTTTTTGTCTCTGAGAGGAACCCCAGGTGTCCCGATTCGTCGACCGCGTGGTGATCCACGTCGCCGCGGGCAGTGGCGGCAACGGCTGCGCCTCGGTGCACCGCGAGAAGTACAAGCCCCTCGGCGGCCCCGACGGCGGCAACGGCGGCAACGGCGGCGACGTCGTGCTGGTCGTGGACAGCAACGTCCACACCCTGCTCGACTTCCACTTCCGCCCGCACGCCAGCGCGTCCAACGGCAAGCAGGGCCACGGCGCCAACCGCGACGGCGCCACCGGCGAGGACCTGGAGCTGCACGTCCCCGACGGCACCGTCATCCTCGACCCGGACGGCGAGATCATCGTCGACCTCGTCGGCCACGGCACCCGCTTCGTCGCCGCCCAGGGCGGCCGGGGTGGCCTCGGCAACGCCGCGCTGTCCTCCAAGGCCCGCCGCGCCCCCGGCTTCGCCCTGCTCGGTGAGCCGGGCGAGACCCGCGACCTGGTCCTGGAGCTGCGCTCGGTGGCCGACGCCGGGCTGCTCGGCTTCCCCTCGGCGGGCAAGTCGTCGTTGATCTCGGTGCTGTCGCAGGCCCGCCCGAAGATCGCCGACTACCCGTTCACCACCCTGGTGCCCAACCTCGGGGTGGTCACCGCGGGCGAGTCGATCTACACCATCGCCGACGTGCCCGGCCTGATCCCCGGCGCCAGCCAGGGCAAGGGCCTGGGCCTGGACTTCCTGCGGCACATCGAGCGCTGCTCGGTGCTGGTGCACGTGGTCGACTGCGCCACCTTCGAGGCCGACCGCGACCCGCTGTCGGACATCGACGCGCTGGAGGAGGAGCTGGCCCGCTACACCCCCGCCCTCGGCGGCGACCTCGCCGACCGGCCGCGCCTGGTGGTGCTGAACAAGGTCGACGTGCCCGAGGCCCGGGAGCTGGCCGAGCTGATCCGCCCGGACATCGAGGCCCGCGGCCTGCCGGTGTTCGAGGTCTCCACCGCCACCCGCGAGGGCCTGCGGGAGCTGAGCTTCGCCCTGGCCAAGGTCATCGAGGACGACCGCGCGGCCAAGCCCGCCCCCGAGCCCAGCCGCATCGTGCTGCGCCCCACCGCCGTCGACGACGCGGGCTTCACCGTGGTCGCCGACCCGGAGGAGGAGGGCGCGTTCTTCGTGCACGGCGAGCGCCCCGCCCGCTGGATTCGGCAGACCGACTTCAACAACACCGAGGCCGTCGGCTACCTGGGCGACCGGTTGGCCCGCCTCGGGGTCGAGGACGCGCTGGCCAAGGCGGGCGCGGTCCCCGGGTGCCCGGTCACCATCGGCGGCGTCACCTTCGACTGGGAGCCCTCCACGCCCGCGGGCATCGCGATGCTCATGCACAACCGCGGCAGCGACCCGCGGCTCGACCTCAACGAGCGCGTCGGCGCCTCGGAGCGCAAGGCCGCCAAGATCGCCCGCCGCACCCGCACCGACGACGAGGACCTGTGACCGTCGCGGGCTCCCCCACCCGGGCCGCCATCGCGGCGGCCCGGGTCATGGTGGTCAAGGTCGGCTCGTCGTCGCTGACCACCGCCGAGGGCGGGCTCGACCCGGCCCGGCTCGACGCGCTGGTGGACGCCTTGGCGGCCAGGCTCGCCGCGGGCAGCCAGGTCATCCTGGTGTCCTCGGGCGCCATCGCGGCGGGCCTGGCGCCGCTGGGCATCGCCCGCCGCCCCCGCGACCTGGCGACCCAGCAGGCCGCCGCCAGCGTCGGCCAGATCCTCCTGGCGCACGCGTACGTGGAATCCTTCGCCCGCTACTCCCTCCAGGTCGGCCAAGTCCTGCTCACCGCGGACGACGTGGTCCGCCGCTCGCACTACCGCAACGCCCAGCGCACCCTGTCCCGCCTGCTGGCCCTCGGCGCGGTCCCGGTCGTCAACGAGAACGACACCGTGGCCACCGAGGAGATCCGCTTCGGCGACAACGACCGCCTGGCCGCCCTCGTCGCCCACCTCGTCGGCGCCGACGCCCTGATCCTCCTGTCCGATGTGGACGCCCTCTACGACGGCGACCCCCGCCTCGGCGCCGCCCGCCGGATCGACGAGGTGGCCGGCGAGTCCGATGTGGACGGTGTGCGGGCGGGCAGCACCGGCGCCTCCGGCCTCGGAACCGGCGGCATGGCCTCAAAACTGGCCGCCGCCCGCCTCGCCTCAGCCGCGGGCGTCCCGGTCCTGCTCACCTCCGCCGCCCAGGCCAAAGCGGCCCTTGGCGCGGCCGACGTCGGCACCGCCTTCGCCGCGGGCGACCGCCGCCTCACCTCCCGCCGCTTCTGGCTCGGCTACGCCGCGGACACCAAGGGCACCCTCACCCTCGACGACGGCGCCGTCGCGGCCGTGGTCACCCGCCGCCGCTCCCTCCTGGCCGCGGGCATCACCACCACCACCGGCGACTTCGTCGCGGGCGACGTCCTGGAACTGCGGAACACCAGCGGTGTCACCGTCGCCCGCGGCATCACCAACTTCGACTCCGCCGAACTCCCCGCCCTCCTGGGCCACTCCACCCAAGACCTCCCCCTGGACCAACGCCGCGAAGTGGTCCACGCCGACGACCTCGTCCCCCTGATCTAGCCCCGCCCCGACCCCGGTCGGCCACCCCATGCCCCGCAAGGCCGGTCACCACCCCGAAGCCCACCACCCGGCCAGCACCGCCAGCACCGCCATCGACCGCTGGCCCGCCGGTCACACCGGACCCACTGTGCGCAGCCGCCGACCACCCAATGAACCGGCGGCCCGGCTACGGACATGCCCGGGTGGGTGGATGTGCTTGGGTGGGGGAGACGATCATGTGCAAGCCTGCCTGGGCTGTGGGGCATCTCTTCAGCCCCACTCGGTCACACTGGGCGCATGATCGGCGTAGGGGCCCCGCCCAAGCAGATCCACCCACCCGGGCACGCCCCCAAAAATCCCGGGCTTGTAAACCAACGGCACGGCCGAGCAGATCCACCCACCCGGGCACCAGCGACAAAATCCCGAGCTTTGACCGCAGCCACGGCCCAACAGTCACATCACCCCGCGCCACCGCCCCGCATCAACTGGTCGCAGCCAACACAAACGGCAACACCTTCTTCGCCCCAGCCCCGCGCAGCAGGTAAGCGGCGAGAGTGACCGTCCACCCACTGTCCACCCGCTCATCGACCAGCAGAACCGGCCCGTCCGCCTCCGCCACCCGCGCGGCCAACTCCTCCGGCACCCGCAGCGCCTCCCACAGCCGCGCCACCCGGTGCGCGCTGTTGCCCGGCGCCACGGCCCCCGCCACCTCGACCATCCCCAACACGGGCAGCCGTCCGATCGAGGCGATCCGCGCCCCGAAGTCGACCGCCAGGTCCGACGACCCCACCGTCACCACGCCGACCGGTCGCTGCTCCCACCCCCAGCCCGCCAGTACCTGCACGCACCCGCGCATGACGTCGTCCGGCACCGACGTGGCCCCCTCGGCGAACAGCGCCCGCAACCGGTTGCCCCACCCGATGTCGGTCAGCCGCCCGAGCGCCCGCCCCACCTCGGCCACCCGCCCGGTGGCGATCTTGCCGCTCAGCGGGACGTCCAACGCCGACATCCCGGTGGGCCACATCTTCTTCGGCGCGACCTCCACGCCCGGCCGGGCCAGCCGCTCCTCCGCCGCCGCGGACCCGGCTTCCGACACCGCGTCGCTCCACCGCTGCCCGGTGCAGTTGTCGCAGCGGCCGCACGGGGCCGCGTGCGGGTCGTCGAGCTGCCGCAGCAGGAACTCCATCCGGCAGCCGTCGGTGCGCTGGTACTCCAGGATGGCCCGCTGCTCGGCGGTGCGCGCCTCCGCGATCCGCCCGTACCGCTCCCCGTCGTACTCCCACGCCGCCCCGGTGGCCTCCCAGCCGCCGCGCACCCGCCGGACCGCCCCGTCCACGTCGAGCACCTTGAGCACCATCTCCAGCCTGCCCCGGGCCAGGTCGACCATCGGTTCCAGCGCCTGCGTCGACAGCACCCGCCCGGCCCCCTCCAGCGCGGCCAGCACCTCCCGCACCACCGGCTCCGGCGGGAACGCCAGCGAAGCGAAGTACGACCAGATGTCGCGGTCCTCGGTCCCCGGCAGCAGCAGCACGTCCGCCCGCTCGACGCCGCGGCCCGCGCGCCCGATCTGCTGGTAGTAGGAGATCGGCGACTGCGGCGCCCCCACGTGCACCACGAAACCCAGGTCCGGCTTGTCGAAGCCCATGCCCAGCGCCGACGTCGCCACCAGCGCCTTGACCCGGTTGGCCAGCAGGTCGTCCTCGGCCCGCTGCCGCTCGGCGGTGTCGGTGCGCCCGGTGTACGAGGCGACCTCGAACCCGCGCTCGCGCAGGAACGACGCCAGCTCGTCGGCGGCGGCGACGGTCAGCGTGTAGATGATTCCCGATCCGGTGAACTCCCCGAGGTGGTCGGCCAGCCACGCCAGCCGGGCGCGCGCGGTGGGCAGCCGCAGCACCGCCAGCCGCAGGCTCTCCCGGTCCAGCGGCCCGCGCAGCACCAGCGCGTCGTCCTCGGCCAGCCGCAGTTGCTGGGCCACGTCCCGCACCACCCGGTCGTTGGCGGTGGCCGTGGTCGCCAGCACCGGCACCCCCTCGGGCAGCTCGCCCAGCAGCGTCCGCAGCCGCCGGTAGTCCGGCCGGAAGTCGTGGCCCCAGTCGGAGATGCAGTGCGCCTCGTCGACCACCAGCATCCCCGCCGAGGCGGTCAGCTTCGGCAGCACGGTGTCGCGGAAGTCCGGGTTGTTCAGCCGCTCCGGGCTCACCAGCAGCACGTCGACCTCGCCCGAGGCCACCGCGTCCTGCACGTCGTCCCACTCCTCGACGTTCGCCGAGTTGATCGTCCGCGCCCGCACCCCCGCCCGCGCGGCCGCCTCCACCTGGTTGCGCATCAGCGCCAGCAGCGGCGACACGATCACCGTCGGTCCCTCACCCCGCTCCCGCAGCAGCGCCGTCGCCACGAAGTACACAGCGGACTTGCCCCACCCGGTCCGCTGCACCACCAGCGCCCGGCCGCGCCCGGCCACCAGCGCCTCGATGGCCGTCCACTGGTCCTCGCGCAGCCGCGCGCCAGGACCGGCGAGGGCCCGCAGCCGTTCCTCGGCGGTGGCGCGCAGTGCGGTCGTGGTCGTGTTCATGCCCCCTTGGTACCGGACCCGTACGACACGGCCAACTCGTTGTCCACAGGCCCGCCCCGCGATGAGCTGGGCCACACGCCGCGACGGGGTGCCGAACCGGACGTAGGCTCACCCCCATGCGGCGTCGCGTGGGGATCATGGGCGGCACCTTCGACCCGGTGCACCACGGCCACCTCGTGGCCGCCAGCGAGGTGCAGGTCCGGTTCGGGCTGGACGAGGTCGTGTTCGTGCCGACCGGCCAGCCCTGGCAGAAGACCGCGCACGGGGTCAGCGCCGCCGAGGACCGCTACCTGATGACGGTCGTGGCGACCGCCTCCAACCCGCGGTTCTCCGTCAGCCGGGTCGACATCGACCGCGCGGGCGCCACCTACACCGTCGACACCCTGCGCGACCTGCGCGAACGCCTCCCGGACGCGGAACTGTTCTTCATCACCGGCGCCGACGCCCTGGAGCAGATCCTGTCCTGGCACCGGGTCGAGGAGCTGTTCACCCTCGCCCACTTCGTCGGTGTCACCCGCCCGGGGTACACCCTGGGCGACCAGCACCTGCCCAGCGGTTCGGTCACCCTGGTCGAGGTCCCGGCCATGGCGATCTCCTCCACCGACTGCCGCGCGCGGGTCGCCAAGGGCGAGCCGGTCTGGTACCTGGTGCCCGACGGGGTCGTGCAGTACATCTCCAAGCGCGGCCTCTACGCCGATGGCGACTGACCGGCAAGGCCCCGTACCGGTGCTTCCCCGTCGGGCGCCGCGCGCGCCCGGGTACCCTCGCCTGGTTGAGTCCCCAGCAGGATATCGAGGAGAACTGTGACCGCGACGCCCGACGCCCGCGAGCTGGCCCTGGTAGCCGCCAACGCGGCTGCCGACAAGAAGGCCAGTGACGTGCTCGTCCTGGACGTCTCCGATCAGTTGGTGATCACCGACTGCTTCGTCATCGCCTCCGCGAGCAACGAGCGCCAGGTGAACGCGATCGTCGACGGCGTCGAGGAGAAGATGCGCGAGGCCGGGAGCAAGCCGGTCCGCCGCGAGGGCACCCGCGAGGGCCGCTGGGTCCTGCTGGACTTCGTCGACGTGGTGGTGCACGTCCAGCACGCCGAGGAGCGCACGTTCTACAGCCTGGAGCGGCTGTGGAAGGACTGCCCCCGGATCGAGTTCGACCCCGAGCCCCCGGCCGAGGACGGCGCCGAGTGACCCTGCGCAGGGTGGTGCTCTGGCGCCACGGGGAGACCGACTACAACGCCACCGGCCGGATGCAGGGTCACATCGACTCGCACCTGACCGAGACGGGCTGGAACCAGGCGCGGTTCGCCGTTCCCGGCCTGGCCCGGTTCTCCCCGGACGTCATCGTCGCCTCCGACCTGCGCCGCGCCACCGACACCGCCACCGTGTTCAGCGACGCCATCGGGGTGCCGCTGCGGCTGGACAAGCGCTTGCGCGAGACGCACCTCGGGCAGTGGCAGGGCCGCACCGGTGCCGAGATCGACCTGGAGTGGCCCGGTGACCGGGCCCGCTGGCAGACCGACGCCACTTGGGCGCCGCCGGACGGCGAGACCCGCGTCGAGGTCGCCGCCCGGGCCGTCGAGGTGGTCGCCGACCTCGACGAGGGCACCGACGAGACCGCGCTGCTGTGCGCGCACGGCGGCCTCATCACCGCGCTGACCGGGCGGATGCTGGACCTGCCGGTGGAGAACTGGTCGCAGCTCGGCGGCATCAGCAACTGCCACTGGACCGTGCTGGCCCGCCGCCCGAACAGCGGCCCGACCTGGCGGCTGGTCGCGTACAACGCCGGGACGACCAGCTGAACCGCATGTCCCCGACCCTGCTCGTGTTCGGCGACTCGCTGTGCTTCCACGGGCCGCGGGGACCGATGCCCGCCGACGACCCCCGGCTGTGGCCCAACCTGGCCGCCGCGGCGGTCGGCGGCCGCGCCGAGCTGTTCGCCGGGTTCGGCTGGACCGCCCGCGACGCCTACTGGTCGCTGACCGGCGACCCGCGGGTGTGGGCCGTGCTGCCCGACATCGACGTGCTGGTGCTGGCCGTCGGCGGGATGGACACGCTGCCCTCGCCGCTGCCGACCTACCTGCGCCAGGGCATCCGCTACCTGCGCCCGGACGGCCTGCGCCGCCGCGTCCGGAGCGCCTACCTGGCCGCGCAACCGCACCTGGCCCGGCTCACCCGCGGTTGGCCGGTGGTGCTGCCCGCCGCCCAGACCGTGCGCTACCTGGACGACATCGTGGTCGCCGTGCGCGCCCTGCGCCCCACCCTGCCCGTCGTCATCGCCCTGCCCGGTGTCCACCGCGCCGCCTCGTACGGCTACGTCCACACCGCCCGCGACACCGCCGTGGCCGCCATCGAGGCGTGGGCCGAGGAGTCCGGGGTGCCCGCCCTGGACCTGCGCGCCACCATCGGCGACCACGTCCTGGGCGGTCACGGCAACGTCGACGGCCTGCACTGGGGCTGGGAGGGGCACGCGCTGGCGGGCAAGGCCCTGGCCGAACTCGTCGCCCCGCTGCTCGACCCGCGCACGAACCGCGTGTCGTAGGTTCCCGGCGGGTCGGCAACTAGGCTCCCGCCCCGTGCCGTTCGCCGTAGTCACCGACTCGACCGCGTACCTGCCGCAGGGCTTCGCCGACCGGCACGCCGTCCGCGTCGTGCCGCTGCTGGTCCACCTCGACGGCCGCGAGTTCCGCGACGGCGTCGACCTCGGCCCCGGCGAACTGGCCGAGGCGCTGACCCAGCACCGCGCGGTCACCACGTCCCGGCCCAACCCGGGCGAGTTCATCGCCGAGTACCGCTCGCTGCTGGACGCGGGCGCCGACGGCGTGCTGTCGGTCCACCTGTCCCGCGAGCTGTCGGGCACCTGGGAGTCGGCCCGGTTGGCGGCCGAGGAGGTCGGCTCGGACCGGGTGCGCGTGGTCGACTCCCGCACCACCGCGATGGGCTTGGGCTTCGCCGCGCTGCGGGCGGCGGCCGTGGCCGCCACGGGTGCCGGGGGAGCGGAGGTCGAGGCGGTGGCGGTGGCGGCGGCGGAGCACACCAGGAGCTTCTTCGTGGTGGAAACCCTCGACCACCTCCGCCGCGGCGGGCGCATCGGCGCCGCGGCGGCGCTGATGGGTTCGGCGCTGGCGGTCAAACCGCTGCTGCACGTGCACGACGGCCGGATCGTGCCCCTGGAGAAGGTGCGCACGACCAGCAGGGCGCTGGGCAGGCTGGTCGACCTGGCGGTCGAGGCTGCGGGGGACGGTCGGGTCGAGTTGGCCGTGCACCACCTCGCCGCCCCCGACCGCGCCGCCGAGGTCGCCGCCCGCCTGGACGAGCGCGTCCCGAACTCCTCCGGTTGCGTCGTCTCGGAACTGGGGTCGGTGATCGGCGCCCACACCGGCCCCGGCGTCATCGGCGTCGTGGTCTGCCCCGGTCGCCTCTGACCAACCCCTCAGCGTCCCACCTGACCCCGACGTTCTTGCTTGTCCACAGGGACATCCCGCCTGGGTTGTCCACATGGGTCGAATCCATCCACAGGCGACGAACTCCCCTCGATCCCGCCCCGCGCCGCCCCTAGCGTCGATCTCATGACCGATCGCACCGCGCGCACCGCGCAGATGGACACCGTCCTCACCCGCCTGGCCACCGTGGCGGGCCGCCCCTGGGACGTCCCCGCACCCGAGTCCCGCGGACAACGGCGGCGCAGCACGAGCCGGTCCCACGCCGACCCGCCACCCGGCGCAGGCACACCCCGCACGCCACCCGGCATCGATCCCCCTCCGACCCCCGACGATCCCCCGCGCCGCACCACCGACAACGGTTCGCCCACGACTGCCGAGGCAGATCAACCCGACCCCGCCTCCCCACCCGACCCGCGCGCCGCCGACCCCGCTCAGGAGGAGCCCTTCGTCGTCGACTCCCAGACGCGGCCCGACCGCGAACGAACACCCCGGTGGTGGCACGACCACCCCGCCGCGGGCCTGCTCCGCCGCGTCACACCGCCCCGCCGCACCCCCATCGCCCTCATCGTCGGTGCCCTGGCCCTGCTGGCCGTCGTCACCTACTGCGCGCTCTCCACCAACCCGACCCCGGAACCGGCCCCCGACCTCGCCGCCGCCACCGTCGACCACCCCCGCCCGTCATCGACCGCCCCATCCCAGGTCGTCATCGACGTCGTGGGCAAGGTCAACGCCCCGGGTGTGCGCACCCTGCCCAGCGGCTCCCGGGTCCGCGACGCCCTCACCGCCGCGGGCGGCCCCACCCCCGACGCCGACCTGACCACCCTCAACCTCGCCCGCCCCCTGGTGGACGGCGAACAGGTCCGCGTCGGCCTCCCCGCTGCCATCCCCTCCGCCGCCGACCCCCAGAACCCGCCCACCACCGCACCCGTCGACCTCAACACCGCCACCGTGCAACAACTCGACTCCCTGCCCGGCGTCGGAACCGTGACCGCCCAACGAATCCTCGACTGGCGCACCCGCCACGGCCGCTACTCCGACGTCACCCAACTCCAAGAGGTCGACGGCATCGGCCCGTCCCGCTTCGCCAAACTGCGCGAACTGGTGACCGCCCGATGAGCGCATCGACACCACCTCCACCCGCCCACCGCCCTCCTCGAGTCGGTTCGAAGCCTGATTCCTGCCGCTTCCGCGGTGTGGTCGCCACTCCAGCCGCCCCAGCGGGCGCTCGGTCCCGGTCCCGGGTCCCATGCGGGGCACCGCTCCCCGCATGGGACCCACACGGGCTCACCGTTTCGGCGGTTGGTGTGCGAGCGGCTCGTCTGCCAGCCCGGACGCGCCGGCCGGTGTCTTGCGCCTCCCGTCTTGGTCGGTCGCAGCGAGCGCGTCCCGTGCGCTGCGTCCAACGGGGAATGGGTGACCACCCGGTGAGTCCGTCGTGATCGGCGCGGGCCACCTGACCGATGCCCCGGTCCGACACGACTGGCGCCTGGTCCCCGGTGCGCTCGCGGTGTGGGCCGCCGCCCTCCTCGCGCTGCTCGTGCACTGGTCGTCCGCCCTGGTCACCGGTGCGGTGGCCGTCGTGGTCGCCTGCCTCCTCCTCCGCACCGGGCGGCGCGCCTGGCCCCTGCTGGTCTCCGGGCTCGTCGCGGCCTGGCCCGTCTCGGTGGCCGTGCACGACGCGGTGACCCACCCCCTGCGCGAAGCAGCCGCCCGCCAGGTCTCCCGCGAGCTGGACCTGGTCGTCGCCGAGCGGCCTCGACCGGTGCGGTCGGCCGGGTTCGGCGCCACCCCGACCGGCCCGCGGTCCGTGGTCGTCCCCGCCGACACCCCCGACGGTGCCCGGGTCGCGCTCCTCGCCCCGGTCCAGGCGTGGGCGGACGTCCTGCCCGGGCAACCGGTGCGGGCACGCGGCGCACTCGCCCCCGCCGACCCCGGCACCCTGACCGTGGCCCTGCTGCGCGTGCGCGGTCCGCCGCTGTCGGCGGGGGAGGCGCCGGGCCTGCAGCGGCTCGCCCGGGACCTGCGGGTCGGCCTGCGGGACGCGGCCGGGGTGCTCGACCCGGATTCGGCGGGACTGCTGCCCGCGCTGGTCGTCGGCGACACGGACGGCCTGCCCGACGTGGTCGAGGGCGAGTTCCGGGTGGCGGGCATGTCCCACCTGCTGGCGGTCAGCGGCTCGAACCTGGCGATCATCTGCGTGGCCGTGCTGTTCCTCCTGCGGTTGCTGGGGTTCGGACCGCGCGGGTCGGCGGTCGGGGCGTTGGCGGCGCTGGTCGGCTTCGTCGTCCTGGTCGGACCGGAGCCGAGCGTGTTGCGGGCCGGGGTGATGGGCGCGGTCGGCCTGCTGGCGTTGGCGCTGGGCCGGGAGCGGTCGGCGATCCCGGCGCTGGCCGGGACGGTCCTGCTGCTGGTCGCGGTCGACCCGGGGTTGGCCGTGGCACCGGGGTTCGTGCTGTCGGTGCTGGCCACCGGGGCGCTGGTGCTGCTGGCGCCGAGGTGGGTGGACCGGATGACCCGGCGCCGCGTGCCCAGGGTGCTGGCGGAGGCGTTGGCCGTCCCCGCCGCCGCCCACCTCGCCACGGCACCGGTGGTGGCCGGGCTGAACGGGCAGGTCAGCGTCGTCGCCGTGGTGGCCAACCTGGTGGCGGCGCCGGTGGTCGCGCCCGCGACCGTGTTCGGCGTGCTGGCCGCCGTGCTCGCGCCGCTGTGGACCTGGGCCGCGGTGTGGTGCGTGCGCCTGGCCGGGCCCGAGGTCGACTGGCTCGTCGCCGTGGCCCGGTGGGCGGCGGACGTGCCGGGAGCGGCGATCGACTGGCCCTCGGGGTGGTGGGGCGGGCTGGTGGCGGTGGTCGTCCTGCTGGTGCTCGTGGTGGCCCTGCGCGGCCGGGGGAGCGCCGTCGCGGTCGGGTTGGTCGCCATGCTGCTGGTGGTCGTGCCGGTCCGGGTGCTCGCCCCCGGGTGGCCGCCCGCCGGGTGGGCGGTGGTCGCCTGCGACGTCGGGCAGGGGGACGCGCTGGTGCTGGCCACCGACGAGCCGGGGCGGGCGGTGGTGGTGGACGCCGGACCGGAGGCGAGTCCGGTCGACGGCTGCCTCGACCGGCTGGGAGTGGACAGGGTGCCGCTGGTGGTGCTCAGCCACCTGCACGCCGACCACGTCGGCGGCCTCGCCGGGGTCCTCGCCGGACGCGCCGTCGGCGGGATCGCGGTCGGTGCGGGTCGTTCGCCCGCGTGGGCGTGGGACCAGGTCCGCGACGAGGCGGCCGGCGCCGGGGTGCCGGTCGTGGGGTTGCTGCCCGGGCAGCGGCTGGGCTGGCCGGGTCTGACCCTGGACGTACTGGCACCACGGCGGAAGGAGGAAGGCAGGGCACCGGACGGCACGGAGATCAACAACCGCTCGGTCGTGCTGCGCGCGTCGACCCGCGCCGGGCGGGTGCTGCTGGCGGGTGATGTGGAACTGGGCGCCCAGGCGGAACTGCTGACCTCGGGAGCGGACCTGCGCGCGGAGGTGATCAAGGTGCCCCACCACGGCTCCGGCTACACCGCCCCGGAGTTCCTCACCGCTGTCGGGGCCCGCATCGCCCTGCTCAGCGTCGGCGCGGACAACCGCTACGGCCACCCGAGCCCGCGCACGCTCGACGTCCTCACCCGCGGGCACACCCTGGTCGGGCGCACCGACCGCGACGGCGACAGCGCGGTGGTCGTCGACGCGGGGGTGCCCGCCCTGATCGGTCGCGGCGGCGCCCGTTCACCGCCGAAGTCTTGAGCGGCGAACCGCGACAGGCAGGTGGCGCACGAAAACCGGTGCCGCCGTGGGATCACGGCGGCACCGGTCGGGCGGGGCGTGGCTCGCGGTGGCCGCGAGCCGGGTGGCTCAGTGGCCGAGGACCTCGCGGACGGCGGCGGCCGACGGCGGGATCGTGGCCTTGGGGCCGATCTGGTCCTGGACCGCGTCCAGGGTCTTGAGGCCGTCGCCGGTGATGAGCAGGACGGTCTCGGCGTCGGGGTCGATCTTGCCCGCCGCGATGAGCTTCCTGGCCGTGGCGACGGTGACCCCACCCGCGGTCTCGGCGAAGATGCCCTCGGTGCGGGCCAGCAGGCGGATGCCCTCGACGACCTCGGCGTCGGTGACGTCCTCGACCGCACCACCGGTGCGGCGGACGGCGTCGAGCACGTACGGCCCGTCGGCGGGGGCGCCGATGGCCAGGGAGCGGGCGATGGTGTCCGGCTTGACCGGGCGCACCACGTCGTGGCCGCCCTTGAACGCCGTCGACACCGGCGAGCAGCCGGTGGCCTGGGCGCCGAACACCTTGTACGGGGTGGCCTCGACCAGGCCCAGCTCGCCGAACTCGCGGAACGCCTTGTCGACCTTGGTCAGTTGGGAGCCGGAGGCGACCGGGATCACGATCTGCTCGGGCAGCCGCCAGCCGAGCTGCTCGGCCACCTCGTAGCCCAGGGTCTTGGAGCCCTCGGCGTAGTACGGGCGGACGTTGACGTTCACGAACGCCCAGTCCTCGTGCTCCGCGGCCAGCTCGGTGGCGAGTCGGTTCACGTCGTCGTAGTTGCCGTTGACGGCGATCAGGGCGCCGTCGTAGACCGCGGTGGTGAGGATCTTGGCCCGCTCCAGGTTGGAGGGGATCAGCACGACCGACTCCCAGCCCGCCCGCGCCGCCGCGGCGGCGACGGCGTTGGCCAGGTTGCCGGTCGACGGACAGGCCAGCACCCGGAAGCCGAGTTCGCGGGCGGCGGCGAGCGCCACGGCGACGACCCGGTCCTTGAACGAGTGCGTGGGGTTGCCGGTGTCGTCCTTGACCCAGAGCGACTTGAGGCCCAGGGCGGCGGCGAGCCGGTCGGCCTTGACCAAGCGGGTCATGCCGGGCTCGGTGTTGGGGTGCTCCCGCACGTTCGACGGCACGGGGAGCAGGCCGCGGTAGCGCCAGATCGACCGGGGCCCGGCCTCGATGCTCTCGCGGGTGATGTCGCCGAAGTCGTAGGAGACCTCGAGGGGGCCGAAGCACTCGGCGCAGGCGAACTCGGCGGCGAGCGGGATGCGGTGGCCGCACTCCCGGCACGACAGGGCGCGGGCGGGGCCGAGGTCGAAGGCGTCGGTGGTGACGGCCTGCTGGATGTCGACGGTCGATGTCATCGAGGACACTCCTCATCTCTCCCGCGTGGCGGGTCGGAATTGGCACCGTGGCCCGCCGACCTCCCGGCCGCGGATTCGTCGCGGTGGAAAGTGGTGGGTGCCGGTTGCCGGGGCTTCGTCGGGCCGTTCCCTCTGCCCCTCTGGATGAGCGGTATTCAGTTGTCTGGCGCACACAAGGACCGAGGCTGCCCTCGGCACGCCCGCAACGCTACGGCAACGAACGCGCCGTCGGCCAATCCCGTTTCCAGAATCCGAGAGCGCGCCCGCCGCGTCTGCGCAATCCTGCGCACCGCCGCCGTGGCAGGATTGCCGGGGTGAGCTCACCCTCGGTCACACCCGCGCCGCTGCAACTCGTGCTCGGCGAGGAGGAGTTGCTGGTCGAGCGCGCCGTGCGCGCGGCGCTGGAGACCGCCCGGCTCGCCGACGCCTCGGCCGACCTCACCCGCATCCGGGTGTCCGAACTCACAGCTCCTGAGCTGGCCGAACTGGTCAGCCCCTCGCTGTTCGCCGAGGGCAGGGTGATCGTCCTCGACGCCGCGCACGAGGCCACCCAGGACATCGCCGCCCTGGTCATCTCCTACGCCAAGCAGCCCGCCGAGGGCATCGTGCTGGCCGTCGTGCACAACGGCGGCGGCCGCAAGCCGGGCAAGGACGTCGTCGCGGCGATGCGCAAGGCGGGCGCGGTGGTCACCGAGTGCGCCAAGATCACCAAGGCCGCCGAGCGGGAGGGCTTCGTCCGCAACGAGATCCGCCAGGCGGGCGGCAGGACCGATCCGGCCGCGGTCGCCGCGCTGATCGACTCGGTCGGCTCCGACCTGCGCGAACTCGCCGCCGCCGCCCAGCAACTGGTCGCCGACACCGCCGGGGCGGTCACCGAGGAGGCCGTCCGCCGCTACCACCGCGGCCGCGCCGACGTCACCGGCTTCGCCGTCGCCGAGAAGGCCGTCACCGGCGACACCGCGGGCGCCCTGGAGGCCCTGCGCTGGGCCATGCAGACCGGCGTCCCGCACGTCCTGGTGGCCGACGCCCTCGCCGACGCGGTCCGCACGGTCGCCAGGGTCGCGGGCGCGGGCCGCGCCGACCCGTTCCGGTTGGCGGGCGAACTCGGCATGCCCGCCTGGAAGGTCAAGAAGGCGCTGGCCCAGGCCCGCGGCTGGAAGCCGCGCGCCCTCGGCGAGGCCATCCGCATCACCGCCCAGGTCAACGCCGACGTCAAGGGCATGGCCGCCGACGCCGACTACGCCCTGGAGCGCGCCGTCCTCGGGATCGCCCGCGCCCAGCGCTCCGACCACTGACCACCGGCCCGCGCCCGCGTTCGGGTTGCTGATCACCGGCCCGTACCCGCGTTCGGGTTGCTGATCACCGACCCGCGCCCGCGTTTGGCTTGCCGATCACCGGCCTCGCCCGCGTTGGACTCGCCGATCACCGGCCCGCTCCCAGTGTTCTGATTTGTGCGCTCAGCACCTGGAACGATCGGCCATCGGTCCGTGTCCGGCGCTCCGACCGCCTGCCACTCGCCCGAGTCCGCGCGGACCGCAGGCCACCCGGTGCGGCAGCAGGTGGCGCACTTGCCCTGTTCGGGGCCAGCTCCCCGGTCCTGCCGTGCGGGTGGTCACCGCCGCGCCGGGACTGTGGACAACCTCCGTCACCCTCCGAAAACTGTCGGACCCCTTCGGTAACGTGAAATTCGGGGGTCCCCCTGGGCTGTGGATGGACGGGGGCGGAGAGTCCGGGAAGCGACTACCGTTGGTGGGTCAGGGCTTCGGGTCGCGGCTGGCGAGGATTTCGTCGCGGCGGGTGAGGCGGTGGCGGCGGCGGATCTCGGCTTCGCGGAGGCGGCGTTCGTCCTCCGGGGTCTCCGGGAGCAGGGGCGGGACCTCGCGGGGGTTGCCGTGGGCGTCCACGGCGACGAAGACCAGGTAGGCCGTGGCGACCCGGGTGGGGGCGACCCCGGCGCGGTCCCAGGGTTCGGCGACGACCCGGACGCCGACCTCCATGGAGGAGCGGCCCGCCCAGTTCACCTGGGCGTGCGCGTGGACCAGGTCGCCCACCCGGACCGGGTGCAGGAAGGTCATGCCGTCCATGGCCGCGGTGACCGCCGGGCCGCCGGAGTGCCGCTGCGCGACCGCGCCCGCCGCGTCGTCGACCAGCTTCATGACCACGCCGCCGTGCACCGTGCCCAGCAGGTTGGTGTCGACCGCGGTCATGATGTGCGACAGCGACGTGCGGGCGGCGGACGGCGGCTTGGGGTCCATGCGCCCGAGTGTGCAAGAACGACAGCGGCGCCGCCCACCCGGGGGTGGACGGCGCCGCCGCGGAACGGGCTTCGGTCAGCCGATCTTGTTGGCGCGCTGCGCCATGGCCGACTTCTTGTTCGCGGCCTGGTTGGCGTGGATGACGCCCTTGCCCGCGGCCTTGTCCAGCGCGCGGCTGGCGGACTTGAGCAGCTCCTGCGCCTTGGCGGCGTCCCCGGCGTCGGCGGCCTCGCGGAACTTGCGGATCGCGGTCTTCACCGAGGACTTGACGGACTTGTTGCGCAGCCGGGCCTTCTCGTTGGTCTTGATGCGCTTCATCTGGGACTTGATGTTGGCCATGGCGGCTCTCCTCAGTGTCGTGTCCGGGTGGCGCGCCGTGCTGTGGAACGGTGGCCCCGCTGAGCGGGTCTCCTCCTGGGCGGAGTGCCGCACGGGCGCGTCGAACGAGAAGGGTAACAGCCGGTCACGGGCTGTCCGGCGGCGGCTCCGCCGGGGGCTGCTTCGGCGGTCGCCCGCGCCGGGGTGGGCCGCCCGCGCCGCCGGGGAGCCTGCCCGCCTCGGCCAGGGCCCGGCGCAGCAGGAACTCGATCTGCGCGTTGGTGCTGCGCAGCTCGTCGCCCGCCCAGCGGGCCACCGCGTCGTGGACGGCGGGGTCGAGGCGGAGGAGGACCTTCTTGCGTTCGGCCACGGCGCGTCAGTGGTAGAGGGACCCGGCGTTCACCACGGGGCTGGCCTCCCGATCGCTGCACAGCACCACCAGCAGGTTGCTCACCATCGCCGCCTTGCGCTCCTCGTCCAGGTCCACCACCTCGCGGGCCGCGAGCCGGTCGAGAGCGGATTCCACCATGCCCACCGCGCCCTCGACGATCCGCTGCCGCGCGGCGACCACCGCGCCCGCCTGCTGGCGGCGCAGCATCGCCCCGGCGATCTCGGCGGCGTAGGCGAGGTGGGTGATCCGGGACTCGATGACCCCGACCCCGGCCGCCTCCACCCTGGCGGCGATCTCCGCGCAGAGCCGCTGGGTGATCTCGTCGGCGTTCTCGCGCAGCGACAGGCCGTTCTCGTGGGAGTCGTACGGGTAGGTGGTGGCGATGTGCCGCACGGCGGTCTCGGTCTGGGTGATGACGAAGGCGAGGAAGTCGTCCACTTCGAACACCGCCCGCGCGGTGTCCTGCACCTGCCAGACGACCACCGCGGCGATCTCGATCGGGTTGCCGTCGGCGTCGTTGACCTTCATGACGGCCGTCTCGTGGTTGCGGATGCGGGTGGAGACCTTCTGCCGGGTGGTGAACGGGTTCACCCACCGCAGCCCGTCGAGCCGCACGGTCCCGGTGTAGCGGCCCAGGAACTGCAGGACGCGCGCCTCCCCGGGCGCGACCATCGTCAGCCCGCCGCCGACCAGGCCCGCGCCGACCACGGCCAGCACGCCGACGGCGAGGGAGGCGATCGCCGAACCACGCCCCAGGCCGACCAGTTCCGCCAGGCCGATCACGCCGACGACGACCAGTGCCACCCCCGCCAGGCCGCCGACGACCGCCACCGCCAGCAACGGCAGCCCGGCGACGCCGAACGCGACCCGCTCCCGCACGTGCGGGGCGGGCAGTGCCGGTCGATCGATGTCCACGCTCATGACTCCCCCTCGACTGAGGCTTTTTCCTAGCAAAGTGATATCACTTTTTCGGCGCGGGTGCCAGGAGGGGCGTCCAGTGGGTGCCGAACCCGGCTGCGGGCACTGCCGGGAAACAGGCGACCCCTGGCCGTCCGGTGCGAAGTGGACGGCCAGGGGGTCGGTTCGGCGGCGGCGCTGGGTGCCGATCGAACTGCGGCGCCCGCGTCAGCTCACCAGCCGCAGCGGGCGCGCAGCGTGGCGGCCACCAGGTCGAAGCGGTCTTCCTCCAGGACGGCGCCCTCGCGGCGGATGTCACCCTCGCCCAGTTCGAAGAGGCGGTCCAAGCGCACGTAGGACACCCTGCCGTCGCGGTCCCAGCGGCCGCTGCCCAGCTCCAGCCAGTCGTCGCGCTCGTTGTCGTGCGGGGCCTTGCTGGAGAGCATCAGCGCGCGCAGGGTGCCGCCACCCCGGCCGATCACCAGCAGCGGGCGGTCCTTGCCGCGCTCGGGGTCGTCCTCGTAGGGCACCCACGCCCAGACGATCTCCCCGGGATCGGCGTTGCCGTCGGCGTCGGGGGAGTAGGCGAACGACTCGGGGCGGTCGTGCGCGGGCGCCTGCCACACCGCGCCGCGGGCGGGGCGGGGGTCATCAGTGGAAGTCACGGAGGGTGACCTTAGTCGCGGATGGCCGCGCGGACCGGTAAGACGGTCAGCGTGGAGTTTCTCAGCAGTCGAGTCCTCATCCGTCCCGCCGACCGCGAGCGGTCCCTGGCCTTCTACCGCGACGTCCTCGGCCTCGCCACCTTCCGCGAGTTCCCCGGCGGCACGGTGTTCTTCCTGGGCGGCGGCTTCCTGGAGGTGTCCGGGGAGGGGCCGGGCGGGTCGGCCGGGGTCGCCCTGTGGTTGCAGGTGCGCGACCTCGCCGCGACCGTCGAGGAGCTGCGCGGCCGCGGCGCCCCGGTCGACCGCGAGCCCCGGCTCGAACCGTGGGGCCTGCGCGAGGCTTGGACCTCCGACCCCGACGGCACCCGCATCCACCTGGTGGAGGTCCCCGCCGACCACCCCATGCGCCTCGACACCCGCTAGCGCCCGAACCAGTCCCACGGCCGGTCCGGTCCGATCCGCATCCCGTCGGCGATCCGGATCAGGTCGGTGTCCGCCGTGCCGCCCCTGATCCGCAACCACCGGCCGTCGGCGAGCCGCGCGGTCAGGGTTCGAGCACCCTGGGGAACCCCGGGGGTGAGCACGCCGGGCAGGCCGCGCACAGTGACCTCCGTCCGCTCGCCGTGCAGGGTGGGGGAGAGCCGGGTGATCTCGGCGGTGATCGGGTGGTCACCGGGGTCCTGGGTGCCCACGCTGGTCGAGGTGACGTAGACCGTCTCGCCGCTGAACGGGCCTTGCCCGCTCCCCAGCGGGCCGGGGCCCGCCTGCACCGTGCCGCGCATGAGGTTGTCCGGAAGCCACCCGAACTGGGCCGGGACCGTCAGCCCGGTCCCCGGGGCAGCCACCACCGACACCGCGGCGGCCCTGGCCACCAGGAGCGCGTCCGGCACGTCAGTGACCCTGACCCCCAACTCGAGGTCGGGCCTGGGTCGCCAGGTTATCCAGGGGCTGCCCTGCGGGTCTTCCACCGGCGCGGTCGCAGGATCGGTGGGGGCGGTCGCGGACGGCTCGACTGTCCGGCCACCCAGTGTGATCCGCCCCGTGCCGTTCAGCCAGGTGCGCGACCAGTGCCCGTCGGCGAGCTCGATCAGCCGGTGCCGCTCGGTGAACCCGTGGGGCAGGTCGGTCGGTCGGTACTCCATGGCCACCGTCAGGTCGGGTGCGTCCGGTGGGGCGTACCCGGCAGGTGGCACCGCCTCCGGCCGGGTCCACACGGCAAAGCCCAGCACGACGGCCACCACGGCCGCCGCCACCGCCGGGACCGCCCACCGCCGCGGGGTCCGCCGCCCGGGGGCGAGCGCCGCCCGCAGGCCCGCCACGTCCGGCGCGCGGTCGGCCTGCTCCTCGAACACGGCCCTGATCAGGTCTGTCATCGCGCACCTCCCGGTGTCCAGGCGAACTCGTCCACGCGCAGCGCCGCCAGCGCCCGGGACGCGTGGCTGCGGACGGTCCCGGGGCGGGACCCCAGGACCTCGGCGATCTCCGCGTCGGTGAGCCCGCTGTAGTACCTCAGGGCCAGAACCGCCCGCTGCTTCGGCGGCAGCGCCCTGATCCGGCTCAGCATCTCTTCGCGTTCGCCGTAGTCCGGGTCCTCCACAGCGGGGGAGAGCCCCGCCAGCACCTCCGGGCCCGCCGGGAGGTCGCCGAACGACTTCCGCCTGCGCAGGCTCAGGTACTCGTTGACCACCATCTTGCGCAGGTACCCGTCCGGCGAACCCACCGACACGATGCGCGACCAGCGGCGTTGTGCGCGCAGCAGAACCTCTTGCACGATGTCCTCCGCGAGGTGCGGATCGCAGGTGAGCGCGGTGGCGAAGCGCAGCAGCGCCCGCCCCCGGCTGTCCACGAACTCCTCGATCGTCACGGCGCGTCCCCCGTCTCCAGTGCACCTCACACGCGGTGGAGCCCCTGATGTGTTGAGCGGGTAGTGCGCAACGACCTCCGGTTGGGTGAAGATGCCAGGATGGAGCGTTCAGCGACAGCAGCCCGGCCCAAGCGCGGGGCCCGGGACACCGGGCCCGACCTCGGCGGGTTGTTCGAGGGCTACCTCGACCCGCGGCGCCCGCACGCCGGGGCCTACGACGAGATGTTCGCCCAGGACGACGCCGCCGTGCGCCAGGCCTACCGGCGGTTGCACGAGCAATTGGCCGCCTCCCAGCCCGGTGACCTGACCGCCCGCTCCGAGGCCCTCGACCGGGCGCTGGTCGACCAGGGCATCACGTTCTCGCTGTCCGGGCAGGAGCGGCCGTTCCCGCTCGACCTGGTGCCCAGGGTCATCACCGCGCAGGAGTGGGCGCGGCTGGAGAAGGGCATCGTGCAGCGGGTCAGGGCGCTGGAGATGTTCCTCGCCGACATCTACGGCGACCAGCAGATCGTCCGCGACGGTGTGCTCCCGCGCAGGCTGATCACCTCCTGCGACCACTTCCACCGCTCCGCCGCCGGGGTGCTGCCGCCCAACGGCGTGCGCATCCACGTGTCCGGCATCGACGTGGTCCGCGACGAGGAGGGCACGTTCCGCGTCCTGGAGGACAACCTGCGCAACCCCTCCGGCGTGTCCTACGTGATGGAGAACCGGCGCACCATGGCCCGGGTGTTCCCCGACCTGTTCGCCAAGCACCGGGTGCGCGCGGTGGGCGACTACGCCGTGCACCTGCTGCGGTCGCTGCGCGCGGCGGCGGCGGCGAACGTGGCGGACCCGAACGTCGTCGTGCTGACCCCGGGGGTGCACAACTCCGCCTACTTCGAGCACTCCCTGCTGGCCAGGCAGATGGGGGTCGAGCTGGTGGAGGGGCGCGACCTGTTCTGCCGCGACAACGTCATCTACCTGCGCACCACCGAGGGCGAGCGGCAGGTCGACGTCATCTACCGGCGCATCGACGACGACTACCTGGACCCGGTGCAGTTCCGGCCGGACTCGGTGCTGGGCGTGGCGGGCATCCTCAACGCCGCCCGCGCGGGCAACGTCGTCATCGCCAACGCCGTGGGCAACGGGGTGGGCGACGACAAGCTGGTCTACACCTACCTGCCCGAGATCCTCGAGTACTACCTGGGCGAGTCCCCGCTGCTGCCCAATGTGGACACGTTCCGCTGCTGGCTGCCGCAGGAGCAGGAGCAGGTGCTCGACCGCATCGACCAGTTGGTGGTCAAGCCGGTGGAGGGTTCCGGTGGCTACGGCATCGTCTTCGGGCCCGACTCCGACCCCAAGGAGTTGAACGCGCTGCGCAAGAAGATCCGGGCGCACCCGCGCGGGTGGATCGCCCAACCCGTGGTGCAGTTGTCGACCGTGCCCACGAAGGTCGGTCAGCGGCTCAAGCCGCGCCACGTGGACCTGCGCCCGTTCGCGGTCAACGACGGCAAGTCCGTCTTCGTGCTCCCCGGCGGCCTGACCAGGGTGGCCCTGCCGGAGGGTTCGCTGGTCGTGAACTCCTCGCAGGGCGGCGGTTCCAAGGACACCTGGGTGCTGGCCGCCCGTTCGTCCACCGCGGACGCCGAACTCAGCGGTCAGGGGCTCGTCGGGGCCGCCGCGCTCGACGAGTTCGCCCCGGAGCAGGGCCCGGAGCTGACCTCCGCGCAGCAACAGCAGCAGTGATCGCTTAACGTGGTCGTCACGACCAGCGGCTAGACAGGTGCGGACCGCGCACGCCACGGCGAGGAGGCAGGGATGCTCGCACGCAACGCTGAGTCGCTCTACTGGATCGGCAGGTACGTCGAGCGCGCCGACGACACCGCCCGCATCCTCGACGTGTCCGTCCACCACCTGCTGGAGGACGCGACCGTCGACGCCGACGCCACCAGCCGCCAGCTGCTGGCCGTGCTGGGCATGACCCCGCCGGAGGGCACCGAGCTGGAGATGCGCTCGCTGACCGACCTGGTCGCGTTCTCCCGGGAGCACGCCGGGTCGATCGTGTCCTCGGTCTCCAGCGCCAGGGAGAACACCCGCGTCGCCCGCGAGGTGGTCTCCACGGAGCTGTGGGAGTGCATCAACGCGATGTGGAACGCCCTGCCCGAGCGGCAGAGGGCGTCCCGGCGCACCGGCCCGCACTCGTTCTTCGCCTTCGTCGAGGAGCGGGCGGCGATGTTCGCCGGGCTGGCCGACTCCACGATGTCGCGCGACGACGGCTGGCGGTTCCTCGTCCTGGGCCGTTCGGTGGAACGCGTGGACATGATCGTCCGGCTGCTGATGTCGCGGGTGGGCGACAAGCCGTCGTCCCCGGGGTGGGTCACCGTGCTGCGCTCGGCGGGCGCCCACGACACCTACCTGCGCACCTACCGCGGTGCCCTCGACGCCCGCCGGGTGGTGCAGTTCCTGCTGCTCGACCGGCTGTTCCCGCGCTCGGTGTTCCACGCGCTGAGCCAGGCCGAGCGCTGCCTGGAGCACCTCGACAACCGCCCCACCAACCGGGTCGGTTCCAAGGCCGAAGCCATCCGGCTGCTCGGCAAGGCGCGCAGCGACCTGGAGTTCCTGCGCCCGGACGAGCTGCTGGAGAACCTGACCGACCGGCTGGCCCAGCTCCAGGAGACCGTCCGCGAGGTCGGCGAGGCCGTGTCGCAGCAGTACTTCCACTCCGTACCGTGGGTGGCCTGGACGAACGCGGAGGTGAGCCTGTGACCGCGGCGAGCACGACCCCGTCGACGACGGGCACGACGGGGTCCAACGGCACCGGGACCTGGCGGTTGCGGGTGGTGCACACCACCGGCTACCGCTACCAGGCCCCGGTGGTGCAGTCGTTCAACGAGGCCCGGCTCACCCCGCGCAGCGACCGGTGGCAGAACCTGGTGGTGACCCGGATCGAGACCACCCCGCCCACCCGGTCGTTCCGCTACACCGACTACTGGGGCACCGAGGTCACCGCCTTCGACCTGCACGCCCCGCACACCGAACTCAAGATCGTCGCGTCCTCGGTGGTGGAGACCGGCGAGACGGTGCTGCCGCTCGACGGCGCCACCTGGGCCGACCTGCGCGCGGACCGGCTGGTCGACCGCTACGGCGAGTACCTGGAGTGGACCCGGTACGTGCCCAGGCACAAGGAGCTGGGCCAGTTGGCCCGCGAGCTGCGCAAGGGCCGCAAGCCGCACGAGACCGTGCTGGCCATCGCCGAACTGGTGTACGACCGGCTCACCTACAAGCGCGGCACCACCGGGGTGCACAGCTCCGCCGTCGACGCCTGGGAGGCCCGCGAGGGCGTCTGCCAGGACTACGCGCACCTCACCCTGGCCATGCTGCGCGCGGTGGGCATCCCGTCGCGGTACGTCTCCGGCTACCTGCACACCAAGCCCGACGGCGTGGTGGGGGAGACGGTCGTGGGGGAGTCGCACGCCTGGGTGGAGGCCTGGACCGGGGGATGGTGGGGGTTCGACCCCACCAACGACATCGAGATCAGCCCCCGCCACATCTGGGTCGCCACCGGCCGCGACTACGCCGACGTGTCCCCGGTGAAGGGCACCTACAGCGGCGGTCCGGCGGCGGCGATCGAGGTCTCGGTGGAGGTGACCCGGCTGGCGTGAGAGCCCCACCGCCCGGCATGGGACGATGGGGTGTACCCGGAGACCATGCGAGGACCTTGAGTGGCTACGTTCGCTGACACGACCTTCACCGCGCCGGAGCGCATCCGGAACTTCTGCATCATCGCCCACATCGACCACGGCAAGTCGACCCTGGCCGACCGGATGCTGCAGATCACCGGTGTCGTCGAGGCGCGGGCCATGCGCGCGCAGTACCTCGACCGGATGGACATCGAGCGCGAGCGCGGCATCACCATCAAGGCGCAGAACGTCCGCCTGCCCTGGGTGGTCGACGGCGACGAGCACGTCCTGCACATGATCGACACCCCCGGGCACGTCGACTTCACCTACGAGGTGTCCCGGGCGCTGGACGCCTGCGAGGGTGCGATCCTGCTGGTCGACGCCGCGCAGGGGATCGAGGCGCAGACGCTGGCCAACCTGTACATGGCCCTCGACCGCGACCTGACCATCATCCCGGTGCTCAACAAGATCGACCTGCCCGCGGCCGACCCGGACAAGTACGCCGCCGAGATCGCGCACATCATCGGCTGCGAGCCCGACGACGTGCTGCGCGTGTCGGCCAAGACCGGCGTGGGGGTCTCCGAGCTGCTCGACAAGGTGGTCGAGCAGGTGCCCGCCCCGGTCGGCGACGCCGACGCCCCCGCCCGGGCGATGATCTTCGACTCGGTCTACGACACCTACCGCGGCGTGGTCACCTACATCCGCGTGGTCGACGGCAGGATCACCCCGCGCGAGCGGATTCGGATGATGTCCACCAACGCCACGCACGAGCTGCTGGAGGTGGGCATCATCTCCCCGGAGCCCAAGGCCAGCAGCGGCCTCGGCGTCGGCGAGGTGGGGTACCTGATCACCGGGGTGAAGGACGTCCGCCAGTCCCGGGTCGGCGACACGGTGACCTCCGAGCGCAAGGGCGCCACCGATGCCCTCGCCGGCTACCGCGAACCGCAGCCGATGGTCTACTCCGGGCTCTACCCGGTGGACGGCTCGGACTACCCGGACCTGCGCGAGGCGCTCGACAAGCTCCAGCTCAACGACGCCGCGCTCACCTACGAGCCGGAGACCTCCGCGGCGCTGGGCTTCGGCTTCCGCTGCGGCTTCCTCGGCCTGCTGCACCTGGAGATCACCCGCGACCGGCTGGAGCGCGAGTTCGGCCTCGACCTGATCTCCACCGCGCCCAACGTGGTGTACCGGGTGGTGCTCGACGACGGCAAGGAGTTGGTCGTCACCAACCCGTCGGACTGGCCGGTCGGCAAGATCGGCGAGGTCTTCGAGCCGGTCGCCAAGTGCACGGTCATCGCCCCGAGCGACTTCGTCGGCACGATCATGGAGCTGTGCCAGGGCAAGCGCGGCCAGCTCGGCGGCATGGACTACCTGTCCGAGGACCGCGTCGAGCTGCGCTACACCATCCCGCTCGGCGAGATCATCTTCGACTTCTTCGACTCGCTCAAGTCGCGCACCCGCGGCTACGCCTCGCTGGACTACGAGGAGTCCGGCGAGCAGGCCTCCGAGCTGGTCAAGGTCGACATCCTGCTGCAGGGCGAGGCGGTGGACGCGTTCAGCGCGATCGTGCACCGCGACTCCGCCTACGGCTACGGCACCCGGATGACCACCAAGCTGCGCGAGCTGATCCCGCGCCAGCAGTTCGAGGTGCCGATCCAGGCCGCGATCGGCGCCAGGGTGATCGCCCGCGAGACCATCCGCGCCATCCGCAAGGACGTGCTCGCCAAGTGCTACGGCGGTGACATCAGCCGCAAGCGCAAGCTGCTGGAGAAGCAGAAGGAGGGCAAGAAGCGGATGAAGATGGTCGGCCGCGTCGAGGTCCCCCAGGAGGCGTTCGTCGCCGCGCTGTCCACCGACGAGCCCACCGGCAAGGGCAAGAAGTGAGCCCGCGGGGAGGCCCGGTCGCGGGCCTCCCCACCCGGCTCAGTCGAACTTGTAGTCGATGGTGAAGTGGTGGGTGTCGCCCACCATGGTGATCACCATCTCGCCGGTCAGGCCCGCCAGCTCACCGGTCGCCGAGTCGGCCACCACGGTGATGTCTATGGCCTGGCGCTCCGGGCTCGCCGTGGCGCTGTGCTGGAGCACGAACGTGCCGGTCCGCCCGTGCAGGGTGCCGGTGATCCGCTCCACGGCGACGTAGGACTGCGAGCCCGCGACCGGGGTCTGCACGGTGAACATGGTGACGACGCTGGTGCCGGTCAGGTCGCCGGTGTAGCTCTTGCGGGCGGTGTTGCGGCCGATGACCGTGCCGTGCTGCTCGTCGCTCTCCTCCGGGCGCCACTCGTCGATGTCGAAGGTTCCGGTCGCCTGCTCGCTCATGTGGGGTCCTCTCCGCGGCTGCTGGTGCGGATTCTGGACCGCCGGGGCGGGCCGGGGAAGCCACTATTGCGCATTCCGCGCGGCCTGTGGACAACCGTTGGACAGCACCGCCCCGGCCCGGGATTCTTGGTCGCGGAAAGGGGAATCCGATGTCCGCAACGCTCGACCGCCTCCGCGCCGTCTGCCTGGCACTGCCCGGCGCCACCGAGAAGCTGAGCCACGGCTCCCCGTCGTGGTTCGTGAAGAAGATGTTCGCCTCGCACACCTTCACCGACGACCGGCACCACGGTGACGGGCGGGAGTCGCTGTGGTGCGCGGCCCCGCCGGGGGCGCAGGAGGAGATGATCGGCCAGGAGCCGGACCGCTTCTACCGCCCGCCGTACGTCGGCCACCGCGGCTGGCTCGGGGTGTACCTCGACGGCCCGGTGGACTGGGACGAGTTATCGGAGGTCCTGGAAGAGGCGTACCGGGTGGTGGCGCCGAAGAAGCTCATCGCCGAACTGGCGGCCCGGCCCTAGTCCGCGCGGCCGTCGAGGTGGGCGAGGGCGGCGGAGTACTTGGCGCGCAGGCGTTCGCGGGTCGGTTCGTCCAATCGGGCCAACCGCGCCGGGGAGGAGTTGTCGGCGATGTCGGCGCGCTTCACGGCGAGGGCGAGCGGGTCGGCGGCGACCCGGTCGAGGTAGTCGGGCTGGGACTCGCCCGGCCGCTTGCTGACGGCCTCGACGGCGGCGACCACCTCCGGCGGGCAGCCCGCGGCCAGCAGGTCGTCCGGGGTGACCGGGGTGTCCTCGACGACGTCGTGCAGCGCGGCGGTCATCTTCTCGTGCTCGCCCTCGACCGCGGCCAGCACGCGCAGCGGGTGAGCGATATAGGGCAGGCCGGACTTGTCGACCTGACCGGCGTGGGCGTCCCTGGCGATCCGGATCGCGTCGTCCACGGTGAACATGGTGAGGACTCTAGAACCGACAGGTGGAGATCGGTACGGTCTCCGCCCTGGGATTGGGGGACGTGTGGAGGACGGAGCACCCTGGGGGATCGGCGCCGGGCAGTTCCTCTGGCTGTACTGGATCGCGTTCGCGCTGGCACTGGTCGTGGTCCTGGCCGTCGCGGCCTACCTCCGGCGGGAGGCGGCGGTGGGCGACGCCGACACCCGGCCGTTGGGCCACTACCACCTCGCCTGGCTCGCCGGTGGCGCGCCGCGGGTCGAGGAGGTCGTGATCGCGGTGCTGCTGGCGTCGGGCCGGGCCCGCATCGATGACCGCGGCGTGCTGGCGCCCCTACCGGGCGCCGAGCCGTCCGACCCGGTGGAGCGCTGGCTGTTCCGGTCGATCGGCACGGGTCGGACGCTGCGCGGCGCGGGCTCGCTGCGGTTCGGGGACAGCCAGGTGGGCCGGGAGCTGGTCGGCGACCTCACCCGGCGCGGCCACCTGCGCCGCGGTGGCGCCGAGTCCCCCGGCCACCAGGGGCACTGGCTGCTCGGCGTGGTCCTGGGTGTCGGGGTGGCGCGGCTGTTCGCCGAACTGGACTGGGAGTGGCAGGTCGGCGTGCTGTCGATCAGCCTGGTGCTCAGCGGGGCCGTCTGGCTCGCGGTCGCGTTCGCCCTGCGGGCGGGGGAGGACCGGCCGTCGGACCGGGGTCGGGCCGCGCTCGCCGCGGTGTCGGTGCGGGTGGCCCAGGTCGAGGACCTGCGGGCCCAGCCCGACTGGCTGCCCGCCGCGGTGGCGGTCGAGGGCATCGCGGCCCACCCGGACCCGGCGGTCGCGGAGCTGGTCGCCGCGCACACCCGACCGGGACCCCTGACTTGGCCGCTGAACGCAACCGGGAGGTGATGCGGATCGTCTGATGTGGAAAGCGCCGCCGGTCGGCCCCGGAGGGGACGGCGGTCGCGCGAACCGGCAGGAGGTCCGATGGAACCGTGGGGCATGACCGGACCGGAGTTCCTCTCCGCGTACTGGGTGGCGGTGCTGGCCGCCTTCGTGATCTCGGTGGTGGCCGCGGTCGTCGGCCGGTCCGGCTCAGGGGGAGGCAGGCCCGACACCGGGCGGCTGGACGAGTACCAGCTCGCCTGGCTGGCGGGTGGGCCGGTGCGGGTCGAGCAGACCGCGATCGCGGGCCTGGTCGCCAGGGACGTCGTGCGGGTCAGCCGCTCCGGCGTGCTCACCCCCAGCCGCGGCGCGACGCGGGCCGACGACCCGGTGCAGGCCCAGGTGCGGCGGCTCCTCGGCAGCTCCCACCGGCTGTCCAAGGCCAAGCCCCTGGGGCTGGCGCAGACCCGGATCGGGCAGGACATGGCCCGCGACCTGGTCGCGCGCGGCTACCTGACCTCCGTCGGGCGGGCGCGGGCGGCCAAGCGGGTGCACTGGCTGTTCGTGTTGATCATGGCTGTCGGGGTGGTGCGACTGGTCAACGGGATCAGCCTGGACCGCCCGGTCGGCAACCTGGTGTTCTCGCTGGTCGGCACGGTCGCCCTCTGGCTGCTCGTCCGCTTCGCCCTGCTCAACATCCGCCAGCGCCCCGCCGCCAAGGGCCGCGCCGCGCTCAACCAGGCCCGGGGGCACACCACCACCCGCCGGGGTTCGATCCCGGAGCCCTCGCCGCTGGGCGCGGGTGCCCTGGTCGGTGCGGCGGTGCTGGCCCCGGTCGCGCTCTACGGGCTCACCGCGTACCCGGACGAGGAACTGAGCCAGGTGTTCGCGATGAACGCCCGGCCCACCGGGGCAGGCGGCGGCGACGGCGGTGGCAGCTCGTACGGCTGCTCGAGTTCGAGCAGCAGTTGCAGCTCCAGCAGCAGCTCGTGCGGGGGCGGCAGTAGCTGCGGTGGTGGTGGCGGGTGCGGGGGCTGACCCCGCTCGGCGGGCTGTGCCTGGCTGGCTGTGCCCGGCTGGATGTGCGCTGATCATGCCCGGTGGGACCTGCCTGGCCGGACCCGCCGAGCGGGGCCAGCTTGGCGGGACCTGCCTGGTTGGAGCCTGGCTGGTTGACCCTTCCGGGTGGGAGGGTCAGTTCTCCGGTGCGACGAGGACGACCTTGAGCGGCCGGTCGCTGTCGGCGGCGCCCTCGACGGCGTCGGCCAGGACCTCGCGGATGCCGCGGTAGCCCGCCGGGTCGGCGGTGGCCAGCACCTCCGGGTGCGTCCACACCAGCACGTGCTCGCCCGCGGGCAGCCACGACAGGTCGGTGAGGCAATCGTAGAGCGCGTCCAGGTTGTGGCCGAACCAGTCGGGGAAGCGCAGCAGCCGGGCCAGCGCGGTCATCATGCCGCGCTTGCTGCGCACCGCGGCACCGTCGAGGCGGTGCTCGGTGGTGGTCATCGGCCGGTGTCCACGGAGACGAACGAGTCGTAGTGGTCCTCGGTGTAGAAGACCTCGCTGCCGGAGCCGGTGATCAGGCGCCGCGCACCGCGGTCTGGGCTGCCCGGAGTGGGCACGGTGTACTCCTTGTAGTAGCCGGAGGCCTGCTTGGGCAGCCTGCCCTCCCGGTTCTGGAAGGTGACGCCGTCGTTGCGCGGGTACGGGAACGGGCCGCCCTTCTCGATCAGCGCCCAGGTCTGCCCCGCCTGCGGTGGCAGCTCCGACAGCGCCCGCACGACCATGCCCTCGACCGCGCGGCCCCTGCTCGGCACCCCCGCCGAGCCCGACCCACTGCCCGACCCACTGTCCGACCCGCTGCCTGACCCGTTGTGCACCCCGGTCGTCGTCGAGCCGGTCGGTGGGGCGGACGTGCTGCCGGAGTCGTCCGCCACCTGGGTCAACCAGCCCAGCAGGACGATCAGGACCAGGCCGACGAGTGCGCCGGTGATGCGTTTGCGGGAACCCACTCGGCCAGCCTACGAATCGGCGTCGGTGCTCGACCGCGACCCCAGCGGTGTCTCCTCCGGGGCGTGCCCGAACCGGGCCGACGCGTAGTCCACCACCCGGTCGATGAGCCACGCCACGACCACGCACAGCGGCAGCAGCACGGCCATGACCAGGGCGAACTGGACCAGGAACGGCGCGCTGCTGAGCCACAGCTCGACGTCGTCCCACCAGTCGGAGAGCCCCTGCACACCACCGAGACTAGACCTGGGCCACTTCCGTGGGGCGGCGGGCGCCGCGCGTCGCTATGTTTCAGGCATGTTCGCTGTCTACGCCGCCGAGCCCAACCCGGACGACCCGCTGGCCTCGCTCACCATCGGTGAGCGGCCCGAGCCGGAGGCGCCCGACGGGTGGGTGCGGGTCACGGTCAAGGCCGCGAGCCTCAACATGCACGACCTGTGGACGCTGCGCGGCGTCGGCATCAAGCCCGAGCGCTTCCCGATGATCCTGGGCTGCGACGGCGCCGGTGTGCTGCCCGACGGCACCGAGGTCGTGCTGCACTCGGTCATCGGCGACCCGGCCTGGAGCGGCGACGAGACCCTCGACCCGACCAGGACCCTGCTCACCGAGAAGCACCAGGGCACCTTCGCCGACACCGTGGTCGTGCCCGCCCGCAACGCACTGCCCAAGCCCCCGGGCCTGAGCTTCGCCGAGGCCGCCTGCCTGGGCACCGCCTGGCTCACCGCCTACCGGATGATCTTCGTGAAGTCGGGGCTGCTGCCCGGCCAGACCATGCTGGTGCAGGGCGCCTCCGGCGGGGTGTCCACCGCGCTGATCGTGCTCGGCAGGGCGGCGGGCCTGCGGGTGTGGGTCACCGGCCGCACCGAGGACAAGCGCGCGCTGGCCACCTCACTCGGCGCCCATCAGGTCTTCGAGTCCGGCGCCCGGCTGCCGGAGAAGGTCGACGGCGTGTTCGAGACCGTCGGCAAGGCCACCTGGTCGCACTCGATGCGCGCCCTCAAGCCCGGCGGCGTCATCGTCGTCTCCGGCTCCACCAGCGGCCCGGACCCCAGCGCCGACCTGCAGCGGCTGTTCTTCCTGCAACTGCGTGTCATCGGTTCCACCATGGGCACCCGCGAGGAACTGGGCGACCTGATCCGGTTCTGCGACATCGCGGGCATCAGGCCGACCATCGGCGCCGAGCTGCCGATGGAGCAGGCCAAGGCGGGCATCGAGGACATGCTGGCGGGCGAGACCGCGGGGAAGATCGTCTTCACCCGCTGACCCGCGCCCGGCGCCCGGGTGCACTAGCGTCGGAGGCATGATCGCCGAGACGCGCATCCCGGTCGTGGTGGCTCCGATGGCGGGTGGGCCCACCACCCCGGAACTGGTGGTGGCGGCGGCGGAGGCGGGGGCGTTCGGCTTCCTCGCCGCGGCCCTGGTCACCCCGGACCGGCTCCGCGCGCTGATCGCCGAGACCCGCCGGGGCACCACCGGCCCCTTCGGGGTCAATATCTTCACCCCCAGCCGCGAGTCCGCCGCCGACGTCGACTCCTACCGCGACCGCGTCCTCGCCGACGCCGAGCGCTACGGGGTCCTCCTCGGCGACCCGGACTGGGACGACGACCACTACGCCGCCAAGGTCGACGTGGTCGTCGAGGAGCGGGTGCCGGTGGTGTCGTTCACCTTCGGCCTCCCCCGCCCGACCGACGTGGAACGCCTCAGGGCGGCGGGCACCCAGGTCGTCATCACCGTGACGACACCTGCGGAAGCCCGGGCTGCGGCGGCAGCGGGCGCCGACGTCCTCTGCGTGCAGGGCCCGGCCGCGGGCGGCCACCGCAGCGTCTTCACCGACGACCCGGCCCACCCCAGCGGCGCCCCCGCCTACGACCTGCTGCCCCTGCTCCGCCTGGTCGCCGCCGAGACCGACCTGCCCCTGATCGCCGCGGGCGGCCTCGTCCACGGCGCCGACATCGCCGCCGTCCTCGCCGCCGGGGCCGTCGCCGCCCAACTGGGCACGGCTTTCCTCCGCAGCCCCGAGGCGGGAACCTCCCGGGCACACCGCACCGCCCTCGCCGCCGCCGACCGCGAGACGACGGTCACCAGGGCCTTCTCCGGTCGCCCCGCCCGGGGCCTGGTCAACCAGTTCATCACCGACCACGGCGCAGCGGCCCCCGCCGCCTACCCCAACGTCAACAACCTCACCAAGCCCCTCCGCGCCGCCTCCACCGCCGCCGACGACCCGGAGTCGATGTCGCTGTGGGCGGGCCAGTCCTACCCCCTGGCCAGGGAAGCACCCACCGCCGAGATCCTGGCGACCCTCATGGCCCAGGCGCGGGAAGCCGTCGCCGCCCTCACCGCCCGCTTCCCGGCCTGACTCCCTGTTCTGCTCGGAGTGCCGGTTCGCCCGGTTCGTCAGCGCGCCTCTGTCCACAACATCGCGACGTCCACAGGATCGCGACTCCGTCCACGAGATCGCGACTTCGCCCACAGGCGACGCGGGGTCCCCCCGATTTCCATTCTATTCGGGGGGACCGACAGAAAAGGTGTGCCGCAGGTGGTTGTCCACAGGGGACGCAGAAGCGACCCGGGGCCCCCGGTGTCAACTTTACCGGTGGGGGTGACGGGAAGTGGTGTGCGCGTGGGGTTGTCCACAGGTCAGGGGACCCAGTTGGCCTTGCGCTTCTGGGTGAAGGCGGTGATGCCCTCTTGGCCTTCCTCGCCCGCGAAGAAGCCCGCCGACAGCGACAGCATCTCGGCGAAGTCCGCCGACATCGTGTCGGCGGGGGTGCGGCGGAGGAGGTCCTTGGTGGCGGCCAGGGCCTTCGGGCCGCCGAGGCTGAGCATGGTGGTGTAGCGGTCGACCTCGTCGTCCAGGGTGGTGAGGGGGACCGCGGAGTTGAGGAGGCCGATGCGGACCGCTCGGGGGGCGTCGAAGGTTTCGCCGGTGAGGAAGAGTTCGTGGGCCGCGCGGGGCAGGAGGCGGGGGAGGACCGTGACCGAGATGACCGCGGGGACGACGCCGATGCGGACCTCGGTGAAGGCGAACGTCGCCGAGTCGGAGGCGATGGCGATGTCGGCGGCGGCCACGATGCCGACGCCGCCCGCGCGGGCCGGGCCCGCCAGGCGGGCCACGACCGGCTTGGGGCTGGTCCAGATCTGCTCGAGGATGGCCGGGAACTCCTGCACGCCCTGCGCCGACGACGAGGCGCCGCCCGCTTCCTTGAGGTCCATGCCGGAGCAGAAGACGGGGCCGGTGTGGTCCAGGACGATGACCCGGACCGCGTCGTCGGCGATCGCCGTGCTCAGGTGGGTCCGCAGGTCCGCCCGCAGGCGCGCGGAGAGCGCGTTGCGGTTGTGCGGGGAGTCCAGGGTGATCCGGGCGATGCCCGCGGACACGTCGTAGTGCACCAGCTCTTCGACCATGGGGTCACCCTAGCCGGGGATCAGTGGTGGTACCGGTGCACGACCGCGTGACCCCTGCCGCGGCTGATCAGCCACCGGTTGACCGGGACCGCGACGGCGAACGCAACGGCCAGGGAGCCCGCCAGCGACGCCCAGAACAGCCAGTCGGCCAGGCCCGCGGTCATCGCGCCGGGGACGGCGACCATGACCAGGTTGTCGACGACCTCCATGGTGGCGATGGACACCGTGTCGGCGGCCAGGGCCACGCCGAACGCCGTGCTCAGGGCCACCCCGGCCGCCAGGACCGAGCGGGCGGTCAGCGCGTAGCCGAACAGGAACGCCAGCGCGACCGACACGGCGACCGTGGTGGCCGTCGACCAGCCCAGGGCGGTGCCCAGCACCATGCCGAGGACCTCGCCGACGGCGCAGCCGGTGAGGCAGTGCAGCGTGGCCGAGACAGCGGTGCGCCAAGTCGAGGTGGAATGCTCCATTCCCCGCTCAACTACCCCCTGGGGGTATCTATTCCGTCCGGGGGATCGGTTCGGCGGGCATTCGCCGACCAGAGGGGTCGCGTGTTCCGACGCCGGGCACCGGGAGCACAACAGCCGGGTGTTGCCCGGTCAGGCCGAGCGGACGCGGACGAGCAGGCTCTCGTCGTAGCGGGCCAGCACCAGGTCGGCCACCTCGACGGCCGCGCCGAGCGGTTCGGCCACCGCCACGACCCCCTCGACCTCCGCCGCCCGGGCCGCCACCCGGTCCGGCAGCAGGCCGGGCGCCAGGAAGTACGACGCCACCGCGATCCGCCGCGCGCCGCGGGCCCGCAGCGCCGCCGCGGCCGCGGCGACCCCCGGTTCGGCCGTGGCGAACGCCACCCGCACCCCCGCCCACCCGAGCCGCGCCGACCAGCGGCGGGCGATCTCGTGCACCCGCGCGTTCGCGGGCGCGTGCGAGGACCCGGTGGCCGCCAGCACCACCCCCAGCGACGGGTCCCCCGGCCGCACCCCGGCCTCGGCGAGCCTGCGCAGCACCGCCGCCTCCAGCCGGTCGTCCGGGCCCAGCACGTCGGTCACGGTCACCGACAGCCGCGGCCGGTCGCGCTCGGCCTCGGCGACCAGGCCCGGCAGGTCGACCCGCGCGTGGAACGCCCGCCCCAGCAGCAGGGGGGCCACCACGACGGGCCCGTGCAGCGTCGCCAGGACGTCGGAGAGCAGCGGGGCGGACAGGTCCAGGAACGCGGTCCGCACGTCCAGCCCGGGCCGTCGCGCGCGCACGACCGCCACCAGCTCGGCCACCGCGGCGGCGGAGCGGGGGTCGCGGCTGCCGTGCGCCACGGCGACCAGGGGGGTGTTCACCGCCGGTCCCTCACAGCGACCCGGACAGGCCGCGGGCGCGCAGCACGGCCCGCTCCAGCGGCCGGAACAGCAGCAGTTCGATGCCCACGCCCACCAGGAAGATCAGCAGGATGCCCGCCATCACCATCGACATGTCCGACAGCGACATGCCGTTGTGCAGGTACTGCCCCAGGCCGAAGCCGAGCTGCGGGGAGGTCGCGATCAGCTCGGCGGCCATCAGCGACCGCCAGGAGAACGCCCACCCCTGCTTGAGCCCCGCCAGGTACCCGGGCAGGGCGGCGGGCAGCAGGATGTAGCGGGCCGCGTCGACCCGGCCCGCGCCGAGCACCTTGCCCACCCGGGGCAGGATCGGCGGGATCTGGTCGATGCCCGCCACCAGCCCGTTCGCGATGGAGGGCACCGCGCCCAGCAGGACCACCGTGTAGATGGCCGCGTCGGTGGTGCCGAACCACAGCACGGCGGCGGGCACCCAGGCCACCGACGGCAGGCTCTGCAGGCCGGAGATGACCGGGCCGATCGCCGCCCGCACGATCGCCACCTTGGCCAGCAGCAGGCCCAGCGGCGTCGCCACGGCCAGCGAGATCAGGAAGCCGATGATCGCCCGGTGCACCGAGACCCAGAGGAATTCCCACACCTGGCCGGTCTGGGTGACCTTCCAGACCTGGTCCCACACGGCGATCGGGGCGGGCAACTGGTACTCCGGCCAGATCGCCGCCGCCCACAGCGCCTGCCACACCGCGACGAACAGCACCAGCGCGCCGACGGGGGCGAGCACCGACCGGACCAGCCCGGTGCGCCTGCGCGGCTGCTCGGGCGGGGCGTCGAGCGCGTCGAGGCCCTCGACGGCGTGGTCGGCCACCGGGGCCGTCGCCTCAGGCGGCATGGCTGCTGATCACCTCGCGCAGGCGCCCGTTGATCTCCTCGGTGACCAGGGCGCCCTCCGGGGCGTCGAGGTCGGCCACGGCCCACTCCTGCACCACCCGGCCCGGCTTCGACGACAGCAGCACCACCCGCTGCCCCAGCCGCACCGCCTCGCGCACGTCGTGGGTGACGAACACGACCGCGGTGCCGGTGGCCTGCCACACCCGCAGCAGCTCGCTCTGCAGGAAGTCGCGGGTGATGGCGTCGAGGGCGGAGAACGGCTCGTCCATCAGCAGCAGCGCGGCGCCGTCGCCCTCGCGGTTGAGCGCCGAGGCCAGCGCCCTGGCCAGCGCGACCCGCTGGCGCATCCCGCCGGACAGCTCGTGCGGGCGCTTGTCGCCCGCCCCGGAGAGGCGGACCAGGTCCAGCAGTTCGGCCGCGCGGGTCTCCCGCTCGGCCTTCTTCACCCCGGCCAGCCGCAGCGGCAGCTCCACGTTGCGCGCGGCGGTCAGCCACGGCATCAGCGCGGCCTCCTGGAACATCACCGCGGGCCGGGAGGTGGACAGCTCGATCGTGCCCGCGCTGGGCTGGTCCAGGCCCGCGATCAGGTTGAGCACGGTGGTCTTGCCGCAGCCGGAGGCGCCGAGGAGGCAGACGAACTCGCCGGGCGCGACCCGCAGGTCGATCCCGTCGAGCGCGGTCACCGCGCGGGTGCCCTGCCCGAAGGTCTTGCGGACCCCGGTGAGCCGCACGGCGGTGTCGGTCCCGCGGTGCGTGGGGAGCGTGGCGGTCATCGTGTCGCCTGCCTTCCTCGGTCGTCCTGTGTCACGGGCTTCAGCGTCAACGGGGCTTCGGCTTACTTCTTGTCCAGACCGGCGGCGTCCGCCTCCGGTTTGCCCGCGGCCTTGAGGACGGTGTTGAGCGCGCCGAGGTCGAAGAAGCCGCCCAGCCCGGTCTCCTCGGTGGCGACGCCCGCGGTGACGGCGTCCTTCGCCAGCCGCGGGTAGGTCGCGGCGAGCGGGTCGGTGTCCAGGCTGATCGAGGTGAACGCGCGGTCGATGACGGCGGCGTTGAGGCCCTTGCCGGTCAACGCCTCCAGTTGCTTGTTCACCGCGAGCTTGGCGTCCGCGCTGTCACTGCCCGCGTAGGCGTTGGCGGTCAGCAGCCCGCGCAGCAGCGCCTGCACCGTCTGCGGGTGCTCCTTGAGGTACTGGGTGCGCACCAGCAGGGTCGTGGTCGGGAACTTGCCGTCGGCCCACAGCTCCTTCTCATCGAGCAGGACCTTCGCGCCCGCGTCGAGCACCAGCCGCGACGACCACGGCTCGGGCAGCCACGCGGCCTGCACCTCGCCCTTCTTGAACGCGTCGAGGGTCTGGGCGTTCTCCCGGTTGGTGACCTGCACCCTGTCCTTGAGGCCCTTGTCGACGAGCCACTTCTTCAGCGCCACGTCCTGGGTGTTGCCCAGGGCCGGGGTCACCACGGTCTTGCCGACGAGGTCCTCGGGCTTGGTGATGTCGGCCGAGGTGACGAGCTGCGCGCCCGCCGACGTGCCGCCCGCCACCAGCCGCACGGCCTCGCCGTCGGACTTGGCGAAGGCGTTGATGGCCGGGCCGGAGCCGATGAAGCCCGCGTCGAGCGAACCACCGAGGAACGCCGCCACCTCGGTGGGACCGTCGTTGAACTTCGTCGGGACCAGCTTGGTGCCGCCCAGTTCCTTTGCGAAGAAGCCCTTCTCCAGGCCGATCAGCGCGGAGGCGTGCGTGACGTTGGGGAAGTAGCCCAGCCGCAGCTCGGCCGCCGGGCCCTGGTCGGTCGCGGTGTCCGAGGCCGAGGTGTCACCGCGGTCGGCGCGGGAGCACCCGGCGACCAGGGACGCTAAGGACAGGGCGGCGATGCCGGCTGCGAAGGCGCGGCGGGTGCTTCTCACGGTGGTGGGCCTTTCGGGGATCTGCGGGGGGTTCAGGGACCGGGGGAGACGAGGTCTGCGGCTGTGGTGGCGGCCTCTCCGCCGCCGGTACAGCCGCTCCCGGTCTCCAGTTCGGGGAGCGGTGCCCCGACCAGGCCCGCCGCCAGGGTCGACCCGTCGGCGGGGTCGATCACCAGGAAGGCGCCGGTGCGCCGGTTGAGGGCGTAGTCGTCGACCGGCAGGGGCTCGGCGGTGCGGATGGTGACGCGGCCGATCTCGTTGAGCGCCAACGACTCCGGGTCCGGCACGCTCAGCAGCCGCTGCTCGTCGAAGCGGGCGCTGAGCCCGCCGACGAGCGCGGGCACCGTCCGCGCGCCGTGCTTGACCAGCACGCGGGCGCCGGGGCGCAGCGGCTTGTCCGACAGCCACGCCACGGTCGCGCCGAACTCGTCGGCGCTGATCGGGGCGTCGGCCGAGGGGGCGATCAGGTCGCCGCGGCTGATGTCGATCTCGTCGGCCAGCACCAGGGTCACCGACCGGCCCGCCTCGGCCTCGGGCAGCGGACCGCCCGGGGTGTCGATGCGCGCCACGGTGGTGCGCAGGCCCGCGGGCAGCGCCACGACCTCGTCGCCGACGCGGACCGTGCCCGCCGCCACCTGGCCCGCGTAGCCGCGGTAGTCGGGGAACTCGGGGGTGTTGGTGCGGATGACGTACTGCACCGGGAAGCGGAACGGCACGTCGTGCGGGTCCGGCTCCACCGGGACGGTCTCCAGGTGCTCCAGCAGCGTCGGCCCGGCGTACCAGGGGGTGTGCGCGGAGCGGTCCACCACGTTGTCGCCGACCAGCGCCGACACCGGGATCGACAGCACCGAGCCCAGCGGGTAGCCCAGGGCGGTGGCGTGCTCGGCGAACTCGGCGGCGATGGCCTCGAACACCGCCTCGTCGTAGCCGACCAGGTCCACCTTGTTCACCGCCAGCACCAGCCGCGGCACGCCCAGCAGCGCCAGCACCGCGGCGTGGCGGCGGGTCTGCTCCAGCACGCCCTTGCGCGCGTCGACCAGCAGCACCGCAAGCTGCGCGGTGGAGGCGCCGGTGACGGTGTTGCGGGTGTACTGCACGTGCCCGGGGGTGTCGGCCAGGACGAACGAGCGGTTCGGGGTGGCGAAGTAGCGGTAGGCGACATCGATGGTGATGCCCTGCTCGCGCTCCGAGCGCAGGCCGTCCACCAGCAGCGACAGGTCGGGGGTGCTCAGTCCCTTGTCGACGCTGGCGCGGTGCACCGCGTCGAGGGTGTCGGCGAGCACGGACTTGGTGTCGTAGAGCAGGCGGCCCACCAGGGTGGACTTGCCGTCGTCGACGCTTCCGGCGGTCGCCAGGCGCAACAGGTCCATCAGAAGTAGCCCTCCCGCTTGCGGTCTTCCATGGCCGCCTCCGACATCCGGTCGTCGGCGCGGGTCGCGCCGCGCTCGGTGAGCCTGCTGGCCGACACCTCGGCGATGACGGTGTCGATGTCGGCGGCGTCGGACACGACGGCGCCGGTGCAGGACCCGTCGCCGACCGTGCGGTAGCGCACGGTCAGCTCCCGGACCGGTTCGTCGGCCCGGGGACCGAACCACGGGCCCGCGGTCAACCACATGCCGTCGCGCTGGAACACCTCGCGGCGGTGTGCGTAGTAGATGGACGGCAGCTCGATCGCCTCGCGCTTGATGTAGCGCCAGACGTCGAGTTCGGTCCAGTTCGACAGCGGGAACACGCGGACATGTTCGCCGGGGCGGTGCCTGCCGTTATAGAGGTTCCACAGTTCGGGACGCTGGCGCCGCGGGTCCCACTGGCCGAAGGAATTGCGTAGGCTGAAAATTCTTTCCTTCGCCCGGGCGCGCTCCTCGTCGCGGCGCCCGCCGCCGAACACCGCGTCGAACCTGTTGCCGGTGATCGAGTCGAGCAGCGGCGTGGTCTGCAACGGGTTGCGGGTGCCGTCCGCGCGCTCCTCCAGCCGCCCGTCGTCGATGTAGTCCTGCACGCTCGCCACCACCAGGCGCAGGCCGTGGCGCTCGACGGTGCGGTCGCGGAACTCGATGACCTCGGCGAGGTTGTGCCCGGTGTCCACGTGCAGCAGCGGGAACGGCACCGGCGCGGGCCAGAACGCCTTGATCGCCAGGTGCAGCAGCACCGTGGAGTCCTTGCCGCCGGAGAACAGGATCACCGGCCGGTCGAACTCGCCCGCGACCTCGCGGAAGATGTGGATCGCCTCGGACTCCAACCGGTCCAGGGAATCGAGCCGTGTCTGTGTGCTGGTCATTCCCGCCTCACCCGTGCAATCCGCACTCGGTCTTGCTCTGCCCGGCCCACCGGCCGCTGCGCGCGTCCTGCCCCGGCAGCGGCTTCGCCGTGCACGGCGCGCAGCCGATGGACAGGTAACCCGTGCTCACCAACGGGTTCTCCAGGATCGCGTTCTCGGCGATGAAGCCGTTGAACTCGTCGTCGGACCAGGCCGCGATCGGGTTGACCTTCACCAACCCGTTGCGGTCGTCCCACTGCACGATCGGCGTGTTCGCCCGGGTGGGCGCGTCCACCCGGCGCACCCCGGTCACCCACGCGTCGTAGCGCGACAGCGTCTCCCGCAGCGGCACCACCTTGCGCAGGAAGCAGCACTGGCCGGGGTCGGTCTTGTTCAGCGGCCCGAACTCCGCCTCCTGCTCGGCCACGGACTGCGCGGCCTCGGCGTTCACGATCCGCAGCTCCGGGTAGACCGCCTCCACCGCGTCGCGGGTGCCGATGGTCTCGGCGAAGTGGTAGCCCGTCTGCAGGAACAGCACGTCGATGTCGCGCTTGTGCTGGTAGGCCAGGTGGACCAGCACCGCGTCCTGCATGTTGGAGGCGACGATGAACCGGTCGCCGAACGTCTGCGTGGTCCACGCAAGCGCTTCCGCGGCGCTCGCCCCGGCCAGCTCGTGCTCGGCCCGTTCGGCCAGCGCGCGCAGGTCCTTCGTGTCGGTGGTGGTCACTGACCGGCCTCCTTGCTCAGGTTCAGTCCGAGGAACTCCACCGTGAACACCCGGCGGCACCCGGCGCACAGCCAGGCCGAGCGCGGTTCCTCCTGCGGCCGAAGGTCTTCTTCGCCGCAGTACGGGCAGTGGAACGGGGTTGCCCGCCCGCTCACCTCAGGGCGCCGTCGTCGGCGCGGGCGACCCACTGGGCGAACCGCTCGTCCGGCTCGCGCCCGGCGACGAAGTTGCGCACGACCCGCTCGACGTAGTCGGGCAGCTCGTCGCCGGTCACCTTGTGCCCGCGCAGCTTGCGGCCGAACCCGGTGTCGAGGCCGAGGCCGCCGCCGAGGTGCACCTGGAAGCCCTCGACCTGGTTGCCCGCGTCGTCGGTGACGATCTGGCCCTTGAGGCCGATGTCGGCGGTCTGGATGCGGGCGCAGGAGTTGGGGCAGCCGTTGATGTGCACCGCGAGCGGCGCCAGCGACTGGGTGTCGGTGACGTCCTTGAGCCGGGTCTCCAGCTTGGTCACCAGGTCCAGCGCGCGGCCCTTGGTCTCCACGATCGCCAGCTTGCAGAACTCGATGCCGGTGCAGGCCATCACCCCGCGCCGCCACGGCGAGGGGTCCGTGTGCAGGCCGAGGTCGGCGAGCGCGGCCTGGAGCGCGGGCACCTCGGCCTCGGGCACGTCCAGCACCACCAGCTTCTGCAGCGGGGTGAACCGCACCCGCCGCGACCCGGCCCGCTCGGCCGCCGCCGCGACCTCCAGCAGCGTCGTCCCGGACACCCGGCCCGCGACCGGCGCGGCGCCGACGTAGAACAGGCCGTCCTTCTGCCGGTGCACGCCCACGTGGTCGTACGGGGTGGCGGGGACCTCCGGGGCGGGGCCGTCGATCAGCTTGCGCCCCAGGTACTTCTCCTCCATGACCTCGCGGAACTTCTCCACGCCCCAGTCCTTGACCAGGAACTTGATGCGCGCGCGGTGGCGCAGCCGCCGGTAGCCGTAGTCGCGGAAGACGCCGATGACGGCGCCGTAGACGTCGGCGACCTCGTCCAGCGGCACCCACGCGCCCAGGCGCTGACCGATCATCGGGTTGGTCGAGAGGCCGCCGCCGACCCAGACGTCGAAGCCGGGGCCGTGCTCGGGGTGGACCACGCCGACGAAGGCGACGTCGTGGATCTCGTGCGCCACGTCCGGCAGCCCGGACACCGCCGACTTGAACTTGCGCGGCAGGTTGGCGAACTCCGGGTTGCCGATGAACCGGCGCTTGATCTCGTCGACGGCCGGGCTGCCGTCGAGCACCTCGGCCTCGGCGATCCCGGCGACCGGTGAGCCCAGGATCACCCGGGGGCTGTCGCCGCAGGCCTCCATGGTGGTCATGCCCGCGCCCTCGAGCCTGGCCCAGATGGTCGGCATGTCCTCGACGCGAATCCAGTGGTACTGGATGTTCTGCCGGTCGGTGATGTCGGCGGTGTCGCGCGCGTAGTCCTTGGACAGCTCACCGAGGACGCGCAGTTGGTCGGTGGTGACCGCGCCGCCGTCGGTGCGCACGCGCAGCATGAAGTACTCGTCGTCGAGCTCCTCGGGTTCGAGGGTGGCCGTGCGGCCGCCGTCGATCCCGGGCTTGCGCTGGGTGTAGAGGCCGTACCAGCGGAACCGGCCGCGCAGGTCGCCCGGGTCGATGCTGTCGAACCCGTTGTGCGCGTAGATGTTCTCGATCCGCTCGCGCACGTTCAGCGGGTTGTCGTCCCTCTTGGACCGTTCGTTCGGGTTCAGCGGCTCGCGGTAGCCGAGGGCCCATTGGCCCTCACCGCGACGGGTTTGTGCTCGCTTGCCGGCACTGGCCGGCGGTGTGGTGGGAGACACCGGGCTTGTCCTCCGGGGTCGGGGCGCGCGCGCCCGCTGACGAATCCCGGTGTGTGCCTGGGATCACGCAGCCTGCGCGCCGACGCCTGCTGAACGCGAACTGGGGCGACGACAGGTCAGGTGGCCCGGCACAGCGCGCTGGACACGCGACGCAGGTCCACGTGGCGGCGGACCACCAGGAAGACCTCAGTCGCTGACATGTCCTCAGCGTGCCACGCGTCCACGGTGTGGTCCACAGTCATCCGCATGCTGGGACGGCGCACGATGTGCTTGCGCCGAGGCGGCCGAAACCGCACGTCGCGCCCTGCGATGATGGGTGTCGTGCCCTCCGCTCCCCCCGACGGCGACCCCGCCCCGCCCGACGGCGCGCTCCCGCCCGCCGCCCTCGCCGGACTGGGCGCCCGGCCCTTCGGCGTCTACGTCCACGTGCCGTTCTGCGCGACCCGCTGCGGCTACTGCGACTTCAACACCTACACCCCCGGTGAGCTGGGGACTTCCGCCTCGCCCGCCTCCTGGATGGAGGGTCTGCGGCGCGAGCTGGAGCTGGCCGCGACGATCTTGGGCAGCCCGCCGCGTGCGGAGACCGTCTTCGTCGGCGGTGGCACACCGTCACTGCTCGGTGCCGCAGGGTTGTCTCAGGTCCTGGACGCGATCCGCGCCACTTTCGGGCTCGCCGACGGCGCGGAGGTCACCACCGAGTCCAATCCGGAGTCCACCTCGCCCGCCTTCTTCGCCGGGCTGCGTGACGCGGGATACACCCGGGTGTCGCTGGGGATGCAGTCCGCCGCCCGGCACGTGCTGACCGTGCTCGACCGCACGCACACCCCCGGCCGCGCCGTCGCCGCCGCCCGCGAGGCGCGCGCGGAGGGCATCGCCCACGTCAACCTCGACCTGATCTACGGCACCCCCGGCGAACGCCCGGAGGACCTCGCGGCGTCGTTGGAGGCGGTGCTGGAGTCCGGTGTCGACCACGTGTCGGCCTACGCGCTGATCGTCGAGGAGGGCACCGCGCTGGCCCGCCGCATCCGCCGCGGCGAGCTGCCCGCCCCGGACGACGACGTGCTGGCCGACCGCTACGAGCAGGTCGACGCGGCCCTGGGGGCCGCGGGCCTGCGCTGGTACGAGGTCTCCAACTGGGCCGCCGACGCGGAGGCCCGCTGCGCGCACAACATGCTCTACTGGCGCGGCGGCGACTGGTGGGGCGCGGGCCCCGGCGCGCACAGCCACGTCGGCGGGGTGCGCTGGTGGAACGCCAAGCACCCGGCCAGGTACGCGGAGCTGCTGGCGGGCGGGCTGTCCCCGGCGCTGGGCCGCGAAGTCCTCACCGCCGACGACCGCCGCGTCGAGCGCGTGCTGCTGGAGCTGAGGCTCGCCGACGGGCTGCCGGTCGCCGCGCTGGACGCGGCCGCGACCGAGGAGGCGAGGGTGGCCGCCGTCGACGGCCTCCTCGACCCCACCGCCCTCGCCGGGGGCCGCTGCGTGCTCACCGACCGGGGCAGGCTGCTCGCCGACGCGGTGGTGCGCAGGCTGACCTGATCCGGCCGGGGCCGGGTGCGGGGGTCCTCAGTGCCTGCCCGCGGCCAGCTTGGTGCCGGACCAGTCGGGCCCGGCGGCGACGGACTTCATCGCGTTGAACCCGGCGGTGTCCGCGGCCTCGGTGATGTCGCCGGGCTCGACGTAGCCGTCCCGGCCCACCTTGGGCGTCAACAGCCACACGGTGCCGCCCTCGACCAGCCGGGAGCCCGCGTCGACCAGGGTGTCGGTCAGGTCGCCGTCGTCCTCGCGGAACCAGAGCAGGACCACGTCGGCCTCCTCGTCGGAGTCCTCGTCGAGCAATTCCTGCCCGGTCACCTCCTCCACGGAGTCGCGCAGGGCGGCGTCGGTGTCGTCGTCGAAGCCGATCTCCAGGGCCTGCTGGTCCCGGGTGAAGCCCAGGCGTTCGGCCAGGGCGCGTTCGTCGCTCATGGGTCCTTTCTCCTGGACGCGCCGTTCGCGTCCGAGTCGAGGGTAGCCACCGGGCGCGGCCCGGGTGACCACGACGGGCCGATCACACCGGGTCGGCGGCGGAGCGCAGGCCGACGAGCAGCCTGCGGGCGACCTCGGCGTAGTCCGCGCGCAGCGCGGAGCGCTCCGCCGGGTCCGCCTCGGCCAAGCCCAGCCCGGCCGCGCCCAGCGCCCAGAAGACGACCCGGGTGGCGGGCCCCAGCGGCAACGGGTCGATCTCCCCGTCGCCGACCAGGTCGCGCAGGATCTCCTCGATCTGACCGTAGGCGTACTTCTGCTCGGTGGCCTGCCAGGCCCGCCAGCCCAGGGCGACCGGCCCCTCCTGCCAGACGACCCGGCTGTAGACCGGGTCCATGCACCGGTCGAGGAACGCCTCCAGCGCGGCCACCGCCCCCGCCCAGGGCGAGTCGGCGCCCGCGCGGGCGCGCACGATCTGCTCGAACGCCGCGGCGGCCAGTTCCTCCATCACCGCCTCGAACAGGGCCCTCTTGTTGCCGAAGTGGTGGTAGACCGCGCCCCGGGTGGCCCGGATGTCGGCGGCGACGTCTTCCAGGGCCGTCGCGGAGTAGCCCTCGGTGGCGAACCTGGTGGTGGCGGCGGCGATGAGCGCCGCGCGCGTCGCGTCGGAGTACTGCTCCCGCCGACTCTTGACATCCGACATACGCTGAGACCCTACTGACATACACGGTGTATGTGACCAACACAAAGTAGGTGAATTGGTGACCACCGCACTGTTCAACCCGTTCGCCCCCGGTTTCGCGGAGGACCCGTACCCGCACTACCGCGAGCTGCGCGACCAGGACCCGGTCCAGGATCACCCGATGGGGTTCTGGCTGGTGTCGCGGCACAGCGACGTCACCGCCCTGCTGCGGGCCGACCTGTCCGTCGAGCAGCGCAACGTCGTGCCGCACCCGGTGCGCGACGCCATGCGCGAGGCCGCGGGCGGGGTCGACTTCCGCGCGGGCGGCATGTCCATGCTCGACCGCGACCCGCCCGACCACACCCGGCTGCGCGGCCTGGTGCAGAAGGTCTTCACCCCCCGGGCGATCGGCGCCCTGGAACCCCGCATCACCGAACTGGTCGACACCGCCCTGGACGGGCTCGCCGCCGACGGCGGGGGCGACCTGGTCGAGGCGCTGGCCTTCCCGCTGCCGTTCACCGTGATCAACGACATGCTCGGGATGCCGCTCACCGACGCCCCCCGGTTGCGCGAGCTGACCGGCCTGCTGGTGCGCTCACTGGAACCGATGGCCGACCCCGAGCTGGCCAAGCGCGTCGGCGAGGCCGACCGCGAGCTGTGCGAGCTGACCGCCGAGGCCATCGAGCACAAGCGCGCCCACCCCGGCGACGACCTGCTCACCGCGCTGATCCGGGCCGAGCACGGCGGCTGGGTCCTCAGCCCGGACGAGCTGGTGGCCCAGGTGGTCCTGCTCTACGTCGCGGGCCACGAGACCACCGTCAACCTGATCTCCAACGGCGCCGTCGCCCTCCTGCGCCACCCCGCCCAGCACGCCGCGCTCAAGGCCGACCCCGGGCTGGTCGGCAACGCGGTGGAGGAGATGCTGCGCTACGACAGCCCGGTCCAGTCCAGCAGGCGGGTCACCCTCCGCCCGGCCGAGGTGGGCGGCCGGGAGATCCCCGCGGGCACCTTCGCCATCGCCAGCCTCGCCTCCGCCAACCGCGACGAGCGCTTCTGGGGCCCCGACGCCGACGAGTTCCGCGTGGACCGCCCCAACGCCCGCCACCACGTGTCCTTCGGCGCGGGCCCCCACCACTGCCTGGGCGCGGCCCTGGCCCGCCTGGAGGGCCGGGTGGCCTTCGACCGCCTCGTCCGCCGCTTCCCCGACCTCGCCCTGGCCGGGGATGTCACCTGGAACGGCCGGATCAACCTGCGCGGCGCCACCTCGGTGCCGGTTTCCCTCTGAGCACCTGTCCCCGGTCCGGGGCGTTCGCCGGTGGGTCGGATCACCGACCCGGCACCCCCCGGCTCCTGACCGCGTCCTGGTCGGACTGCGGCCAGAGCCCGGTCGCCAACCGCACCAGGTCGGCGACCGGGCGGGAGCGGCTCATCGACGGCCACGCGATCACCGTGGTCACGGGTTGGCCGTCGACGACCGGGACGGTGGCCAGGTCGTGGGTGAAGTCGCTGCGGCAGGACTCCGGGAGCACCACCGCGCCCCGGCCCAGCGCGATCAACTGGTAGAGCTGGGTCAGGTTCCGGATCTCCACGCCGGGGCCGTCGGGGTAGGTCCCGTCGACCCGGGGCCAGCGGGCCAGCGGCAGGTCGGTCCGGGCGTCGATCTCGGACATGTGCAGCCGGGTGCGCCGGGCCAGGGGGTGGGAGGTGGGCAGGACGAGCACCTGGCCCTCGGTCAGCAACGGCTCGACCTCGAAGCCCGCCGTGGCGTCGAAGGGCAGGTGCAGCAGGGCGACGTCGGCCTCGCCGCCGCGCAGCCGGGCCTCCTGCTGGTGGGCGTCGCCGAGGAGGAGGTCGACCGGCACGGAGCCGGGCTCGCCCGCGTAGGCGTCGAGCAGCTTGGCCAGCAGTTCGCCGGTGGTCCCGGCCTTGACCGAGAGCGTGATCCGCGGTTGCTCGGCGGCGGCCTGGCGGGTGCGGCGCTCGGCGGCGGCCAGCGCGCCGAGGATCGGCCTGCTCTCGGCCAGCAGCGCCGCGCCCGCGCCGGTCAGCGCGACCCGGCGGCTGGTGCGCTCCAGCAGCGCGACGCCGAGCCGCTGCTCGAGCCGGGAGATCGCCCGCGACAGCGGTGGCTGGGCGATGCCCAACCGGTCGGCGGCCCGGCCGAAGTGCAACTCCTCGGCGACGGCGACGAAGTAGCGCAGCTCGCGCGTGTCCACGTCCACGACGATACCCCTGGGGTATCGAAGGCCCACTCCGGCGGTGTTGGTCCGATGACGATCGGTGAGCACCATGGATGGCGTGGAAGAACAGAAGATCGCGCTGGTCACCGGCGCCAACAAGGGGATCGGGTACGAGATCGCGGCCGGGCTCGGCGCGCGCGGGTTCACCGTCGGTGTCGGCGCGCGGGACACCGGGCGGCGCGAGGAAGCGGTGGCGCGGCTGCGCGCGGCCGGGGTGGACGCGTTCGGCGTGCCGCTGGACGTCACCGACGACGCGTCGGTCACCGCCGCCGCGGCGCTGCTCGCCGAGCGGGGCGGCCTCGACGTGCTGGTCAACAACGCCGCCACCGCCGGGGCGTGGCCCATGCCCGCCACCGCGGCCGACATCGACGTGCTGCGCTCCGGCGTCGAGACCAACGTCTACGGGGTCGTCCGGGTCACCAACGCCGTGCTGCCGCTGCTGCGCCGCTCCCCGTCACCGCGCGTCGTCAACCTGTCGAGCAGCGTCGGCTCGCTGACCTTCCAGGCCACGGGCCGCGAGGACGGCACCGGCCCGGCGGACACCGCCTACTCACCCACCAAGACCTACCTCAACGCCATCACCCTGCAGTACGTGCGGGAGCTGGCGGGCACCGGCATCCTGATCAACAACGTCTGCCCCGGCTACGTGGCCACCGACCTCAACGGCCACGCGGGTCACCGCACGCCGCGGCAGGGCGCGGCCATCGCCGTGGAGATGGCCACCATCCCCGACGACGGCCCGACCGGGACCTACGTCGACGAGAACGGCCCGATCCCGTGGTGACGACCCCGGGTGCCCGCCCCTGATCCGGCGGCGTCGACCACCCGGCGGCAGCAGGGGAGGGGACAACCCCGAACGCGGGGGCGTCACCTCCCCCGCTCCTCCGACCGGGCGGCCACCGCCCGCCCCCGCCGGGCGAACCACCACGCCAACGCCCCGGCCGGGAAGAACATCGCCACCCCGTACACCGCCGCGGGCACCGCCATCGCCGCGTTGTCCAGCAGCGCCGGGCTCAACGCCACGGTGATCGCCAGCGTGCTGTTGTGCAGCCCGATCTCGAACGCCGACGCGATCGCCTGCGGACGCGCCACCCCCGCCAGCAGCGGCACCGCGTACCCGATGGCCAGGCTCACCAGGCACAGCAGCACCACGACCACCCCGACCGAGCGCAGGTAGCCGCCCACGTTGCCCCGGTCGGCGAACACCGCGGCGAGGATCACCCCGACCAGCACCACCACCGACGCCACCTTCACCGGCCCGCGCGCCCGCGCCGCGAACCCCGGGAAGCGCCGGTTCACCACCATCCCGATCGCCACCGGCACCAGGACCAGCGCGAACACCTGCAACGTCTTCGCCGGTTGCAGGCCGATCGCGCTGTCGGCGCCGAGGAACCCCGCGATCGACAGGTTCACCACCAGCGGCAGCGTCACCACGGCCAGCACCGAGTTCACCGCCGTCAGCGTGACGTTGAGCGCCACGTCGCCGCCCGCCAGGTGGCTGAAGATGTTCGCCGTCGTCCCGCCCGGTGACGCCGCCAGCAGCATCAGCCCCACCGCGAGTTCCGGTGCCAGGTCGAAGGCCACCGCCAGCCCCAGGGCCAGCGCCGGGAGCAGCAGGACCTGCACCGCCAGCGCCAGCAGCGCGGCCCTGGGCACCCGCGCCACCCTGGCGAAGTCGGCCACCGACAGCGACAGCCCCAGGCCCAGCATCACCACCGCCAGGGCGATCGGGAGGAACACCGTGGTCAGCGTCGACGAGGCCATGGCGGGGATGATCCAGACACAACGGGCGGCCGCGCAAGGTGCCCGGCGCGGTGGTCCTGATCGCGCTTGGGCCAACCGACTCCACCACGACCCCGCCCGCCTCCGTAAACTCGAACCGACACGCACCGGACGCACGAGGGAGGTGGCGGGTGGTCAGCTCGGACGAGCGGCGCTTCGAGGTGCTGCGGGCCATCGTCGCCGACTACGTGCAGCACCAGGAACCGGTGGCCTCCAAGGCCATCGTCGACCGGCACAACCTGGGCGTGTCCAGCGCGACGGTGCGCAACGACATGGCCTCCCTGGAGGAGGACGGCTACATCACCCAGCCGCACACCAGTGCGGGCCGCATCCCCACCGACAAGGGCTACCGGCTCTTCGTCGACCGGCTCAGCGAGGTCAAGCCGCTGACGTCGGCCGAGCGCAAGGCCATCCAGAGCTTCCTCGAGGGCGCGATCGACCTCGACGACGTGATGCGGCGCAGCGTGCGGCTGCTGGCCCAGCTCACCCGCCAGGTCGCGGTGATCCAGTACCCGACGCTGACCACCTCCACGGTGCGCCACGTCGAACTGGTGACGATCACCCCGGCCCGGCTGATGCTGGTGCTGATCACCGACAGCGGCCGGGTCGACCAGCGCATGGTCGACCTGGGCGACGTGGTCACCGACGAGTCGGTGGCCCGGCTGCGCGCCCTGGTCAACTCCGCGCTGGCCGGGCGCAAGCTCACCGACGCCGCGGCCAAGGTCGCCGAGCTGCCCGAGGGGGCGCCGAAGGAGCTGCGCGACGCGGTCGTGCGGATCGCCACCGTGCTCGTCGAATCGCTCGTCGAGCACCCGGAGGAACGGCTCGTGCTCGGCGGGACGGCCAACCTGACCCGCAACGCCGCGGACTTCCCCAACTCGCTGCGCCAGGTGCTGGAGGCCCTGGAGGAACAGGTGGTCGTGCTCAAGCTGCTGGCCGCGACCGCCGACCCCGGCACCATCACGGTGCGCATCGGCGAGGAGAACGAGGCCGCGGAGATGCGCAGCACCTCGGTGGTGTCCATCGGCTACGGCACCAGGGCCACCCTGCTCGGCGGCATGGGCGTGGTGGGGCCGACGAGGATGGACTACCCCTCGAACATCGCCGCGGTGCGCGCCGTGGCCAACTACGTCGGCGAGATCCTCGGCCAGTAAGAGGACCGCGGGCATTCGACTGATTATCGACTGATTACTGCGACGGTGACCCCGGATCGGCCGGGGCAGGAGGACTGGACACGGTGGCGAGGGACTACTACGGCACGCTCGGGGTGCGCCAGGACGCGGGCGCCGACGAGATCAAGCGCGCCTACCGCAAGCTCGCGCGCGAGCTGCACCCGGACGTCAACCCGGACGAGGCGGCGCAGACGCGGTTCCGCGAGGTCACCGCGGCCTACGAGGTCCTGTCCGACCCGCAGAAGCGCAAGATCGTCGACATGGGCGGCGACCCGCTGGGCAACGGCGGCGGGGGCGGCGGGCGCGACCCGTTCGGCGGCGGCGGCTTCGGGCTGGGCGACATCATGGACGCCTTCTTCGGCGCGGCGGGCGGCCCCGGTGGCGGTGGGCGCGGCCCGCGCAGCCGGGTGCAGCCGGGCTCGGACGCGCTGCTGCGCATCCAGATGACGCTGGAGGAGTGCTTCTCCGGCATCAGCCGCGAGATCACCGTGGACACCGCGATACTGTGCGACCTGTGCCGCGGCTCCGGCTGCGTCGCGGGCACCTCCCCGGTCACCTGCGACACCTGCGGCGGGCGCGGCGAGGTGCAGTCGGTGCAGCGGTCGTTCCTCGGCCAGGTCGTCACCGCGCGCGCCTGCCCCACCTGCCGCGGCCTCGGCGAGACCATCCCCGAGCCGTGCACCCAGTGCGCCGGTGAGGGCCGGGTCCGCTCGCGGCGCACCATCACCGTCAAGATCCCGGCCGGGGTCGCCGACGGGATGCGGGTGCGGCTGTCCGGGCAGGGCGAGGTCGGCCCCGGCGGCGGCCCGGCCGGTGACCTCTACGTCGAGGTCGAGGAGCTGGCGCACAACACCTTCGAGCGCGACGGCGCCCACCTGCACTGCACGCTGCGCGTCCCGATGACCACCGCGGCCCTGGGCGCGTCGCTGCCGCTGGAGACCCTCGACGGGGTCGTCGACCTCGACCTGGACCCGGGCACCCAGTCCGACACCGAACTGGTCATGCCCGGCCGCGGCCTGCCCCGGCTGCGCTCCACCGGCCGCGTCGACGGCCGCGGCGACCTGCACGTCCACATCGAGGTCGAGGTCCCCACCCGCCTCGACGCCCGGCAGACCGAGCTGCTGCGCGAGCTGGCGACCCTGCGCGGCGAGGAGGAGCACACCCTGGCCTCGGCGAACGGGCGGGGCGGCGGTCTGTTCTCCAAGTTCCGCGGCCGCCGGTGACCCTCGCGCTGTTCCTGGTCGACGCGCTGCCCGCGGCGGACGCGCACACCCTCGACGGCCCCGAGGGCAGGCACGCCGCCGCCGTCCGCAGGCTGCGGGCGGGGGAGTCGCTGCTGCTCACCGACGGCGCGGGCGCCGTGGCCCGCTGCACCGTGGTGGCGGCGGGCCGCGACACCCTGGACCTGGCCGTGCAGGAGCGCTGGACCGAACCGGAACCCAGCCCGCGCGTGGTCGTCGTGCAGGCCCTGCCCAAGGGCGACCGCGGCGAACTCGCGGTCGAGCTGGCCACCGAGGCCGGCGCCGACGCCATCGTCCCCTGGCGGGCCACCCGCTGCGTCACCAAGTGGGAGGACGGCCCGCGCGGGGCGAAGGCCCTGGAGCGCTGGCGCAAGACCGCCCGCGAGGCCGCCAAGCAGGCCCGCCGCCCGTGGGTCCCGCCGGTGCGCGAGCCGGTCGCGCTGCGCGGGCTCCTGACCCTGGTCGGCTCCAGCGCGCTGACCCTGGTGCTGGAGGCGGGCCTGTCCACCCGCCTGGCCGACGTGGACCTGCCGGACTCGGGTGACGTGGTGCTGGTCGTCGGCCCCGAGGGCGGCATCACCCCGGACGAGTTGGACGCGCTGTCGGCGGTGGGTGCCCGACCGGTCCGCCTGGGCCCGTCGGTCCTGCGCACCTCCACCGCCGCCGCGGTCACCCTCGGCGCCCTGGGCGTGCGCACCGGCCGCTGGGGTTGACGGCGGAAATCCACAACGCGGCGGTCTGCCCGGAGATCTCTGTTACGCGGAGGCGGTGACCGGCGATGCGCGGGGTGACGTAGATACCTGGGGGTAGTCATGCGGTTCCGCCATGCCCTGATCGCCTTCGCGGCCGCCCCGGCCGCGGGGTGTTCCACGACCGTCGCGGGCACCGCCGTCCCCGTCGACCGCGACCCGCTCGCGGGCAGCACATTCTTCGGCGACCAGAGGACGGTCGACTGGTGCTCGCTGGTCTCCCTCGACCCGATCAAGAAGTACGGGGTGCCCGAACGGCCGTCGAACGAGGGCTTCGACAACTGCTACGTCTACGTCACCACCGACGCCGAGCACGGGTTCGGCCTGTCGGTCGGCGCCCCGGACGACGTCTACCCCGAGGACGGGACCTTCGACGTCCGGAAGCTGCCCAGCGGACTCCAGGTGACCACCGTGCTCGACGAGGACGACTTCTGCCGCAAGCTGCTGCGGCTCAGCGACGGGGTGCGGGTGCAGGTCATGGCCGCGGCACTGGTGGGCGACCCGGCCACCGACATCTGCGACCCGGTGGACGCCGTCCTGGCCGGGCTCGCCGAGCGCGGCACCTCCGGGCAGGTGGCCCGGCACCACCGGGTCCCCACCGCGACCCTGCGCACCGCCGACGCCTGCGCCGCCACCCCGGAGGAGACCGCCACCCCGGAGGAGACCGCCACCGGGGTGCCCGGCCTCGCCCGGGTGGAGGCGGCGTCGGTCCCGCTGGCCCACCTGTGCGTGTGGGAGGACACCGGGCGCACCCAGGGACCGCTGCTGATCGTCTCCCTCGACCTGGAGTTCGGCCTGGGCGACGACCCCGAGGTGCGCCGGGAGCAGGTCGAGGGGCAGGAGGTGTTCCTCGTCGAGGACGCCGAGGAGGGCTTCTGCACGGCGATCGCGGTGGTGCGGCCGGTGCCGGGGGCCGCGGACGAGGCCGAGGTCGTCGAGGCGTTCCTGGACCCGGGCGCGGCCGGGTCGGCGAGCACCTGCGCGGACGCCGCGCGGGTGGCCCTGGCGACCAGGAAGGCCCTCCTGGGGTGACCGATAGTCTGCCGCGCATGAGTGCCGACTGCCTGTTCTGCAAGATCATCGCCGGTGAGGTGCCCTCGACCGAGGTCTACTCCGACGACAGCGTCTACGCCTTCCGCGACATCAACCCGCAGGCCCGGGTGCACGTGCTGGTCGTGCCCCGGGCCCACCACGAGGACGCCGAGGAACTGGCCACCGCCGACCCGGTGCTGCTCTCGGAGGTGCTGCGGGCCGGTGCCGAGGTCGCCAGGGTGGAGGGGATCGACCGGTCGGGTTTCCGGTTCGTCTTCAACACCGGCGACGACGCCTGCCGCACCGTCTTCCACGCCCACCTGCACGTCCTCGGCGGTGAACAACTCGCCGGGTTCGGGCGCTAGACCCGTTTCTCCGGTGCGGAGTGTCGGCCCCGAGGTCTAGCATTCACAGCACAGGCAGCCCGCTGACCAGCAGGCCGGAGACGAGCAGAGGCAGGACCGAGACCACGTGACGGGTACTCCCGAGCAGCGCCCCAGCGACACGCCCACCGCCGGGCACGACGCCCAGTCCCGCTTCCCGATCCCCGAGGGCGCCACCCTGGCCCTGCTCGGGCGGCGCGACGAGAACCTCCGGCTCCTGGAGGACCTGCTGGACGCGGACGTGCACGTGCGCGGCAACGAGGTCACCCTCACCGGTGTCCCGTCCGACGTGGCGTTCGCCGAGCGGGTCTTCTCCGAGCTGGGGACCCTGGCGGCCCGCGGCCAGCAGGTGGGCGTGGACACGGTCAAGCGCACGGTCGCGATGCTCTCGGCGGGCACCGCCGAGAGCCCGGCCGAGGTGCTCAGCTTCGATATCCTGTCCCGGCGCGGTCGCACGATCCGCCCGAAGACGCTGAACCAGAAGCTCTACGTCGACTCCATCGACGAGAACACCATCGTCTTCGGCATCGGCCCGGCGGGCACCGGCAAGACCTACCTGGCCATGGCCAAGGCCGTGCAGGCGCTGCAGGCCAAGCAGGTCAGCCGGATCATCCTGACCCGGCCCGCGGTCGAGGCGGGGGAGCGGCTCGGGTTCCTGCCCGGCACCCTGTTCGACAAGATCGACCCGTACCTGCGCCCGCTCTACGACGCGCTGCACGACATGCTGGACCCGGAGTCGATCCCGCGGCTGATGCAGGCGGGCACGATCGAGGTCGCCCCGCTGGCCTACATGCGCGGCCGCACCCTCAACGACGCCTTCGTGGTGCTCGACGAGGCGCAGAACACCACGCCGGAGCAGATGAAGATGTTCCTCACCCGGCTCGGCTTCGGCTCCAAGATGGTCGTCACCGGCGACATCACCCAGGTCGACCTGCCCGGTGGGCACCGCAGCGGCCTGCGGGTGGTGCGCGACATCCTCACCGACGTCGACGACGTGCACTTCGCCGAGCTGACCAGCAGCGACGTGGTCCGGCACAGCCTGGTCGGCGACATCGTCGACGCCTACGAGCGCTGGCAGGGCGCCGAGGACACGGCCACCCAGCGCCGCGGCCCGGTGCGCGCGGGCGGGCGGTCCCCGCAGGCCCGGGAGAACGGCCACTAGGTCGTGTTTCGGAAGTCTCGTTCGATGAGAGTCGTGATCGAGGTGGTTCCTGGTGGTGCGGGACGAGGGCGCCGATACCGGGGTTGTATCGGTGTCCTTGGCCCGTGCCGCCAGGGGCCGCCTCGGCGCGGCTATCGCGAACATGGGCTTTCGAAACACGACCTAGGGCCGGGAGAGCGGTCGGCGGGGCGACCAGGGACACTGGCGCGGTGAGTATCGAGATCGCCAACGAGTCCGGTGTGGCGGTCGACGAGGCATCCATCGTCGCCGCGGCCCGGTTCGCCCTGGACCGGATGAACGTCAGCGCCCTGGCCGAGCTGTCGGTGCTGCTGGTCGAGCTGGACGTCATGTCCGACCTGCACGAGCGCTGGATGGACCTGCCCGGGCCCACCGACGTGATGGCCTTCCCGATGGACGAGCTGGACTCGGCGCGCCGCCCGGACGCCTCCGACGCCGGGCCCGCCCTGCTCGGTGACATCGTGCTGTGCCCGGCGTTCGCCAAGGACCAGGCCCGCACCGCGGGGCACTCCCTGCTCGACGAGCTGCACCTGCTGACCGTGCACGGCGTGCTGCACCTGCTCGGCTACGACCACGCCGAACCGGCCGAGGAACGGGAGATGTTCACCCTGCAGAAGCGCATCCTCGCCGACTTCCGCTCGGCCGCGGCCGAGGCCAAGCGCCGCGCCGCGCAGCGGGTCGAGGACGACAAGCTGCTCGGCGCCGTCGGCCTCGGCGAGGCCGAACAACCCCCCCAGACCCCCTGACCCGGAGGCCTCGTTGTCATCGGACTCGGCGGGCCTGCTCGTCCTCGCCGTCCTGCTGGTCCTCGCGGCCGGGTGCTTCGCCGCGGCGGACGCCTCGCTCTCGGCGGTGTCCAAGGCCAGGGTCGAGGGGCTGCTGCGGGCGGGCCGCACCGGCGCCCGCCAGCTCCTCGCCGTCGTCTCCGAACGGCCCCGGCACATCAACCTGCTGCTGTTGCTGCGGCTGGGCTGCGAGCTGACCGCCACCGTGCTGGTCACCGTGGTGTGCCTGCGCTCGATCGGCCCCGGCTGGGTGGCGGTGCTCGTCGCGGGCGTCGCCATGGTCGTGGTGTCCTACGTGCTCGTCGGCGTCGGCCCGCGCACCATCGGCCGCCAGCACCCCTACGGCGTCGGCCTGATCGCCGCGGGCCCGGTGCGGGTGCTCGGTTCGGTGCTCGGCCCGCTGTCGCGGCTGCTGATCCTGGTCGGCAACGCGATCACCCCCGGTCGCGGCTTCCGCGAGGGGCCGTTCTCCTCCGAGGTGGAGCTGCGCGAGCTGGTCGACCTGGCCCAGGAGCGCGGGGTGGTCGACGCCGACGAGCGCGAGATGATCCACTCGGTGTTCGAGCTGCGCGGCACGATCGCCCGCGAGGTCATGGTGCCGCGCACCGAGATGGTGTGGATCGAGCAGGGCAAGTCGGTGCGGCAGGCGCTGGCGCTGTCGCTGCGCACCGGCTACACCCGCATCCCGGTGATCGGCGAGAGCGTCGACGACATCGTCGGCCTGGTCAACCTCAAGGAACTCGTGCGCACCGCGATGGAGTCCGCCGCGGAGTCGCAGCAGGTGGCGCGGGTGATGTCCGCGGCGGTCTTCGTGCCCGACACCAAGCGCCTCGACGACCTGCTGCGGGAGATGCAGCTGTCGAAGTACCACATGGCCATCGCCGTGGACGAGTACGGCGGCACCGCGGGCCTGCTGACCATCGAGGACATCCTGGAGGAGATCGTCGGCGAGATCACCGACGAGTCCGACGCCGACGAGCGCCCCCCGGTCGAGCACCTCGACGACGGCGCCGTGCGGGTCAGCTCCCGGCTGCCGGTGGAGGACCTCGGCGCGCTGTTCGGCCTGGAGCTCGACGACCAGGACGTGGAGACCGTCGGCGGCCTGCTCGCCCAGCGGCTGGGACGTGTGCCACTTCCCGGGGCGGAGGCCGAGATCGCCGGGCTACGGTTCCGGGCCGAGGGCGGCAAGGACAACCGGGGGCGGATGCGCATCACCTCGGTGGTGGTCCGCCCGACCGAGACCGTCGAGGCCCGCGACGACCGCGCCGGGGCCGACGACCAGGAGTGGGAGAGGAGCGGCGAGCGTGGCTGACGGCGAGCTGGACCCGGAGGACGCCAAGATCGTGACCCTGGCGAGGTCGAGCCGGGCCAGGACCGGTGCCGCCGAGGGGGCCGCGGTGCGCGACACCGACGGCCGCACCTACGCCGCCGCCACCGTCGCCCTGCCCTCGCTGGCGCTCACCGCGTTGCAGGCCGCTGTGGCCGCCGCGGTGTCCAGCGGCGCGCAGGGGCTGGAGGCCGCGGCTGTCGTCACCGCCGCCGACGCCGTCGACGCCGACTCCGTCGCAGCCGCCCGCGACCTCACCGCCGGGGTGCCCGTGCTGCGCGCCGACCCGTCCGGCGCGGTCGTCGAGACGCTCGCGTGAGCACCCTGGTCTCGGTCTGCCGCGACTGCTGCTGCGGCACCGTGAAGAAGCACCCGACCACCGACCACGGCGCGCACCTGCGCCGCATCCGCGAGGCCGCGGCCACCATCGGCGCGACCGTGCGCGTGGCCGCCTGCCTGGACACCTGCGAGACCTCGAACGTGGTGGTCGTGCAGGCCAAGGGCGTCAAGCCGGTGTGGCTGGGCTGGGTCCTCGGCGAGGACGCCATCGCCGACCTGGAGCGCTGGTTGCTGGCGGGCGGACCCGGGGCCGCGCCCCTGTCGGACACCCTCGAACTGCACCGCATCACCCCGCCGGGTCTGCGGTCCAGGGACGACAGGGCAGAATGACCCGGTGACCAGCACCGCCGCAGCACACCGTTCCGGATTCGCCTGCTTCGTGGGCAGGCCCAACGCGGGCAAGTCCACCCTGACCAACGCGCTGGTCGGCAGCAAGGTCGCCATCACCTCCAGCAAGCCGCAGACCACCCGGCACGCCATCCGCGGCATCGTGCACCGCGACGACGCGCAGCTCGTCCTCGTCGACACCCCCGGCCTGCACCGCCCGCGCACCCTGCTCGGGCAGCGGCTCAACGACATCGTCCGCGAGACCTGGTCCGAAGTGGACGTCGTGGGGCTGTGCGTGCCCGCCGACCAGAAGGTCGGCCCCGGCGACCGGTTCATCGCCGCCGAGCTGGCCAAGGTCGCCAAGCGCACCCCGGTCATCGGCGTGGTCACCAAGACCGACCTGGTGACCCCGGACCAGGTGGGCGAGCAGTTGCTCGCGTTGCAGGAAGTGATGGAGTTCGCCGAGCTGATCCCGGTCTCGGCGGTCGACGGCTTCCAGGTGCGGACGCTGACCGACCTGCTGGTGGCCCGCCTGCCCGAGGGCCCGCAGCTCTACCCGGGCGGCGAGCTGACCGACGAGCCCGAGGCCACCCTGGTCGCCGAGCTGATCCGCGAGGCCGCCCTGGAGGGCGTGCGCGACGAGCTGCCGCACTCCATCGCCGTCACCATCGAGGAGATGAACCCGCGCGAGGGCCGCGACGACATGCTTGACGTCTACGCGGTGCTCTACGTGGAGCGCTCCAGCCAGAAGGGCATCGTGCTCGGCCACCGCGGCGAGCGGCTCAAGCACGTCGGCTCCACCGCCCGCAAGCAGATCGAGGCGCTGCTGGGCACGAAGGTCTACCTCGACCTGCACGTGAAGATCGCCAAGGACTGGCAGCGCGACCCCAAGCAGTTGCGCCGCTTGGGCTTCTGACGTGCCGCTCGCGCTGCGGCGCCCGGTGTACGTGCCGCCGCGCCCGCTGGGCCGGGCACTGGCCGCGCCGCTGGCCCTCGTCGGCGCCGGGATCGCGGGCTGCGTCGTGGTCGCGCTGTCGGACCCGACCGCACTGGGAAGTTGGCTGCCCGCCTGCCCGACCAAGGCGCTGACCGGTGTGTGCTGCCCGGGGTGCGGGGGCGTGCGGATGGTCCACAGCCTGCTGCACGGCAGGTTGGGGGACGCGCTGCACTACAACGCGGTGTCGCTGGTGTTCCTGGTGCTGTTCGCGTGGAGCACGGCGGCCTGGGCGGTGAGCCGGGTGCGCGCCCGGCACGTGCGCAGTTGGATTCACTGGCGGTGGACGCCGCTGCTGGCCGGGGTGGTCATCGGCGGGTGGTTCGTCGTCCGGAACATCCCGGCGCTCGGTCTCTACGTGTAGCGGTCCAGGTGCCCAAAGTCATATCAGCGCAGTCCCACTACGCCTGTCGGCGGTAGCAGATACCCTCACCGGCACCCAGTCGAAAGTTCTAGGGGGAACCTCCGTTGAGCAGTCCTTACGGCCCGCAGCCGCCCTACGGCCAGCAGCCCCAGCAGTACGGGCAGCAGCCGCCTTACGGCCAGCCGTCGCCGCCCTACGGCTCGCCCGCGCCGTACGGCCAGCAGCCCGGTCCGTACGGTCAGCAGCCCGGCCCCTATGGACAGCAGCCCGGTCCCTACGGCCAGCCCGGCTACGGCCAGCAGCCCTACGGCTACGGCATGCCCGGCGACATCAACGCCATCCCGGACTACAAGGGCTGGGCCATCGCCACCATCTTCATCGGCGGCCTCCTCTTCGGCATCCTCGCGATCATGAAGTCGAACGAGGTCGGCCAGTACAAGATGCAGGGCAACTACCAGATGGCCGAGTCCGCGTCGAACACCACGCGCACCATCTGCCTCATCGGCAACATCCTCGGCGGCATCGGCTGCGTCGCGGCGATCATCTTCCTCATCGTCGGCCTCTCCGCGTACTGAGGTCCACGGGCTTCGCCGCCCACGGGGGAACCGTTCCGAAAGAGCCCGCACGACTCGTGCGGGCTCTTTCCGTCCGAGGTGGGAGAATGCCGGGGTGAGCCTGTACCGCGACACCGGCGTGGTGCTGCGCGTGCAGAAGCTCGGCGAGGCCGACCGGATCATCACGCTCATCACCCGCAACCACGGCAAGGTCCGCGCCGTGGCCAAGGGCGTGCGCCGCACCACCTCCCGGCTCGGCGCCCGGGTCGAACCCTTCGCCCACGTCGACGTGCAGTTCTACACCGGGCGCACCCTCGACGTGATCACCCAGGTGCAGACCATCGACGCCTTCGGCGCGGGCATCGTCGGCGACTACCAGCGCTACACCTCCGCCTGCGCCGTGCTGGAGACCGCCGACCGGATGTCCGCCGAGGAGGGCGAACCGGTCCTGCGGCTGTACCTGCTCGTCGGCGGCGCCCTGCGCGCCCTGGCCGACGGCACCCGCGACCCGTCGCTGGTGCTCGACGCGTTCCTGCTGCGCGCGCTGGCGTTCGCGGGCTGGTCACCCGCCCTGTCGGAGTGCGCCCGCTGCGGCGACCCCGGCCCGCACCGGGCGTTCAGCATCCAGGCGGGCGGCTCGGTGTGCCCGAGGTGCAAGCCCCCCGGCTCCGCCAGCCCCACCCACGAGGTGCTGACCCTGATGGCCGCCCTCGCCGACGGCACCTGGGCCGTCGCCGAGCGCGCCACCGACGCCGCCCGCCGCGAGGCCAGCGGCCTGGTCGCCGCGCTGCTGCAGTGGCACCTGGAGCGGCAGTTGCGCTCGCTGCCGCTGGTGGAGCGGCGCAGGCCCTGACCCGTGCTCCCGTGCGCATGTGGACAACCGACCTCCGCGTGCCCCCCGGTTTCCCGGGGCTCGTACTGTTGACCGCCGAGTCCCCTGGTGTCGTGAAGGAGTGGTCGTGCTGCGTCGGCGGCGGGTCAGCAGAATCGAGGAGGGGCGCCCGGTGCGCCCGCCGGAACCGCACGCCTCGGGCGCGCGACCGCCCGCCATCCCGCTGGAGTTCGTGCCCCGGCACGTGGCGATCGTCATGGACGGCAACGGCCGCTGGGCCAACCAGCGCGGCCTGACCAGGGTCGAGGGCCACAAGCGCGGCGAGGCGCAGGTCGTCGAGGTGGCCCGCGGCTGCATCGACCTCGGGGTGCGGTGGCTGTCGCTGTACGCGTTCTCCACCGAGAACTGGCGGCGCAGCCCCGAGGAGGTCCGCTTCCTGATGGGCTTCTCCCGCGACGTCATCCGCGACCGCACCGACGAGCTCGACGACATGGGCGTGCGGGTGCGCTGGGCGGGCCGCCGCCCCCGGCTGTGGCGCAGCGTCATCAAGGAGCTGGAGGTCGCCGAGGAGCGCACCCGCGGCAACGACGTGCTCAACCTGGCGATGTGCATCAACTACGGCGGCCGCGCCGAGATCGGCGACGCCGCCCGCGAGATCGCCCGCCTCGCCGCCGCGGGCAAGATCAACCCGGAGAAGGTCGACGAGCGCACCATCGCCCGCCACCTCTACCAGCCCGAGATGCCCGACGTGGACCTGTTCATCCGCCCCTCCGGCGAGCAGCGCACCTCGAACTTCATGCTCTGGCAGTCCGCCTACGCGGAACTGGTCTTCCAGGACATCCTCTGGCCCGACTTCGACCGCCTGCACCTGTGGGCCGCCGTGGAGAACTACGCCCGCCGCGACCGCCGCTTCGGCGCCGCCGCGGACTCCGAGGAAGTGGCGCGCAAGCTCCTCCTGGAAGGACAGCAATGACCACCGAGGCCACCACCGAGGCGACGCTGCTCACCAAGGCCCGCCAATCCCTGGAAACCTTCCACGACGTCCACGTCGACGACGACGGCGCCCTCACCTTCCGCCACGGCGAGGTCCCCTGCGCCGTGCAGGCCATGCAGCTCGCGGAGGGCCTCACGGTCCTCAGCCTGACCTGCGTCGTCGCCTGGGACCTCCCCGAGGACCAGAACCTGGCGGTCTCCGCGGCCGAACGGGCGGGCCAGGGCCTCTTCGGCACCCTGGGCGTCGTGCACTCCGACCGCGGCATGGACGTCACCCTCCGCTACGCCTTCCCGGCCGACGGCCTGGAGGTCACCGCCCTGGGCACGCTCCTGATGCTGGTCGTGTCCACCGCCAGTCAGCTCCGCATCGATCTCCTGGGTGAATCCACCACCTGATCGAGGAAAAGCGTCCCTTACCGACGAGTACAGCCCTCTGGGTATCGAACAGCACCCCGGCCCCACCCCACCGGACCCCACGAGGCACCCATGAGCACACCCGACCCCACCCCGACCTCCGCCGACCCGACGCCGACCTCGGGCGGGTCCGCCCCGGTCCCCGCTGGGTCCACCGCGGCATCCGGCGGGCCCACCCCGGCCGCCGCCGGGCCCACCCCGCTCTCGGCTGGGCCCACCCCGACCTCGGGCGGGCGCACCCCGGCCTCGGGCGGGTCCGGCCCGGTTTCCGGTGGGTCCACCCCGGCCTCGGGCGGGTCCGGCCGGGTCTCGGGTGGGTCCACCCCGACCTCTGTCGACTCCGCTCCGGCTTCCGCCGACCCCACCCCGACCTCGGGCGGACCCACCGCGGCCTTTGGCGGGTCCGCCCCGGTCTCTACCGGGCCTGCTCCGGTCTCCGGCGGGCCTGCTCCGGCCTTCGGCGGGCCTGCTCCGGCCTTCGGCGGGCCTGCTCCGGCCTTCGGCGGGTCCGCCCTGGTCTCCGGTGAGTCCGCCCTGGTCTTCGGCGGGTCCATCGCGGCCTCCGCCGAGTCCACCGCGTCCGCCCCGTCGGGCGCAGGGTCCCCGGTTCCCGGGGCCGCTGCGCCCGCCGGAGAGCGGGAAGGCGCCCCGGGCCGGACCGCGACCCTGGACCCGCAGCCACCCCCCGCGGCGGGCCCCACCCGGTCGCGGCGGGTGACCTCGCTGGAAATCCTGTGCGCGCTGCTGGTCCTGGCGCTGCTCGGGCAGCAGTGGATCGCTTCGTGGTTGGACGCGCCCGCGGTACGCACCGGGGCGACGATCTTCGTGGCCGTGTGCGTGCAGGCGCTGCCCTTCCTGGTGCTCGGGGTGCTGATCAGCGGGGCCATCGCCGCGTTCGTCCCCGCGTCGCTGCTGGACCGGCTGCTGCCCAAGCGCGAGGCGGTGGCGGTGCCGGTGGCGGGCATCGCCGGGGTGGCGCTGCCGACGTGCGAGTGCGCGGCGGTGCCGGTGGCGCGGCGGCTGATGCAGCAGGGGGTGCCGACCTCGGTGGCGCTGGCGTTCCTGCTCGCCGCGCCCGCGGTCAACCCGATCGTGCTGGTCGCGACTAGCGTGGCGTTCCCCAACGCCCCGGCGATGGTCCTCGCCCGGCTCACCGGGTCGCTGGCGACCGCGGTGGTGATGGGCTGGTTGTGGGCCCGCTTCGGCAAGGCGGCCTGGATCGTCGAACGCGCCCTGCGCCGCATCCCGGAGCCCGACGGCCGCACCCGCTGGCGGATGTTCTTCGAGACCTCCCGCGCCGACCTGGTCGACGCGGGTGGGTTCCTGGTCATCGGCGGCCTCACCGCGGCGGTGCTCAACGTCGTCATCCCCCGGGCCTGGGTCGACTCGCTGGGCTCGCAGCTGGTGCTGGGCATCGTGGTCATGGCCGCCCTGGCCGTCCTCCTCGCTCTGTGCAGCGAGGCCGACGCGTTCGTCGCGGCGTCGATCGCGGGCATGCCGTTGCTGCCGAAGCTGGTGTTCCTGGTGGTCGGCCCGGCCATCGACGTGAAGCTGTTCGCCCTGCAGGCGGGAACGTTCGGCCGCGCGTTCGCCCTGCGCTTCGCCCCGGCGACCCTGGTGGTGGCCACCGCCTGCGCGGTCGTGTCCGGTGTGGTCTTCCTGGGAGGTGCCGGATGAGGCGCGAGACGCAGAACGTCCTGCTGGTGCTGGTGGGCGGTGCCCTGCTCAAGATCGCCCTGACCGGCACCTACCTGCTCTACGTCAAGCCGTCGCACCAGTACTGGCTGATCGCGGGCGGCATCGTGATGCTGCTCCTCGCCGCCGTCTCCATCACCCGCGACCTGGTCTCCGCCGCCCGCACCCCCCGAGACCAGCCCCTCCCCACCCACACCGGGCAAGACCACACCGAGCACGGCCAACCTGGGCACACCCACGCCGACCACGCCCACGCCGACCACGCCCACGCCGACCACGCCCACGCCGACCACGCCCACGCCGACCACGCCCACGCCGCGCGGCACGACGCCGCCCGCGACGACCGCGCTGGCGCGACCGCCGGG